>JANOLP010000323.1:0-4720 GCA_031419835.1 Pseudomonadota bacterium | reverse complement strand
CCAACGGGCACTTCGCCACTCGCGCCGGCTTGGGCAGCGAGGTGCAGGGCCTCTTGCATAAACCTCGCGTCGAGCTCGGCTTGCATGGCAGATTGCGGTTTCATCTATTCCTTCAACGATACGCGCTGCATCCAAGAAGCTATGGCGCGCTGTTGATCGTTGCCTTTGGCCAACGAATTTACGACGGTATGGCGATCGACCATCGGCCGATTTTGGCTCAATTTAAATTTACCCTCCAGGCGCTCGACTGGCATTTCGAATGCGACGATCGCACTCATGCGGCCGTGCACATAATTGGCGTTTAATTGTTCGAACTGCGGTTGGTAGGCCGGCTCCAGCGCATCGATCAAGCGTTCTTGCGCTTTATGTTTTACCGACAAATCGTGAATAATTTTTACCGCACCATAGGCGTGCACCGCGATGTAATTCCACGTCGGTACGTTCTCTTTACTCTCATATAGCGACGGCGATACATAGGCGTGAGGACCAGCGAACACAATCAGCGCAGCGGGTGACTTTTCCAAATATTGCCAATGGGGATTGGCGCGCGCCATGTGTCCTTCAATAACCAAACTTTCCGCGCCATCGCGGATAATCATAGGCAAGTGCGTGACGAACGGATCACCATCAAGTCCGACGCTAATCAACAGAGCGAAACTATCCGCGCGCATGAGGTCAAGCAAAAGCGCGTGGTCTTCTTGTAAAAAATGTTCTGGAATATACACGATGCGTTACTCAGTTTGCGCCATTCGAAATTCGATCCAAGCAGAAACAACCACGCTGCGATAAAGTTGATTATCGCAGATATCAATAACTAATATTCGAAATGAAATAGGGCAAAGCCAGGCACCGCGTTCTGCTTAGCACGTGGCACGGCATGCCTGGAGAGGCAGTATTCGTGCGCCTCTTCGAGCATTATCTTAATTTCATCCATTCCCACGCCAACGCCGGTAAGCATCGATCCATTCCGCGCCCTCCGGCGCAGAATCCGGCATCGGTAGATCAAGAATCGGAATCACTTGAGTCGACCTTCCATGCGAACAAATTGCGACGATTTGATCACGGTCTGTGATATCAACTTTAACCACCGTCACTATCTGGCCAAGTAGCTGAGTCACAAACGGCAGCGAAAGATTTTCTTCAATCATGACAAGGAAGCCACCCGCCTGCTCTGACTCGTTGTAGGCGTCGGTCGTCGCTTCTTCGATGAGTTTATCCAGATATTTCGCGCTGCGCTTAGCTGCCATTCGCTTTCTCACCCATAGTTATTGCTACGATTTCTTCCAAAGCCCAGCCTCAACGAGGCGCCGAACCAACGCGCCGCGTTTTCCATACCGCGTCATGAACTGAATCAATTTTCGATCGAATTCAGATTGCGTCGCACAAAGCACATAGGCTTCGGATAAATCGACCAGCCCTTGCTTAACTTCGTCATAAGCCGAGGCAATGCTGCGCTCAACCAGTTTGTCTGCAGCTTGCCAACAGCGATCAAAGTCGGCGGCAATCGTGCGCAGGTAGGTTTCCCGCTTGGCTTGTCGCTCGGCTTCTCTTTTTTTGCGCTGGACTGCGTCATGCTTTTCCCTCAGTTCGGCAGCGGTGGCCGCTAGCCTGTGAAGCTCCGCGACCGTACGGCGCTGCGTTTCCGATTTATCATTCGGTTGTTGTTCGCGCTGCCACGCGAGGAAACGTAATTTCAATTTGCGCTCGGCCTGCTGCGCGTCTCCAGTCAGCAGCAGCGTAAGCATCGTGGCCTGCTCTTTCGCTGGAAGTGCAGCGATCCAGATATCCATTTCCGCTTTGCTCGTGCAATCAATCTTTGAATCTTGCCGATCAGATAGTGCGGCGGCGGTTAGCAAATCCGTATCGATCTCGAGAAATTCTGCCAGCGCTTGTTGTGCAGCAGTTAGTCTGGAAAGACCATCCGGCGCCGGGGGCTCAAAGACACTCTCGTCAACATCGCCAGTGCTGACGCCGGCCAGCCAGCCGAGATAGAGTGCACGCAAATCGCCGCGCAACAATTCGTCGCGTAGCGGAACCAATCTACCCATCCAACTTTGCCCATCCTCGTCGGCAAAGCGATCATAGTTGTCACTCTCGCGCAGCGTCCATTCAAGCAGCCAATGGGTCTTCGTTTGCTTAACCACAAAGACGGTTTTGGTTTTGAAGGCTTGCAACGTTTTGGCTTCCAATGTACTTATCGGGACGCGAAGGTAAAGTAGGCAAGTACACCAATTGGCGACATAGACATGCGCATCAAAATAGCGCCACATCCAGTCAACCGGATCAGCCTAAAGATCGCCCCACCGGTAATCATTAACGAAGCTAGTCGGTGTAATGTTGGCGCGAGAAGAGCACGAGCGCAATTCCGCCATCTGCTTCTTAGACAGTGATTCGTCAATTGCGACGAATTCGTAGTACTGGTATTCGCTCATTGCGACTCAACGCCTTACGCCATTCAGCGACTCATTCCCACTCAATCGTAGCCGGCGGCTTACCGGAAATGTCGTACACCACGCGATTAATGCCGCGCACTTCGTTGATGATGCGGTTCGATACTTTACCGAGTAAGTCGTACGGCAATTCCGCCCAATGAGCGGTCATAAAATCCGTGGTCACGACGGCGCGCAGTGCGACAACGTGTTCATATGTGCGGCCGTCGCCCATCACGCCGACTGAGCGCACTGGTAAAAACACCGCAAATGCTTGGGCGACTTTGTCGTACCAGCCGGCGGAGCGCAATTCTTCGATGAATATCGCGTCTGCACCGCGTAGTAAATCGGCGTAATCTTTTCTCACTTCGCCTAAAATTCGCACGCCAAGGCCAGGGCCCGGAAATGGATGGCGATACACCAACTCGCGAGCAAGCCCTAGCGCAACGCCGAGTTCGCGCACTTCGTCTTTGAACAATTCGCGCAACGGTTCGAGCAATTTTAAATGCAACGTCTCGGGTAGGCCGCCAACGTTGTGGTGCGATTTTATGTTGTGCGCTTTCTTGGTTTTGGCGCCGGCGGATTCGATTACATCTGGATAAATCGTACCCTGCGCAAGCCATTTTGCGTTCGGTAGTTTCTTTGCTTCGCGCTGGAAAACTTCAACAAATTCCGCGCCGATTATTTTACGTTTGCGTTCGGGATCGTCGATACCGTCGAGCTTACCAAGAAAATCTCCGCTCGCGTCGACGTGAATAATTTTTACGCCAAGATGCTGGCCGAAGGAATCCATGACTTGCGTGCCTTCGTTCAATCTCAGCAAACCGTTGTCGACAAATACGCAAGTTAACTGATCGCCGATGGCGCGATGTATGAGCGCCGCAGCAACGGACGAATCCACGCCGCCGGATAATCCTAAAATGACTTCCTCATTGCCGACCTGCTCGCGAATGCGCGCGACGGCATTGGGAATGTAGTCCGGCATATTCCAATCGGATTTCAGATCGCAAATGCCATGGACGAAGCGCGAAATAATCGACTTACCTTGCGTGGTATGCGTGACTTCGGGATGGAATTGCAACGCGTAAAATTTGCGCGCTTCATCGGCCATGCCGGCGATGGGCGTGGCGGGATTGCTCGCGATTACTTTGAAGCCGGGTGGCAATTCGGTTACTTTATCGCCGTGGCTCATCCAGACATCAAGCAGGCCATGGCCGACTTCGTTGACGCGGTCTTGAATATCGCGCAGCAATTCGGAATGCCCGCGCGCTCGAATTTCCGCGTAGCCGAATTCTCGAACCAATCCGTTTTCAACGCTACCGCCTAATTGCGCCGCCATGGTTTGCATGCCGTAACAAATGCCGAGCACGGGGACGCCAAGCTCGAACACAACCGCTGGCGCGCGCGGCGTTTCGTCTTCGGTAACTGATGCGGGGCCGCCGGAAAGAATCACCCCGCGCGGATTGAATTCGCGGATGAATTGCTCGCTGACATCGTAAGGATGCAACTCGCAATACACGCCGCACTCGCGCACACGGCGGGCGATGAGTTGGGTGTATTGGGAACCGAAATCGAGGATTAGGATGCGATGCATAGAGGCTAGGGGCTGGGGATTAGGGGCTAGCGATTAGGTTAGTTTTCGCGAGATTGCATTTTGTAAACCTCGAAGCATGCGGCCAACATCACCACAACTAGCCAATAGTAAATCTTGTTTTTCTTGCGTTACGTGACCCAGCCGCATTGCCAGAATTAACTGGGTTTCAACCTCCGCGAGCGAACCAAATGCAATAGATATAAAGTACAAAAACTCTTTGCTTGAGGTTCGAGCGTGACCTTCGGCAATATTTGACGGTATCGATACCGCAGCCCGGCGCAACTGCTGAGTCAAACCATAGGTTTCTGATTTTGGGAACACGCTCGAAACGTTATAAACATCCTCCGCTAACGAAATTGCAGCCTCCCAAACTTTCAAATCCCGAAAACTTTTAATCGCAGCCAACCTAGTCCCTAGCCCCTAATCCCAAGCCCCTACTTCACTCCACGCGATAGTTAGGCGCTTCCTTAGTAATCTGCACATCGTGCACATGGGATTCGCGAATGCCGGCCGAGGTGATTTCAACAAATTCCGCTTTGCTGCGCAAATCTTCGATCGTCGGGCAACCCAGATAGCCCATGCTGGAACGCAATCCACCCATCAATTGCTGGATCACGCCGATGACCGAGCCTTTGTACGGCACACGGCCTTCCACGCCTTCGGGCACGAGCTTATCGGCATTGTTTTCCGCGTCTTG
>JANOLP010000322.1:0-11618 GCA_031419835.1 Pseudomonadota bacterium | reverse complement strand
CCAAGGATCGAACGACCATCAGGACGGCTCGCCGGTGGACCCGCTGCCCGGCTATGTGGAATACGAAAACGACGCGAAATATCCGCTCAACATCATCTCGCCGAAAAATCACTCGTTCCTTAATTCAGGCTACGCCAACATTGCGCGCCAACTCGACCACGCCGGCGATCAGTACGTGATGATTCATCCGAACGACGCGCAAGCACGCAAGATTGTCGATGGCGGGACGGTGGAAGTGTTTAACGATACCGGCCGCTTCCGCGCCCTTGCCAAAGTGACCGAAGACCTCATGCCCGGCGTGCTCGCCTCGCCGCTCGGCCATTGGGCCAGCACGAGCATCGGCGGATCGACGGTGAATGCGGTGAACAGTGCGCGGTTTGCTGATCTTGGGCGCGCGCCGACTTTTTCGGAATGCCGGGTGGAAGTGCGGGCTGGGTAGATTTTTCTACCTTAGGTAGGGTGGATCAAGCGTAGCGGATCCACCATCTGAAACATAGTCCACGACATTTCATCGTTTGCCTGGTGGATCCGCTTCGCTTGATCCACCCTACATATATGTTGGGCATCGCCATCAGGCTTATGAATGCTGCCTCGTGGCAATGCATGCCTGAAGAGCCAATCTATATGCGCCTCTCCAGCCACCCTCATTTGAATTCTTCGGTTTGAAATCACTTTGCCCGCAGTTCGCCAGACCACGCGGTGTAAAATACGCCCATGGCTAAAACACAAAAAACCGATTCGCCGCCGACTTTCGAGGCGGCGTTGGCGGAGCTTGAGACATTGGTCGCGGCGATGGAGTCGGGCGATCTGGCGTTGGAACAATCGCTGACTTCTTATCAGCGCGGCGCGGAGTTGCTCAAATTTTGCCAGGCGAAGCTGGTGGATGCGCAGGAACGCGTGCGAATATTGGAAGCAGGCGAGTTGAAGCCGCTCGAGGAAAAGTAACATCGACGCCGATTTTCGCCACTGGATTCACGGTGTGCAGGCGCGCATGGAGGCTTGTCTCGGGCGATTGTTGCCGGACGCGAAGATCGCGCCGGAGCGCTTGCACCAGGCGATGCGTTACGCGGTGCTGGGTGGCGGCAAGCGCGTGCGGCCGTTACTGGTGTTTGCGGCGGGCGATGTGACGCAGGCGGCGCCAGAGCGCTTGGAAATTATCGCCGCCGCGTTGGAAATGATTCACGCTTATTCGCTGGTGCACGACGATTTGCCGTGCATGGACGACGACACGCTGCGGCGCGGCAAGCCGACGACCCACATCGAATACGATGAAGCCACGGCGTTACTCGTGGGCGACAGTTTGCAAAGCCTGGCGTTTCAGTTGCTGTCTGAATTCGTCGTGGCCGACAATCCGGCTACGCAATTGAAGATGGCAGGCATTCTCGCTCATGCGGCCGGCTCGCGCGGCATGGCGGGCGGGCAGGCGATCGATTTAGCGAGTGTCGACAAAGCGCTTACCTTGCCGGAGCTGGAGATGATGCATATCCACAAAACCGGCGCGCTGATTCGCGCGGCGGTGCAGATGGGTGCATTGGCCGGGCAACCCTTGAGCGAGAAACATTTGAAGGCGCTGGATCAATACGCTAAGTGGATCGGGCTGGCTTTCCAAGTGATTGACGACGTGCTCGATGCCGAGGGAAATACCGCGACTTTAGGCAAAACTGCCGGCAAGGACGCGAAGGACAACAAACCGACCTATGTAGGTATAATGGGTATCTCAGGTGCGCGCCAATTCGCGTTTGAACTCAGGGACAAAGCGGAATCGGCTTTGGCGGAGTTGGGAGATAGCGCCCACCGTTTAGGTGACATCGGGCGCTATATCGTCGAAAGAAAATTTTAGCTTGAGTCAGTCTTCCCTCTTGAACGCCATTCGCGATCCGGCTGATCTTCGTCAGCTCGATCGCAAGCAACTACGTCCGCTGGCGGACGAGTTGCGCGCATTCATTCTCGAATCGGTCGCGAAAACTGGCGGGCATCTATCCTCCAATCTTGGCACGGTTGAACTCACCGTCGCCCTTCACTACGTTTTTGACACGCCCGATGATCGTCTGGTTTGGGACGTCGGACATCAAACCTACGCCCATAAAATTTTGACCGGCCGCCGTGTCGGCATGTCGAATCTACGCATGCAGGGCGGCATTGCCGGATTTCCGCGGCGCGACGAAAGCCCCTACGATACCTTCGGCACCGCCCACTCCAGCACTAGCATTAGCGCGGCGCTTGGCATGGCCATTGCGGCGAAGCAAAAGGGTGAAGACCGACGCACGATCGCCGTGATCGGTGACGGCGCGATGACGGCCGGCATGGCGTTCGAGGCGTTGAACAACGCCGGCGTGCTCGGCGCGAATTTGTTGGTGGTGCTGAACGACAACGATATGTCGATCTCGCACCCGGTCGGTGCTTTGCGCAATTATTTGGCACGGCTGATGTCCGGGCCGTTGTATTCCAGCGTTCGCGGCACGGGTGATCGGATACTACGCGGCACGCCAACGTTGCACGAATTCGCCAAGCGCTGGGAAGAACACATGAAGGGCATGGTCACGCCCGGCACGTTGTTCGAGGAATTCGGTTTTAACTATATCGGCCCCATTGATGGCCACGATACGGAAGCGTTAGTTGCGACCTTGGCCAACATCAAGAAATTGCGCGGCCCGCAGTTCTTGCATGTGGTGACGAAAAAAGGTAAAGGCTACGCGCCCGCCGAAGAAGATCCGGTCCTCTATCACGGGCCAGGGAAATTCGATCCGGCCATTGGTATCGTCTCGAAACCATCGACTAAGCCGACCTATTCGCAAATTTTTGGCGATTGGCTGTGCGATATGGCCCAGCTCGACAAGCGCTTGATCGGTATCACGCCGGCGATGCGCGAAGGCTCGGGTATGGTGAAATTTTCCGAGCAATATCCGGATCGCTATTTCGACGTCGGCATCGCGGAGCAACATGCCGTAACGTTTGCGGCGGGTTTAGCGTGCGAGGGCATGAAGCCGGTCGTCGCGATTTATTCAACATTCCTGCAGCGTGCCTACGATCAAGTGATTCACGATGTCGTGTTGCAAAATTTGCCGGTCGTATTCGCGATCGACCGCGCCGGATTAGTGGGTGCCGATGGCCCGACCCACGCCGGCAGTTTCGATTACAGTTTTTTGCGTTGCCTGCCGAATACGACGGTGATGGCGCCGGCCGACGAAAACGAATGTCGACAAATGTTGTTCACGGCTTTTAGCCTGAATTCGCCGAGCGCGGTGCGTTATCCGCGCGGTAGCGGGCCGGGTGTCGCGATTCAAGCGAAAATGCGCGCGTTGTCGATCGGCAAAGGCGAAGTGCGCCGCGATGGCCGGCGTATTGCGTTGCTCGCATTCGGTAGCATGGTAAAACCCGCGCTCGATGCGGCCGAAGAACTCCACGCGACCGTCGCCAACATGCGTTTCGTCAAACCGCTTGACGATGAATTGGTGCTCAAACTCGCGCTATCCCATGATCTCATCGTCACCATCGAAGAAAATACAATTCACGGCGGTGCGGGAAGCGCGGTGGTGGAATCGCTGCTTAAACAAAATGTCACCACAAATGTTTTGCAACTTGGCCTGCCCGATCGATTCATCGATCATGGCGATCCGGCGGCGATGTTGGCCGAATGTGGCCTCGACAAAGCGGGTATCGTCGCTTCGGTGACCGAGCGATTTCGCTTGTTGAACTCTTTCGCCGCGCCGTTACTCAAAGCCTAGCCAAATAAATCAATCGCTCAGAGAAAACTCCAGGATAAATTCATGAATAAACGTGATGCCGATTTTGCTATCCCCGACGTACAAAGCTCGCCGGATACCCGCCATATCGCTATTGACCGTGTCGGCATTAAAGCGATTCGTCATCCGGTCAAAGTCGCGGATCGCGAAGGCGGCGTGCAACATACTATCGCCAATTTCAACATGTACGTACATTTGCCGCAGGATTTCAAGGGCACGCATATGTCGCGTTTCGTTGAGATTCTGAATGGCCACGAACGCGAGATCTCGGTCGAATCGTTCGGCAGTATGTTGCAAGAAATGGTGAAGCGCCTCGAGGCAGAAGCTGGGCACGTGGAAATGAATTTTCCCTATTTCATCAATAAGGCCGCACCCATCTCTGGCGTGAAGTCGCTATTGGATTATGACGTGACCTTTACCGGTGACATTAAGGGAAATAAGACAGCATTCACGATGAAGATCGTTGTTCCGGTCACGAGCTTATGTCCGTGCTCGAAAAAGATTTCTGATTACGGTGCCCACAACCAACGCTCACACGTCACCATTACGGCAAAAACCAATCAACATGTCTGGATCGAAGAGATCGTTCGAATCGCGGAAGACGAAGCGTCGTGCGAATTATATGGTTTGCTGAAACGCCCCGACGAGAAGTACGTAACCGAGCGCGCCTACGACAATCCAAAGTTCGTCGAGGATATGGTGCGCGACGTTGCTGCAAGGCTGAACGCCGATGACCGAATTGATTGGTACATTGTTGAGTCTGAGAACTTTGAGTCCATTCACAACCATTCTGCCTACGCGTTAATCGAGCGCGATAAGCGCGCCACTAAGAAGTAAATAACTGATGCCTGAAGAAGCCCGTGGATATTGGGCCTCAGGCCATTGGTTCGGCGGGTAAATTGCGCGGGGAACCACGCAACTAGTAGGGCGTTTGTTGGATCGACTAGAAACTTTTCGTTAACGTTAGCGTTGAACCCGAGCGTTTCATATCCAGTCGATTAAGAAAACTCATGCCGAGCAGGGTAACATCCATGCCGCCGCCGTCAATCACCGCCGCCTCGACTTGATGTAGCGTGACATCACCAATCTTCACGGTATCCAACTTGATTTGATAGTATGCGACTTGTCCATTCGCGGTACTGCTGATGCCGCGGCGGGCGTTAACAAAAGAAATTCCGAGTCGTTTGGCTTCAGCCTTGCTCATTGCAATGGTCGTTGCGCCGGTATCGACTAGGAACGTCGTCGTCGCGCCGTTCATTTGACCGGTGGTGACAAAATGACCCTGGCTGTCCGCGGTGAGTACGATTTTGGGCCGTTCGCTGGTCGGTCCTGCGGAAGCGATTGACTGACCCATTTGCAGTTTCTCACGCTTGCCGTTCACTTCAACGACGGCGCCTTCGGAGTTCGCTTCCAGTAGCTTGACGCCATTGATTTTTTGACCGACGCTGATCATCCTAGCGGGTGCTTTGTCGATCTCCAGCATCGCTTTACCGGAGAAAAGGCCAACAACGTTCACGTCCGTCGCGCCGACGATGGATGATAGTGCCAGGGCTAAGAGACTGAATAGGATTCGTGTTCGGGTGATTTCGGCCATGCACAAGCATAGCACCGCCCGGCGCGCTGACAAGGATGTTGTCGTGGGTGCGGGCGCGGCGACTAGTTCGGCAACAAGCGTTTGCCGCTGGCGAGAATTCGCGTGACTTGCTCGCTGTTGAGCGGTTTGCTTATTAAATAGCCCTGACATTCGTCACAACCGTGGGACTTCAGAAAATTCAGTTGCTCTGCAGTTTCGACACCCTCGGCGATTAGCCGGAGTCCCATCCCTTTTGCGATAAGAATCATGGCATTGACCAAGGTGTTTTCACTGTCGGGCTGAATATCGGCAATGAACGATCGATCGATTTTGATCGCATGGATCGGCAAATTGCGCAGATAGCTCAACGAAGAATAACCCATTCCAAAATCGTCAATCGCGATTTTTACGCCCAAATCGCTAAGGGCCTGTAATTTTTGTTGGGCGGTATCAAAATCTCGAACCATCGTGCTCTCGGTGATCTCGATCTCCAACAGCGCCGGATCGATTTTAATTTCGCTCAATAACTCGGCAAATTTGCTGACGAAATCGTGTTGTTGAAGTTGCTCTGCAGCAAGGTTGATGCCCAGACGAACGGGTGACAAGCCGTATTCCATCCATTCCTTTAACTGACCGCAGGCATTGCGAATGACCCAATCGGACAGATAGGAAATAGTGCCCGCTTCTTGCGCGAGCGGGATAAACTCTTCCGGCAGCACGACACCGCGAGTCGGGTGATTCCAACGCAACAAGACTTCAAGACCGGTGATATCACCGCTGCTACTTGCAATTTGCGGTTGGTAATACAGCTCCAATTGGTTCGCCGCGACGGCTTTGTGCAACTCATGGCCAAGATTGACACGATCCGAGTAGGACGTGTGGCGCGCTTCGGAAAAGAACGCGAAACTATTGCGCCCTTGGGCTTTGACATCGTACATCGCTATGTCAGCATTCTGAATCAGGGCGTCGATGGTATCGCCGTCGTCCGGATAGACCGCGATGCCGATACTCGCCCCGGTACTGTGCTCTTGCTGGCCGACACGAAATGGCTGGCTAAGCACTGCGAGAACTTTGCTCGCAGCATTCTCCGCATCGTCGCGCTGAACAATATTCGGGAGCAATAATGTGAATTCGTCGCCACCAAGACGTGCGACAGTATCGCCCTGGCGCAAACACTTCGCCAGGCGCGCGGCTACCGCTTGCAGCAATTGGTCGCCCGCTGCGTGTCCTAAATCATCATTGATGGACTTAAAGCGATCCAGATCGATAAACATCACGGCCAGCATCGTCCCCTGGCGCTTCGCCTGCGCGACAGCCAGACTGAGTCGATCTCTGAACAGCAAGCGATTCGGTAGGCCGGTTAAGCCGTCGTGGTAGGCTTGGTGGAGAATTTTTTCCTGGGCGCGCTTGCGGTCACCGACTTCTTTTGCAACGCCATAGGTCCCGCGAAATGTCTGCGGCTCGCCTTCGCCATGGGATTCATAAATCCCCGAAGAAGACACTTCCACGGTCAGAAAGCGCCCACGACCAGGTCCCGTCGGGCGAATATTCATTCGCAATTCCACATCGCGGCTAGCGCGTTTCCCTGTGCGCCGTTCGTTAAATACATATTTGGCACGCTCGATGTCATCCTCAAACACCAGTTGGGTATAGTGTCGCCCGAGCAAATCGGCGCGCGCAATACCGAGGAACAGTTCCGCGCGTTCATTGAGGAACGTAAATCTTCCTGCACTATCAAGCGTATAAAGAATATCCGGCGATTGATTGACGAGATAGCGATGCCATTTTTCCGATTGCTCGATTTGGTCTTTCGAAACTTGGCGCGCCTGGTCACGTTGTTTGCCAGCCAAGATGGTATCGATGGTACGCAGCAAATCTTCCGGTGCATAAGGTTTGCGCACAAAATCGTGCACGCCTTGTCGCAACGCACGAATTGCTGCGTCGATAGTCGTATCGCCACTCACGACAATCGTCGACGTATCGTTAGTGTTGCGCTCTAAATGTTCCAGCACCTCAAATCCGTCGGTGCCGGGCATGTTCAGATCAAGCAAAACGACATCGAATGTTTGTTCCCGCAACAATGCAATGGCACTTTGCCCGCCATTGGCAGGTGTTACGTTATGGTTACGCATGCGCAGGAGCTCGCACAAGGCGCTCAGCATTCGTGGCTCATCGTCGACCACCAAAATACGCGGTTGAACCGCGCCGAAAGGAGAGCCTGCAGGGGGTTTTACTGCTAAATTACGCCGAGCCATAGTTACAGATTGCGCCTATTGACGCGTCTTTGGCAAGTAGATGCGGAAGGTTGTACCTTGTTCGGGGTTGGATTGATACTCAATATCGCCGCGAATCTCGCGAACCAGTGTTTGCACGATCGATAGCCCGAGGCCGACGTGATCGCCTTGTTTGGTCGTTACCCCAGGCTGGTACATCCGCGCTTTGACGGATTCAGCGATGCCCTGGCCCTTATCTTGAACCGCAATTTGCACCGTCGGTTTGCCGTCATGGGTAACGTTGTCGTTGGTGGAAATTGTGATCGTGCCGCCTTCAGGCATGGCCTCCGCCGCATTTTTGATGAGGTTCATCAAAATTTGCTTGAGTCGATCACGGTCGGCAACCACCGGCTCAATCGCGTGCGACAATTCCGAACGCAATTGAACACGGTGGGTCAGTAGTGCCTGATCCGTTAAACGCGTGAGATCGAAGATTAGTGCGTTTACATCGACGAGTTCGGGGCGAAAATGGCTTTTCTTCGTCTCGGGCTCGACTAAATTTTTCAGTATGGTGCTGACCCGGTCAATCTCATCATCGATAACCCCGAGATCCCGCTGCGCCGGATCTTGCTCCGACAACTTCAAGCGCAAAATCTTGGTGTAATTCTTCATGATCGTCAGCGGATTGTTGACCTCGTGC
This sequence comes from Pseudomonadota bacterium, assembly GCA_031419835.1. Classification (GTDB taxonomy): domain Bacteria; phylum Pseudomonadota; class Gammaproteobacteria; order Burkholderiales; family JALYOK01; genus JALYOK01. Next base: position 3,389 of record JANOLP010000322.1, on the reverse strand, counting down.
ACCGCGCGGCGCAACTCACCGAGCGAGACGTTCAAACTTTCCTGATCGGAAACCGGTGGCGCCGGCAATCGACGCCGCGCCGAATCTAGCGCTAAACCCGCCTGCGTGACTAATGTTGCGAGCAATTTGATCTGTGGCTCAAGTCGCGCGAGCTGTTCTTCGGCCATGCCGAGCGCGATGACGCCGATCATGTTGTTTTTGCCGTTAAGCGGCAAGCACAGAATGCCTTCCTGCCCGGTGAGGCGCGTCAATTGGTCATCTACAACGAGGTGTTGCGGCGCACGTTCGGTTTCGAATGTATGCAATAACTCGTTGCGCAGGGCCGCATCGACAACGATGCTGGTGCCGATAACGAACGGAATTGAAACTTGATTAATCACCTCGGTTTGACCCGGGAGCGCCACACCGTTCAAAGAATTGGACGTGCTTTCGTAGCGCAGAAAAATGGGGTATGCAAAATCAAACAACACATGCAAGGTTTTGCGAATGGCCGAATAAATGTCGATTTCTTCCTTGAGGCCGGAGAAATTCGGGCGCATGCGCGAAAGCAATCCAATTTCGCGCACTTCCCGTGCCAGCCGAACGCGCTTCACTTTTTCGACGGCGGCTGCGTCGGTTGTCGCGCGCTCTTTGACCAAAGACAAAGAACGTACATCGTTCGACGTCGCCCGCTGAGCGTTTTCCACCACGGATTGCAGTTCCGACGGTTGCATGCCGAATAGTTTTTCGGCGGCGGGGAACGGTAACGCGGTGGTGTACAACGCGCCTTCGGCCACGAGATTGGCGAGGTGCGCGATTTTGATAAGCGGCGGCGCGCCGGAAATACGATCGGTGTGCTCATCGCGATAACGAATGGCATCGGCAATAAACGAGGCAACCGGCCAGCGAGAAATCAAGGTCACACCCGCCTCGCGACTCAAATCTTCGTAGGACGAGGCCGGCGTGTTAGTTGTCGAGTCGCCATAAGAATCGGACAACGCGGCTTCATTGCCGGTGGGATAATTTGCCGCTAACGCTAATTTTCCGAGATCGTAAAATAGCCCGGCAAGGTAAGCCTCATCGCGCGCCGTGTGCCCCACCTGATCGGCAATCGTGCGCGCGAGATAAGCGCGAAAAATCCAGCGCGACGCATCCTGGGCTAGCAAATTTTCTGCGGCTTCCGAGGGTTGGTGAAAGACTTGATTGACGGCGGTGCTAAATACCAATGTCTTGAGCGCATCGAAACCCACATCGGCGAGCGCTTGCTCTAGTGAGAGTAAGCGTCGCGGCGCACGCGCGTAGGCGGGGTAAGCGATATCCAGCACTTTTGCGCACAAAGCAACGTCATGGCGAACGATTTGCGCAATCTCGTCGAAAGTGATGCCGTCCTTGGTTAACGAACTCAACAGACGGAGCAGAATGTCCGGCGCCGAGGGCAAAGGAGTAAGGGCAAGCCTTCTTAAAATCTTATTATTGTCAAGACCCATGCCCGTTTTATAGGTTCTAGGGGCCTGATTGTCAACAGTTTTTACAATGTGAAACGGCGTGTCAAGAAATTGACTTGCTCGATTTTTAGGTCAAGTTAGTCACGAAAATTTTTGAACTGTAAGGGAAATCCGAGGTTAGCTTGTCGAATTAACGCGATCGCTTCTTGCAACATATCTTTCTTCGCGCCGGTGACCCGAACCACCTCGCCTTGAATGCTCGCTTGCGTCTTAAGCTTAGAATCTTTGATCAATTTGACGATCTTTTTCGATAGTTCTTGCTCAACACCAACTTTGACCGTAACCAGTTGTTTGACCTTGTTGCCGCTGATTTTTTCGGCATCGCCAACTTCCAGACACTTAATGTCGACGCCACGCTTGACCAATTTGCCTTCTAATACATCGCGCACTTGGCTAAGCTTAAAGTCGTCGTCGGCGAAAACGGTCAACGCATATTCCGCTTGTTCCACGCGCGAATCGGAACCCTTAAAGTCAAAGCGTGTCGAGACCTCTTTATTGGTCTGCTCCACAGCGTTTTTGACTTCTTGTTTGTCTACTTCGGAAACGATATCGAATGAGGGCATGGTTTAGCGTCGCTTAGTGTTGAGCGCTGATTATTGCGGTAAGTGGCGCGCAGAGCAAGCAACAATCTTGGTCCAAACATAGATCTGGAATGGCGAGTTTTTGCCCGCCCCAAGCCCCGCGCCACGCCTCGACTTTAGCGAGGCATGCTCTGCGAGCTATTATCCATGAGCGTTCTGGCGACCCTGTCAATGAAACCCCTGTCGAGTAGCACGCAAATTCTTTTTGCATTCTGTATTCTCAAAGCGCTGTTAATTCGATTTTTATAGCGATACAATGCATATGGGCAGGAGGGAGTCTCCGTTTAATTCGGGGCGCATGCGTTCGCATGTCCCACTCTTCTGCACCGAAATTTCACAATTCAATGGAGGCTTGAAAATGAAAAGATTGCAGCAGTCTCTCCTAGCCGGGCTGGGAGCAGTGTTGGCCGGGGGAGCAATCGTTACAGCAGCGCTGGCGGCTGAGGTAACAACGGAGCGTTTGGTCAATAGCGAACGTGAGCCGGGCAACTGGCTCAATCATCACGGCAACCTCGAAGCCCATCGCTTTTCGGGCCTCGATCAAATCAACAAATCTAATGTAAAAAATCTGCGCGTTGCCTTCACCTGGGCGATGGGCGGCACGCAGGGCGGCGGTAAGGAAATCATTACCTATTCGTTCGCGGGGCTGGAAGGCACACCGATCGCGGAAGACGGTTTCCTGTATATCACCACCGGCTGGGGCGAAATCACCAAACTCGATACCCGCGGCGGCATTCCCCGTCAAATTTGGAAATACGATCCGAAGCCGGATCGCGACTATTCCACAACCGTCGCATGTTGCGGCATTAACAACCGTGGTGCGGTATTCGCCGGCAACATGATTATTTCTCCGGTTATCGACGGCCGTATCGTCGCGCTGAACAAGACCGACGGTAGCAAGATTTGGGAAGTGCAAGTTGCCGATCCCGGCCAAGGCGAAGTGATCACCGGCGCGCCGTTGATTGTCAAAGACATGGTCGTCACCGGTATGGCGGGCGCGGAATTTGGCGTGCGTGGCTGGCTTGAGGCGATGGACATAAAAACTGGCAAACGTCGCTGGCGTACTTACACGATTCCTGGCCCGGGCGAACCTGGCCATGAAACGTGGAAAGACAAACACGAGGCCTATAAAACCGGCGGCGGCACGACTTGGGTCACCGGTTCCTACGACCCTGAGTTGAACCTCATCATCTGGGGCACCGCGAACCCGGGTCCGGATTGGGACAATGCCTACCGCCCGGGCGACAACCTGTGGACTGACTCAACCATCGCCATCGACGCGGACAGCGGCAAGATCAAGTGGGGCTTCCAGCATACGCCGAAC
>JANOLP010000321.1:0-13982 GCA_031419835.1 Pseudomonadota bacterium | reverse complement strand
CTGCCGGTAAATATCCCGCACCGGCTGCGGAATCTCAATCTCCCGCTCGGTGCTGACTTCTTGCATGATCAGTGCCATGGGGAACAGCGGCGCGAGATCGTCGGGGCCGATGGGTTGCAAGGTGCCGGGATGCAAAACGGCGGGCAGTGGCGAAGGCAAGTCGGCGGCGATGTTATACCAAAACTTCGGCAGATCGCCCTCGTCGAGCAGATACTTTACTTTGTCGGTCATTTTGAGATCTTCCGGTCGACTTGTTATGGGTGCTGCTCAAATTCTACTGGAACTAAACGTTTTTTGGATCGCATTTTCCAAGTGTCGGTAAAATTTACAGTGGATAAAATCGGCTATATTTCATAACACATTGATTTATCTGTAACTAAAATAAGCTTTGTCCAGATCATCCCTTAAAATAGCGGGATTTTCGCTAAAATGAGTGTCGAAATTCTTACACGATCAAATATCAAAAATTTTCAGCAAAGATAACCCATGTCAATCATTATTTATTAATAACAATAAGATATAAATTTTTATGAACGTTAACTATCGGCGGGCACGATTATTGCTAAATACATTCGCAAGAAGCTTCGCGTGGTTTGTCGGTTTTCCGGCAAGGACGAGAGAAGGCATTCATCTGCGATGGTTGAAGTGAGCGGGAAGGCTGGGCCTGCGCCGCGTTGAATTTCAAATTTTAGCGGAACAATGCTTGCTGCACGAAGCTTCTATTTTTTTCCTTCGAAGCTGGTCTTCTTTTCAGTAAAACCCGATTGTCCTTTTCATTTGATCGCCGTTGCCGCGATTGCTCATGAATTTCATGAATTAATTTTTTTCAACATCCAATCGAAACTCGCCTCCGTATAACCGGCTAGTCACTATTGACTAAACCGATTATTTACCCAGGAGGCAATATGTCGTTTCAACATCCACTGCGTTCCCCCGTTCTCACCGCTTTGTTTGCGGGCACGGTGCTGGCTGCCGGCGCCGGCCTTAGCGTTTCGACTGCTCATGCCGCGAGCCATCGCGAAGCACCATTTATCACTAGCGCGCCGAAAGTCGACGGCACCGACTTTTATATGTTCCGCAGCTACGAGCCGGGCCGCGAAGCTTATGTGACGCTGATCGCCGATTATGTGCCGTTTCAAACGCCGTACGGCGGCCCGAACTTTTTCCAGCTCGACGAAAATGCGTTGTATGAAATTCACGTCGATAACAACGGCGATGCGAAAGAAGATATCAGCTTTCAATTTCGTTTCAAGAATAATCAACGCAATTTGACCGTCCCGGTCGGCGGCAAAAATATTGCCGTTCCCTTAATAAATATTGGTGGTATCACCGGCGGCGCAGGCGACGCAAGCGTCTTGAATGTCGAAGAAACCTTTTCGCTGACTGTATCGCGTAACGGGCGCCGCGGCGGAACCAAAGGCGAAGTCACCAACGCGTTGAATGGATCGAAGGTATTCACCAAGCCGGTGGACAACATCGGCCAGAAATCCATTCCCAATTACAACACCTACGCGAATCAATTTATTTACAACGTCAACATTCCCGGCTGCAACGCGCCCGGAAAAGTATTTGTCGGGCAGCGCAAAGAACCGTTCTTTGTGAATCTCGGTGAAGCGTTTGACCTCATCAACCTCAATCCCGTTGGCCCGCGCAACAGCAAACCGAATATTCTCGATGACGACAATATCACTTCGTTTGCCCTCGAAGTGCCGATCAGTTGCCTAACAGCCGGTACGGAAACCGTCGTCGGCGCATGGACCACCGCGAGCTTGCGTCAAGCGCGCTTGCTCAACGCCGAAGGAAAACGCAGCAATAAGCACTTCCCGTCGGTTGAAGGGGGCGCGTGGACGCAAGTATCGCGTCTTGGAAATCCCTTGGTGAACGAGTTGGTGATCGGCCTGCCGGACAAGGATCGGTTCAATAGTTCCAAGCCGAAGGACGACGCGCAGTTTCTCGACTACGTCACCAATCCGACGCTACCTGTGTTGATTAATGTGCTGTTTAATATCGACGCCACCAAGCCGCCGTCAACGCCGCGTAACGATCTCGTGGCTGTGTTTTTAACGGGCGTGGCGGGCGTGAATCAGCCGAGTAATGTGAAAGGTGCAGAAATGTTGCGTTTGAACACTGCCACGGCGCCAACGCCGCGCGCTACACAAAACGATTTGGGCGTCATCGGCGGCGACCTTGCCGGCTTCCCCAATGGCCGTCGCCCGATTGATGACGTGACCGACATCGCACTGCGCGCAGTATTGGGTGTGTTGAATCCGGCTGGCCCCGATCACGCTGCTGCTGCCGATTCTGCCACTGACGGCACACAACTTCCCGGCGCGGCGGCGGGCCAGGGCGCAATCGACTTTGGTGCGAGCTTTCCTTACCTCAACCCGCCGATCACCAGTTCCTTGGTGAATCAATAAAACGACAAGGATATCGAGATGAAATTGAAAAACTTACTTGTCGTTTTGCTGTTGGCTCTCGCCGCGGGTTGCGGCGGTGGTGGCGGTGGTGGCGGTGATGGCAACAGCAATACGCCAACGGCATCGCAAGCATTCGTTGCCGCCGTTCAAGCCACAGCGTCGACCGAGGCGGACGATAGCGAACCCGCCGACATTAGCGCCAGTAAAGAAGCTGACGACGATGACGGCGAAGCCGTTGTAGTGCAATAGAGCAGAGCGGGGTGTGCCACAAGGCGCGCCCCGCTTGCTTCTCCAAGGGGGATGCCATGAGAATAAATATCCATGCGGTTGCTGGCTTAGTGCTTTGCGTAATTGCAAATTTAGTAAGCGCGAACCCGTACGTTCCATTGAACGACAGTATCATTCTCGAGCGCTTACCGTACAAAGCGGGCGACGCAAAGCAGCGCGAGTTGCGGCAACTCAGCCAAGCATTACGCGCCGCGCCTGATAATGTCGAACTCGCCGCTGATCTCGCGCGCCGCCATATCGAGCAGGGCCGCGCGACATCCGATCCGCGATTTTTCGGCTATGCGCGTGCAGCCTTAAGCCATTGGTGGGATGCGGCCGACGCGCCGACGGAAATCCTAGTGCTGCGCGCCACATTGCATCAAAACCAACATCGCTTCGATCAGGCGTTGATTGACCTTGATCGAGCATTGCAGCGCGAACCCAATAACGGCCAAGCGCGGCTGACTAAAGCTGTCGTGCTGCAAGTACGCGGCGAGTTCGAAGCGGCGCTGAAAGAATGCCGCGCACTGGCACGTCTTACCGAACCCATCGTCGTGGCGACCTGCATTGCGGCTGTGCAAAGTTTGAGCGGCGAATTGCGAACGAGTTACGAACGTTTGGTCAAAATGTCTAATCAATTCGATCACCAATCGCCCGCACTGCGTGCCTGGGTCATGTCCTATCTAGCGGATATGGCAACGCGCTTAGGCGAATGGCCCATTGCCGAATCTCACTATCGGACGGCGCTGGCCGCCGATCCGGGCGACGCGTTTTTGCTTGCTGCCTACGCTGATTTATTGCTCGATCTAAAACGTCCCAAAGAAGTCATCGCATTACTCAACAATCAAGATCGCGCCGATGGACTCTTGCTTCGACTTGCCTTAGCACAACGCGCCGCCAGCAACGACCAATGGCGCGAATCACGCGATAACCTTTCGGCAAGATTCGCTGCCGCAAAACTGCGTAACGATCGTGTACATTTGCGCGAAGAGGCACGCTTCACGTTGTATTTGTTAGACCAACCGCAGGCCGCGTTAGCGCTCGCGCAGGAAAATTGGATGATACAAAAGGAACCGGCCGATGCGCGGCTAGTTTTAGACGCCGCTCGAATGATCAATCAACCGCAGGCGGCAACAGCCGTGCGCGAGTGGCTCAGCAAAAAACGGCTCGAAGATGTTGGGTTTGGGCGCGTGTGAAGCAGCAAGCTGCGTAATCTATTCTTAGGGAAGCTCTGAATAAGTCCGATTTCGTCGTGGCTCTATGTTTGGCTCACAAAAAATATCGCCTTACATATCATACATATGCGGCGTCGAAATTTTTTGCTCGCGCCTTGTCTCACTTAGAACTCGAACTTATTCAGAGCTTCCTTAGACAAAAAAGAAAGGGCGAATCGCGCTATTCACTTCTTGTTATACGCGACCCGCCCGATTTGTTCTTATTGCTATTTATTGTTGTTCTTATGTTTCTTGTTTTTCTCTGTTATTGATTTCTCGTCCGATATTCGCGGCAGTTAAGCTTTTTTACGTCGTGCCGCAATTCCAACCAATCCCATACCGAGCAATGCGAGCGAAGCGGGTTCCGGCACTTCGTTCGGCGGAATGGCGTTGCTCACTCCACCTTCGATGCTGTCGTTGCCACAGGTCATATTCCATTTGAAGCCAAGGTCATAGGCGCCGGTAAAGTCGATGCCAATCGAGGAAAAACTCAGCGTGTAAAGCAGCGTGTTCCAATCACCCTCTTGCGCGACGATTACGTTGTTTTGCAAAATTGCCGCCCCGCCTTTTTTGCGACGCGTTTCCTGCCCGTTGCGAAAGGTGCCGCTAAGTCCTTCTTGGTTTGTGGTTTTGATCGTGAACCGGCCGCCATATAAGCGATCCATGTCCGTGTCGAAAACATATTCCCAAACTTCGCCATTACCAAATGTATCGGTCACATAATGATCCGCGGCGGTGCCATCGGGATTCCAGCCGTTGTTGCTAATAAAGAGATCGCCGTATTTGATGTTTCGATACCACGCCGTCGAACTCTCTTTAAATTTCGTAAACACTTTTACCTTGAGCGAATCGCCATCGGTAATCACATTGAGGTGATCAACATCGAATATGTTCCTGTTACCAATCACGTCGCCCAATCCGTGATCATCGCCGCCCCAATAATTGTCGTTAATAGTTTGTGTAACGGGTGCCGACATTGCGGCACTAGTAAAGCCCAAAAAAGCGAGGGGCAATAATTTTGTTAGCAGTTTTTTCATTTCAATTTTCCTATTCTATTTTTCGTTACGGCACAAAGTAAATCGCAGCACTAACCATAAAGCAACAGCCGTGCCAGGGCATTCATCGTGCTGTTTAGAAAGGAGTTAACAGTGTTGTGACAATTGATTTGTAAAGTTTTCCGACACCGGAATCGCTACTGAAGGTGTTGAATTTACTAAGATTGTTAAAATCTGTTACAAATGAAACTTAGTTTGATATCACTGGTCGTGCCAGCGGCGTTGAATTAAGAAGGAGGATTGGCCGATAGCATTTCTGCGGCATGTTTACGTGTCGCGTCAGTGATTTTTACGCCACCGAGCATGCGTGCGATTTCGTCGACGCGTTGCGTTTTGTTCAGTTGAACCACGGCGCTGCTGGTCTCGCTTTTGTTTGTAACTTTGCTCACGGTCATATGCTGCTGACCTTGCGCCGCGACCTGCGGCAGATGAGTGACACACATAACTTGATGTTGCCCGCCCAATTCGCGTAGTAATTTTCCGACGACTTCCGCCACGCCACCACCGATACCGGCGTCGACTTCATCGAAGATTAACGTCGGCAAGCGCGCGACTTTACTCATTACTACTTGCAGCGCTAAGCCGATGCGGGACAACTCGCCGCCGGACGCAACTTTATCCATCGGGCCCGGGGTCACGCCAGCGTGACCGGCCACGGAAAAGATGACGTGTTCCAAGCCATTTGAACTGGGTTCGTTGCGCGGCGCAAGCTCAATGGAAAATTTTCCGCCGGACATGGCGAGTGTTTGCATGGATGTGGTGACGGTCTGCGACAATTTCTTCGCGGCCTTTTTACGTTGCACGCTAAGGTTTGTCGCTATATCTTGATACTGACTCTGCGCAACTTGTTCGCGCTCGATCAGTGCGTCGATGCCGGCGTTACCGCCGAGTTCGGTCAGGCGATTTTCGCAACGCTCGAGCAACTCACCCAACTCCACGGGTCGAATGCGATATTTGCGTGCCAGGTTATGGACGGATTCCATACGCGCCTCGACCTCTTTCAAGCGATTCGGATCGATGTCTAGTCGCCGTGCATAGTGGCGCAACGCGTAAACACTTTCTTGCAATTGAAATGACGCGGGTTCGATCAAGTCAATCACCGACTTCAATTCGGGATCGAATTCGCTTAAGTTTTTTAGTCGCTCAACGACGGCGTTGACTTGTGGCAACAGGGCATCATCGCTTTCGTCCAGCGTTTGTTGCGCACTCTGTACGCCCTCGATCAAACTCGCCGCGTGATTTAAGCGGCTGTGTTCCGCGAGCAATTCCTGCCAGGATTCGACTTGGAATTCGAGCCGCGACAATTCTTGTTGTTGAAATTCCAACGCGGTGCGTTCTTGCTCCAACGCGGCCGCATTGATCTGCCATTGAATTCGTTGTTTCCGAATGGCGCTCCAGGTTTCATACGCTTGCGCGACTTCGTGCGCCAGCGATCTTGCGCCGGCAAAATCGTCAAGCAGGTGTTGTTGGGCGCTTGGCTGCAATAGCGCTTGATGGGCGAATTGACCATGTACGGCAACCAGGCAATCACCCAACTCGCGCAGTTGCTGCACCGTCACCGGGCGGCCATTGATGTGGGCGCGCGAGCGGCCGACGGCTTCGACGACTCGGCGCACGACGCAGATATCATCCCCCGCCAGATCATTACTTTCCAGCCAGGCGCGCGTTTCTTTTAATTTGCTGAGATCAAACTCCGCGGCGATTTCGGCGCGCTCTTTGCCTTGGCGAACGACGCTCGGATCGGCGCGCTCGCCCAACGCTAAATTCAGCGCGTCGATCAAGATGGATTTACCGGCGCCGGTTTCGCCCGTGAATACGGTAAACCCAGGCTGGAAGGACAACTCCAAAGCATCGACGATCACGAAATCGCGAATCGACAGACTCAGCAACATAATCTAAAGCTTTGCGCTCCAGTGCAATTTCTCGCGCAGCATGGCGTAGTAATCGTAGCCATGGGGATGCAATAGGCGAATCGGCTCGTCGTGTGCTTTGACGATGACTTTATCGTCCGGCTCCAAGTCGAAATAGGATTGCACGTCGAAATTTACGCGCGCGTTAGGGCCGCGAATCAATACGATTTCCACCAAGGATTTGCTCGGAATGACAATCGGACGATTGGACAACGTATGAGGAGAAATCGGTACCAGCCCGAGCGCCGGCAAGGAGGGATGCAAAATCGGCCCGCCGCTGGAAAGCGAATAGGCCGTCGATCCGGTTGGCGTGGCAATGATCAATCCGTCGGAGCGCAGATTATAGGCAAACTGTCCGTCGACATAGACTTCGAATTCGATCATGCTGCCCATCGCGCCACGGCTGAGGACGACATCGTTCAGTGCGAGGGTATTGAAGACTTTACGGCGCTTGCGCACCACCGTGGCACTGAGCAGCGTACGATCATCGTAGGTATAGCTGCCATCGAGCATGGTGCGCAACGTGGTTTCCAGCTCGTCGATCGGAATATCGGTGAGAAAACCGAGCCGGCCGAGGTTAACGCCGATAATCGGCACTTTGTACGGCGCGAGCGTGCGCGCGACCGACAGCAGCGTGCCGTCGCCGCCGAGAACGATCACCAGATCGACGTGCTCGCCGATTGTTTCCAGCGGCGCGGTTTTTAGCGTATGCGGTTCAAGCTGCGCGGCGGCGCGGCTATCGACGATCACTTGATAGTCTAGCCGAACTAGAAACGCGATAACTTGCGCCAGCGGGCGGCTTAGATTCGGGCTGTCGTATTTCCCGATGACGCCGACATTTTTGAATTTTCTCCCCATGCCCGGATTAAATCATACTGCCGGAGAATTGACAAAGTTCGCGCTTAATTAAAGTTGCGGTGCCAGGAGGTAATCAGGGTGCGGCGCTTCAGGCATGCCATGCCACCAGGCAAGCATGGTGCGCCTCGTGGCTTGGCACTCGCTAGCGTCCAGATTTGGTTCGCACGCGCGGATGGATTCCGGCATGCAACGCGCTGATCGCTTCAGCCGCGCTTTTTACGCTGACTTCTTTCGGGCAGAAAAAATCATTCATCAATATCTTTTGGTAAGTCACCGCACCCGATTCGGTGATTGCGGCCCATTTCGCTGCCCGCGCCGCGCCCCAGGTGCCATCTTTACGGCCGAGGTAGTAAAGCTTTTTTTCGCGGGTTTCGCAGCGGATGCCTTCGTGCGTCACATTGACGGCGCCGGCATTAGAGCGAATCAACATGGTATAGCGCACGACTTTATCGGCACCGAGCGCAATCGATTTACTGTCGACGAAAAATTCGTTGCTGGTTGCTGCCATCGCCATCGCAATCAAGTCACGATCTTGCGGATACGCGGGCGGTGTGACGGATTCCTCAACCCACTCGGATTTTTCCTCCTCTTCTGGCGCATAGACCGGATGTTGATTCATCGGTCGTTGTGCGAAACTTAAAATGGGCAACGATAAAACAACACTAAACAGCAAACAATAACGGATCAGCAAAATATTTCCTAGGTTGAACGCGAGTACATGTATTCACGGGTGAGCGGGTAAGCCGGTTGACCATTGTCGCCGGGTTTACCGGCGAGCACCTGGTGTAGCGCGTCCCAGTTGCGCTCGAATGCGACGGCAAAACCGGCCATATACACGCGCCAGATTCGATAATTCTTTTCGCCGACCAATTCGAGCGCTCTATCTTGATGGGCTTCTAAGCGATCGACCCAGTGCCACAAGGTCTTTGCGTAATGGCTTCGTAGGTTCTCCACATCGCAACATTCCAATCCTTCTCGCGACATAATTTCCAGCACCTTGGAAATATGGGTTAACTCGCCATCGGGAAAAACATATTTATCAATGAAGCGGCGGTTTTCTTCATCCATAGTGTGATCGTCGAACGTCACCGAGGTAATGCCGTGGTTCATGACCAAGCCACCGGGGTTGAGCAGGCAGTTGATTTTACGAAAATATACCGGCAGATTGCGTACACCGACATGTTCGAACATGCCGACGCTGGCGATTTTATCGAACGGCTCCGATTCCGGCAGATCGCGATAATCCATTAACCGCACTTCCACTTTGCCGCTAAGTCCATGACTACGAACGTATTCCGTTACATAGTCAAACTGATTTTGGCTGATAGTAATGCCGACCGATGAGACGCCGTAATTTTCCGCAGCCCAGAAAATTAAACCACCCCAACCGCAGCCAATATCGAGAAAGCGCTCACCCGGCTTAAGCATGAGCTTGCGGCAAATGTGATCGAGCTTCTGCGCCTGCGCTGTTTCTAGGCTATCGTCGGCATGCTTAAAGTAAGCGCATGAATAGACCCGGCGTGGATCCAACCACAGTGCGTAAAACTCGTTTGAGACATCGTAATGGGACGAGATCGCCTTGCGATCCGCTTGTCGCGTGTGGCGCCAAAATTTGAGTTTTTCCAGGCTTGACTTTCGCTGCGCTGAATCAGGAAGCGAAATCAGTGGCGCCAATAACTGAATCACATCGGCGATGCGGCCCTGAAAATCCACTCGCCCCTCAACGTAATTTTCCGCTAGCTTACCTAAGCTGGGATTGATTAAGATCGAGAGCATCGAAGGCGAAGGAATTTTTAGCGTGACAATGGGCGGCGATTTGCCGAGGACTTTCTTCTCATTCCATAGATCAATCGCGAGCGGCAAACCCAACTCAGCAATTTTCTTCTCCAGAGTATTGGCAATGGTGTTGGCAAACATAACTCATCCTCGATTTTGAGTTATTGTAACCAACACTTCGGTCGTAGTGTAGACACTTGCAAAATTGCGATGCGTCGCGCTCGGTGGGATTGCCGCGCTGGGTTTAAGAAAATGAAAGATTTTGAAGGGCAACGCTACTTCGTCACTTCTTCCTCTGCGGCGTTTTTTGCCGGTGGTATTTGTACCGACGTGCCCACGCTAACGGCGCCGCCACCTATCCCGACACCTAGCGATCCACCGACGCGTCCGTCCGCGCCTACGCTCACGCCGACACTGCCGAACCCACCGATAGGGATGCTAAATCCAATTGTCGGGCTAATTGCGCAACTTGATAAAAATGTGCAACTTGCGAAGGCAAGCCACCGAAATGGCGAACTTTGAAGAGCGGTATTTGATTTCATTAATCATACTTTACGCGAATTTGAAATTACCGTCGATGCAAATGACGAAAAAATTGAAAACGCGAAGTTGCAGAAACGGCCAATGCGATTGCGCTCTGGCGTAAAATCAATATTGAAAAACATCAATCCACAATCCGCTGCGGCGATCGACAACAAATAGCGCAAACCGATGAAAGAAATCACCGGAAATACCCAAGTCTTCGGCATTATGGCCGACCCGATACACCACGTAAAAGCGCCGCCGAAAATAAATCGATTGTTTGCAGAAAAGTCGATCGACGGCGTGATGGTGCCGATGCACGTTAAGGGTGAAGACTTGGCTTTGTTCGTCCTGGCGTTGCGCGCCATGCATAACTTTGGCGGTTGTGTTGTCACCGTTCCGCACAAGATGGCGATGGTGGCGCTTTGCGATGAGCTAACACCGGAAGCGCGCCAGGTCGGTGCCGTCAATATTGTGCATCGCACTGCGGCTGGCCGATTAATCGGCGGAATACTCGATGGCACGGCATTCGTCGCCGGATTGCGTGAGGAAGCATTCGAACCGCGAGGCAAAAGCATTTATCTCGCAGGGGCCGGTGGCGCAGCTAGCGCTATTGCATTTGCGCTGGCTAAGATTGGCGCGAGCCGTCTGACCATCGCGAATCGCACGCCGACGAAGGCGCAGCAATTAGTGGACAAAATTCGCGAAGTGTTTCCAAAGCTTCCTATCGCCGTTGGCGATAATGATGCTACTGGGCACGATCTCGTGGTCAACGCAACCTCACTGGGTCTGCGCATTGAGGATCAATTGCCGCTGCATGTGCAAACGCTAACCTCATCGCAACATGTCGCCGAAATTATTATGCAGCCCGCTGAAACGCCATTGGTATTGGCCGCGCGCGAACGAGGATGCTCGATCCATTTAGGCGCGACGATGTTATCTTGCCAAATCGAGCTCATGGCAGCGTTTATGATGGGCTCAATCGCGTAGTTTTCACATTCCCTCAAATTAAAAGCAATGGAAAATTTTGATTTAGTCATCGTCGGTGGCGGCACCGCCGGCTGCATTCTGGCCAATCGGCTGACGGCCTCGGGCAAGTTCCGCGTGTTAGTCCTCGAAGCCGGCGGTGAGCCAAACAACAAGTGGATCCCGATTCCGGCAGGCTTTAGTAAATTGTTGGTCAACAAAAATTACAACTGGTTGTTCAAGACTGAGCCGGAAGAAAACACCCGCAATCGCGTCATTTCCGTTCCACGCGGCAAAGGGCTCGGCGGCTCGACGCTGATCAACGGCATGATTTACGTCAAAGGTCAGCCGGAAGATTACGAAGCGTGGAAAAACGCAGGCGCAATCGGCTGGGGCTTTGACGACGTCGAACCCTACTTTAAGAAGTTAGAAAATTACGAAATAGGCGGGCCCGAGCGTGGCAAAACGGGGCCGCTATACCTTGAGCAAGTCAAGGAGCGCTTCCCCATATCGGCAGCGTTCTTGAAAGCTGCAGCCGAGGCCGGGCAAAAGCTCAACGATGACTACAACGCAGTCAGCCAAGAAGGCTTCGGCTACTATCAAGTCAATCAGCGCCATGGCCGTCGCTGGAGCGCCTACGACGCCTATCTAAAGCCCGTGCGTCAGCGTGAGAATTTAGTCATCAAAACCGGCGCCCATGTTCTGCGGCTGAATTTAGAAGGCAAGCGCTGCACTGGCGTCACCTATTCGCAGCACGGCCAAGAAATCACCGTTAAGGCCAGCATCGAAGTAATCATGGCCGCCGGCGCGGTACAAACACCGCAAATCTTGGAGTTGTCGGGCATCGGTCAACCGAAGCTGCTGCAATCGTTAGGCATCGAAGTGAAACACGCGTTGGAAGGCGTCGGAGAAAATTACATCGACCACTTCGCATCGCGCATGAATTGGCGCGTGAAAAATGCTGTTACGCTGAATGAGATGTCGCGCGGATGGCGTCTCGCTCGCGAGGTCGGCAAATACTTCGTAAGCAGAAAAGGCATTCTCACATTGGGCACCGGCTTGGTGCACGGTTTTGTCAAAACGAGGCCGGAACTTTCGACGCCCGACGCGCAGTATTTCTTCATGCACGCCAGTTACGCTAACGCCGCCGAACGAATTTTAGATCGCGCGCCAGGCATGACGATCGGCGTCACCCAGCTTCGTCCGCAATCGTTGGGCAGCATCCACGCGAAATCGCCCGATCCGTATGTGGGCCCCGCTATCCGTCCCAATTTTCTCGCAAGCGAAATTGATCAGAAATGCCTCATCGAAAGCATGAAAATTGCGAGACGCATCGTTAGTCAATCGGCTATGTCTCACCTCGTCGATCACGAAATGAGTCCGGGCATAAATGTAACAAGCGACGCCGACTGGCTCGAATTCGCGCGGCAAAATGGACAAACCATTTACCACCCAATGGGCACTTGCCGAATGGGGCAAGACAACGGTGCGGTGGTTGACCTAAGCTTAAAGGTTCGGGGCTTGGCAGGGTTGCGAGTGATCGATGCATCGGTGATGCCGAAGATGGTTTCCGGGAATATTCAAGCGGCGGTTATGATAGTGGCGGAAAAAGGTGCTGATATCGTGCTTGCTGACCTGCAGGCCTAGGAGCCAATACTGACGCGGTGTTTCAGGTATGCCATGCCACGAAGTAATATCTACGGGCCTCGTAACGCGGCGATTTAAAGTAGGGTGCGCAATGCGCACGCGGTTATAGAAATACCGATTTGGATGGTTTCGTCCGCGCACGCGGTGCGCACCCTACGCGCGCTACAACTTCCAGCAAGTTAGACGACCATCCCATTCAATCCTAGAAAGCAATCTGGTCGAGATATTTTCCCTCGCTTCCCCCACTCTCGAGTCCACCGGTTCGACCAGTAAAGTAAAATCGGTACTCGGCTCATCGCGCACATCCTCTTGAGGACAAGGAATTCCAAGCAGGACGTATCTGAGTCCGCCATTTTTTGCAATAAACGCCGGATATTCATCGAACCTTCCGTGAGTATCTTGCTTAAAGACTAGATTTCCAAGTGCTTCGCCAAGGATCAACGCCGTTTCCGCCAAACTTCCATTTGGACTTACTCCTAAATCAGCGAATTCGTATGTCATGAAGTTGTCCCTGCACACTGGTTATTGAAAACATAGATTTAGGTATGTTGAGTCGTTAGTTTACTTTGAGTCTCACGCTTTCCGGGCGATGATTAGTTCGTCAATATTGTCGATTATCGTTGTGCGAAATTTATTGTCTCGAAATGTACCGGAGGGCCAGTATCCATGCGGTTCTCCAAGGCATCTGTGGACAATGAATGCGTATACGTAGGTGAGCGCGAACGAATACTACGGAATCAAACTCGCATTCCCGGTGAAACCCTCGGGAATATAAAACCCGCCGTGAAACTGCCGAGCGAGGTCGTCCTCGGTTTTGCCGGCGACGCGGGAGGCGAAATCTTCGGCGTTATCGCACGGGCGATAGCCAATTTGAAATGCGCGTGCGTTGTCCCACCGGGCGCGGGTGTTATTCGATATGCCAAACATCACTGCATAGTGGTAGTCCGGCGCCTGGATACAACATTCGCATAGATGTACCAAGTCGCGATGACTGATCCACGTCATCAAATGACGTTCATTGTCGGGTTCGTCCGGTTCGCGAAACGTGCCGATGCGCAAACTGGCAACGGTCATGCCGTGCTTATCGGCGTAGAGGCTACCCATCGCCTCAAAGAACGCTTTACTGACGCCGTAGAGCCCGTCCGGGCGCGGCGCATGCTCGCTGGTGAGAGTAGTTTGACGTCGGTAAAAACCGACGGCGTGATTCGAGCTGGCAAGGATGACGCGTTTCACGCCGGCAAGGCGCGCGCTTTCCATCACGTTATATAAGCCAACGATGCTCGCCGGTAAAATCTCATCCCACGTGCCTTCAATTGCGCGTCCGCCGAAGTGTGCGATGGCATCGACACC
>JANOLP010000320.1:0-6061 GCA_031419835.1 Pseudomonadota bacterium | reverse complement strand
GCTTCGCTCCTTTCCATGAACCCTACCGGGATTGTCACCTTTAAACATGTCATCCTGAGCAACGCGAAGGATCTGCTTTTTAACGGCCGTAAAAGCAGATCCTTCGCGTTGCTCAGGATGACATAGGGATGTGGCAACAAGAGGGTCGGCGGTTCATGGTCCGTGGGCAGTATTGACAGCACCGATACAGGCAGCTCGCAATGACGAACCGAATATCTACCGCTGAGAGCCATTATCCATGCGGCTCCCGGCCTAGTGCTTACTGAATAATTCCGCCGCCCAAGCAAACATCGCGGTCGTATAACACGACTGATTGTCCCGGTGTGACCGCCCATTGCGGCTGCTCAAACGAAACGTCGCAGGTTTCCAAATCAATTTCATCGATGCGACATGTGGCGTCGCGTTGCCGGTAGCGCGTCTTCGCGCCGTAGCTCGTCGTTGTCGGCGGCGCATCGCCGGCGATCCACGATAAATCGCTCGCGCTCAAATTCGGCTTGAGCAAGGCTGGATGATCGTGGCCTTGGACGACGTAAAGAATATTTTTGTCCATGTCTTTGCCGGCGACAAACCACGGCTCGCCTGGTCCACCGATGCCCAAACCTTGTCGTTGACCAATGGTGTAGAACATCAAGCCTTGATGTTCGCCGATATGCATGCCGTCCGGTGTTTTCATCGCGCCGGGTTGCTTCGGCAAATAGCGATTTAAAAATTCGCGGAACGGCCGCTCGCCGATGAAGCAAATTCCGGTGCTGTCTTTTTTCGCATGATTCGGTAGCTCATGTTTCAGCGCGATCTCGCGCACTTCGGTTTTGCGCATTTCGCCGAGCGGAAAAAGCGTTTTGCTTAACTGTGCTTGATTGAGGCGATACAAAAAATAGCTTTGATCTTTGCTTTCGTCTATTGCTTTTAACAATTTGACTGAACCGTTTGTGCGGCCAAGCCGCGCGTAATGGCCGGTGGCGATGAAGTCCGCACCCATGGCAATTGCGTGATCGAGAAAGGCTTTGAATTTGATTTCGGCATTGCACAATACGTCGGGATTTGGCGTGCGGCCCGCTTGATATTCCTGCAGAAACGACGCAAAGACTCGGTCTTTATATTCGGCAGAAAAATTTGCGGCTTCCAAATCGATGCCGATGCGATCGGCCACCGACGCGGCGTCCACCAGATCCACGCGCGCAGGACAATATTCATCGTCGTCATCGTCTTCCCAATTTTTCATGAACAGGCCGATGACGTCATAGCCTTGTTGTTTTAGGAGCAAGGCCGCGACGGCGGAATCGACGCCGCCGGAGAGGCCAACGATCACGCGTTGTTGTTTCACGGAAAGTACGATGCCAATAAATCTAGCGGGTAACGTTTGCCGAACCGATAGTCGTCCACACAGCGTTGCACCATGACGCTACGATGGCGTTCTGCTTGTTGCGCCAATTCTTCCGGCGTGAGCCATAACGGTCGCAAAATACCCGTATCCAATTCGCGATCTTTTTCTTCTCCGGTAATTTCTCCGGTGAACGCGAAACGCAAATAGGAAATGTCCTTAGTTTCATGCGGCCATAAGTAAATACCGACCAACGCCTTGGGCGTGAAACGAAAACGTGTTTCCTCTAACACTTCGCGAGACACAGCATGTAATAAGGATTCGTTCGGGTCAAGATGGCCCGCCGGTTGATTGATCACAACGACGCCATCAGCTTCCTCTTCGACGAACAAAAATCGCCCGTCGTGTTCGACCACGGCAGCGACGGTTACGCTAGGTTTCCACATTGAAATGATTGATTGTCTGGGAAAGAGATTATTTTACCAAAGGGCGGATGATAGATGATGTTTCATATGGCACTGGCCGTAGAGGCAGTCGGAGATTGGCTCTCGACGTGGTATGCCTGCAACGCCGCACCCCACTTGGTCCTTGGCGCGGCGACTATTTCGTTTTTGATTTGCTGGCACGCAATCGGCGAATGTCCTTCGGATCGATCAGCAATGGCCGGTAAATTTCGACGCGATCGAATGAATGCAATACATAGTCGAATGGACAAAGTTTGCCGTACACGCCGATTTTATTTTTTGTTAAATCGATTTCCGGCGCTTGCGCGAGGATGCCGGACCGATCGATCGCATCATGCGCCGTCGACCCGCGCGGTAACCGCAAGGCAATAATTATTTCGTGCGCCGCTGTCGCATAGGCCACTTCGATGTCGAGCAAATTTTCGTTACTTTGCGGCATGAAGCGAATCGGCGCGGCGCACGAATGCTTCCATCAACGTGCCGGCGATGCGGCTGAACACGGGCCCGATAATTTTTTCGATCCACTTGCTGGCAAATTCGTATTCGAGTACGAGCTCGACTTTGCAAGCGTGTTCATTCAGTGCAATAAAATTCCAATGGCCTTGGAGCTGTTTAAACGGGCCATCAACTAATTTCACGTCCATGCGCTTGGGAAATATTTTTTCGTTGCGTGTCGAAAAGCTTTGCTTGATGCCGTGAAAGTTGATCATGATTGCCGCTTCGGTGATCGCGTCGTCCCTTTTTTTGATTGTGGTTCCACCGCACCACGGTAAAAAGTTTGGGTAACTTTCCACGTCATCGACTAAGCGAAATAATTCTTCAGCCGAATGCGAGACGAGAACGGATTGATCAACGCGATGCATAACGCGATTTTAGCGTAAGCGGATGCTAAAATACGCGGCTTATACGCAACATCGCCCGCCATGAGCATCGCTCAAAACAAAAAAGCCTTTTACGATTACTTTATTGAAGAGCGCCACGAAGCCGGCCTTGTGCTCGAGGGCTGGGAGGTGAAAGCCATTCGCGCGGCGCGCGCAACTTAAAGAAGCGTACGTGGTCGTATTGGGCGGTGGATTGTGTTTGATCGGCTCGCACATCAGTCCATTGCCGACGGCCTCGACCCACGTCAATCCCGACCCGACGCGGACACGAAAATTGCTGATGCATCGCGAGGAGATTCACAAACTCATCGGCAAGGTCGAGCGTGCCGGTTACACGTTGGTACCGCTGGATTTGCATTACACGCGCGGACGCATCAAGCTCGAGATTGGCCTCGCGAAAGGCAAGAAGCAACACGACAAACGCGAGACGGAAAAAGATCGCGAATGGCAGCGTGAGAAACAACGATTGATGAAGGTCCGATAGGCCCCGGCTATTGGAAAACGTAGCGAGCGCAGTAGTTTTACTATGGCTCGCTAGCACAAAAATTAAAGTTGTCAGGTAAATCAATCAACTATAATTGGCTCGCGGTACAGGCCAAGTACCTGCAAGACACAAGCAAAGGCCTATACGTTTTCTAACGGAGATTATTTATGATCCGCGATGCATCAGTTTTAATAGCAATGTTTTTTTTCAGTGCGCTGACGTGGGCCGATTTGTACGGCTACGTCGACGAAAATGGTCGCGCTCACATGAGCACGACGCAGGTCGACGAGCGCTACAAATTGTTTCAACGGTCCGCAGCAAAGCCGAATGATAAGCAGAAACAGGTCGTTGTTGTCGAACTGAAAATGCCCAAGGTTTCGCAGCGCACGATCAAGCTTTATAACAAGCAAATTCTGAAAGTCGCGAAAAAATATGGCATTGATCCCGCGCTCGTTCACGCGGTCATTCTTGCCGAGTCGCAATACAATGCCGATGCGATTTCGCGGCGCGGTGCAATTGGTTTGATGCAGCTAATGCCCGCTACGGCGGACCGTTATAAAGTCTCCGATTCGTTCGACGCCAACCAGAATATCCGTGGCGGTGCGCAATACTTGCGCGATCTGATCAAAATGTTCGACGGCGATTTAGAGCTTGCGGTTGCCGCCTATAACGCGGGCGAGGGCGCGGTGATTCGCGCCGGATACAAGATCCCCCCTTATTCCGAAACGAAGAAGTACGTTCCGAAGGTGATGTCGTTTTATCGAAAGTATCAAGAGAGAATCTGAAAGAGTTAGCATGTCATTCCCGCGACGGCGGGAATCCATGCTGAGTTGTTTCTAGCCACCGCCAAATGGATTCCCGCCTGCGCGGGAATGACACAAATTAATGTTGTCGGTTTTTCAGTAATGCAAACCCATTAATCTGGTTCCGAGATCTGTTCGCGAATCGTTTTCGTCATATCCAATTCGCCAATTTTCCCTCTGCCCTGCTGCACGTTCGCAGTGACTTTCTTCGCGTCTTTTTCCGGCAATACGTCTTGAATCGCATTGAGATATTTCCACACCGGTTCCGGCGTTTCGACGCCTGACTTGGGCACGAACTTCGAGCGCTTCACCAATTGCATTTTGTGAACATAGCGCGGGCAGTTGCCGAAAATTTCTCGGATCGCGACGCGAACAATCATCACAGCGCCAGGATATTGGCTCATCAGCGGATCGTTATCTTGAATGGATGCGGTACCGTTGACGCGCACGCGGTGGGGATTCATGAAGTCGATGAATAGCAAACCGACGTTTGCGTTCGCCGCCATATTTCCCGCGCTTAAGAATAATCCATTACCGTCGTAAATCGGGAATGCCAGCGTGGTTTCGTCGACCACTTTAACGAAACCCGGATCGCCACCTTTGTAAGAAACTTGCGGGCGGCCTTGCGCGTCCGCTGTGGCGAGGAAGAACATATCCATCGATTCGATCATCGCTTTGTTTTCCGGAATGATCATCGGCGGCGCGAATTCGGCGATGCGATCCGCCATTTTTCGCGTGCCGAATTTGTCGCATTTGCGGGGTGTATTCGATGGGCATTTCTCTCCTCCAAAAAATTATAGTGAAATGTTTAATGACAAAAAACTAGACGCCTTCAATGGCGATGACGTTGGTCTTCGCGCATTTTTTGCGCAGTGCGATTAAGGGCGCGTACTCTTTCGAGCTGTACCATTCTTTTAGGCGCGCCATGCTGTCGAACTGCAACACGATGACGCGTTTCGGTTGCCAGGTTCCTTCCAGTGTTTCGTATGCGCCGCCGCGCACTAAATATTTGCCGCCGTATGCGTGAATGGTTGCAACAACCCCGGCGCGATATTTTTCAAACAGTGTGGCGTCGGTGATTTCGAGATCGACGATGATGTATGCTGGCATTTCTCCTCCGGATTAAGATTTTCAAAGACCTGGCTGAAGAGGCAATTGTAGTGCACCTCTTCAGGCATGCATTGCCAGGCGCCAATATCCATGCGGCTCGTGGCTCGATGGTCAATTTCGATCGGCAGCAGTTTCCTCCCCTTCAAGGGGAGGATTAAGGTGGGGATGGGTTTTATTTGCTGCCAAAAACATGACCCATCCCCATCCCAACCTTCCCCTTGAAGGGGAAGGAGTGTCTCGCTCGCTATTTTTTTCGAAACGTTCTAAGCCCGTTCCTCGACCCAACCAATTACCGACGCCAATGCCTGTTGTAAATTAGTCGCATCCGTGCCACCCGCCTGCGCCATATCGGGCCGCCCACCGCCTTTGCCGCCGACTTGCGTCGCAACGTGATTGACCAATTCGCCTGCTTTAATCTTGCTCGTTAAATCAGCAGTGACGCCGGCGATCAGCGAAACCTTACCATCGCTCACGGCGCTCAACACGATTGCGGCGGATTTGAGTTTATCTTTCAACTTGTCCATCGTTTCGCGCAGGGCTTTCGCATCCGCGGCATCCAAATTCGCGGCGAGGACTTTAATACCTTTGACATCTTTCGCTTGATCGGCCAGATCATCGCCTTGGCTCGACGCCAATTTCGATTTTAGGCGGGCTAGTTCTTTTTCCAGGGATTTCACTTGCTCAAGCACGGCAGAAATTTTTTGTGTGATTTCCGCCGGTTGCGCCTTCAACGCGCTGGCGACATCGGACAATGTTGCGTCGAGTTTTTGCACGTGTTCCAACGCGCCGACACCAGTCGTTGCTTCGACGCGCCGCACACCCGCCGCGACGCCGCCCTCCGACAAAATTTTGAACAGGCCAATGTCGCCCGTACGCGCCACATGTGTGCCGCCGCACAATTCGCGCGATGAGCCGATGTCGAGCACGCGCACTTCGTCGCCATATTTTTCGCCGAACAACATCATCGCCCCGGTTTTTTGCGCCTCGTCGATAGCCAT
>JANOLP010000319.1:0-4044 GCA_031419835.1 Pseudomonadota bacterium | reverse complement strand
GGAAATCGCCTGCGACAAGTCTCAGCTTAGTAGTTAACGCTACCATCGTCTTGTTTGCTAACGAATGGTACTCAGCTCACCCCGCAATGTCTGCATGAAAGGCCGGGGGCAAGCCGCTGCCACGCGACCCGTTTAGCGTGTGCCTGCGCTATCCAAGGAGGTTTCATCCTGGGCATCCAACAACTCTTTGACAAAGTCGATGTCTTCACCACCATCGTTGAACAAATTGATGAATCCTGCCAGCGTTGGCTCTTTTGCCGGCGTGCGTAAACCCAGCTTCACCCGGTTGCTTTCATTGCCGCCGACGGTATTGAGTTTGGCAAAGCTGCCATCAGAAGCCACAATGCACGTGATGTGGCCTTTGCCTCCAGCAAACAGAAAGGCCATCAAATCACCGGGTTTGGGCTTGTAGCCGCTGTTGACCTTGTAGCCGTAGCCACCGCTCAATGCGGCACGCCACCAATCTTGCACTCCGGAACGTCTTTGCTTGTGAGGCCATTCGCCGATTGCCGTTTTGAAGCACCATGATAAGAACATAGCGCACCACGGCAGTCTACCAATGCCCGTGGTGTATTTGTCGACTTCCGGCCCGCCGTTGCTGCCATCAGGAATTTCTTTTACCGGAAGCAGGTATTGCGTCCACACTTCTTTGAGAAAATTTTGTCGAGCCGGTGACAGCTTTCCATAGCGGCGTTTGAACTCTGCCGCAAGATTGCCGCGGTTATTAACCGGAGCAACCGGTGTCAGGTTGCTTTTTTGAGCATCACCTGTTGGATTGTACAAAGCCCACCATGTCCCGGCGCGAACTTCACCGTCACCCTTCAAATAGTTTCCATCCGGGCCAAGGTGCGTGCTTTGGAAGTATTGCACCGCCGCCTTGAGAACTGGCCCGAAATCCTCTGAATCGGTGCCCGTCCATGCGCCCTGTGAGCGCAACATGGCTTTCACCGCTGGAACTTGAGGATGCTTTTGTCCGAGAAGAAGCACAGGATAATCTTTGAAGGTTCCAGCTAAAGTAGTGTCCATGTTGTAGTCTCCCCGTTCGTGAAAAGTTAGTGGTTTATAAAACTAGATGAAACATGCGCCCATTTGCGATGCATGTTTTCATACTACGCGGTTTTTGTCCAGCAAGAGCCTTGTCCAATATGGTTTGAGTCTGAACATGGAGTGTGATTCGAAGGAGGTTTGAGTCTGGGGCGGCCCGAAGAAAATACATCTGTTAGAAATTCGACGACGAAAATTGTCACAAGCCGACGCCCCACAGAGCCTGGATTTGTTTCAGCAAACAAAAACCTAAGCAGCGCCGTAAAAATTTTGACGCGCATCGAACGACCTATACGTAGCGAAGCGATCAAGGCGCCTTTCCTGAACTCAACTATCGGTTTCGTGGCAACCGCACCCTTTGCTGAAACGTCCCGTTGGCAGCATCTGCAGAGTGCGTGCTACACGCGGTCCACTGAAAATTCAAATCCAGATTTCGACAAATCAGCCATGCAACGAGCCCCGACCCAGTTTCTTAATTAACCCTTAGAAATATCGCTAAAACTTTTCCCTTTAAGCTCAGCGATCTTGCTCTGGATTTCCTGACTATATTTATCCTTCATCGAGCCGGCATCAGCAACCATCTTGGAAAAGATTTCTTTCAGTTGCACCGTGTCGATTTTTCGTCCGCTCGCATAATATTTTTTCGCGACTTGCCCGAGCGCGTACGTCACCGCGAACGACATGCCGGAACTCGCCGCCTGGCGCCCGACGCCGCCCAGCATGCCGCCGAGAATTTTACGCGCGACCACTTCGAGAAATTGCGAAGTCATGCCGATGCCCAACGTGCCGGCGAAGTCTTTGATGTAACTTTGATCCAACTCGAAACCGAAATTTTGACCGATGCGATACACCATGCGCATTTGCAGCGGAATGATCGAAAGCGTCGATAAAGTCTCGGGCATTATTTCCAACGCGGCGTTGACGACGGCCGCTTTGCGAATCATCTCGTCCATTTCCGCTTCACTCATTTTCGGCGCGGCGCTTGCCGGCGCACCGGCGGGGACGGGTAATTGCGCTACTGCCTCCGCTTCTTGGTGATATTTGCTCACCACTTCGGGCGCTAAGTTTAATGATTGCGCCAGTGCGGCTAAGAATTTTTTCTCCAATTCGTTCGTCGCGCCATCGGCATTGCTTGCGCCAACTGCTAGTTCATACGCAGCTTCTTTTGCTTCTTCGCTTTGCAATCGGCCTGCCGCCTCCGGCAAACTAATCTTGCGCAGCAACACATCGTGATAGATTTCATCAACGTTGAGCGCAGTGTCGGCAAACGACGCCGCGAGTTTTTCAATGGCGCCGCGCTCCTGTTCGGTGCGATTGCCGTCGGCGAGCGCCGCCATCATTGCGATCGACAAAATTGCTTTTTGTTCCAGTTCGGTCATATCTGTCTCCGAGAAATGATTAAGGTGTAACCACTATTGTTGTTTGAAGCCATATGGGGGCCGCCTACTGAGATTTCAACAAACCTGCTATGCTCAAGGCTCTATTTGATTGCCCACTATGACCCAAACTCACCTGAACGCTTTGACCTTTCCTTTCGCCGAAGTTCCCGCGCCCGCGCAAGCAACCGAAGTGGCGCCCGGTGTTTTTTGGATTCGCATGCCGCTGCCCTTCGCGCTTAATCACATTAACCTGTGGTTATTACGCGACGGTGACGGCTGGACCTTAGTCGATTGCGGCTTCGGCGTCGATGCAACGCTGGTGCTGTGGGAGCAAATTTTCGCGACGTTGCTCGACGGAAAAAAGATTCAGCGCATTATCGTCACTCACTACCATCCCGATCACGTCGGCTGCGCCGGGTGGCTGCAGCAGCGTTGGAATTGCGAAGTGTGGATGACGGAAACGGAATATCTTTCCGCGCACGCAGCGGTGCAAGACGGCGGCGGCGATTCGATCGGCCGCGCCACGGAATTGTTTCGCCGCCATGGCTTGACCGGCGAGCGATTGGAATCCAACGCCGTTCGCAAAAACAATTACAAAAAAGGCGTGCCCTCGTTACCCTATTCGTTCCGCCGCATTCTTGAGGGCGATGACATTTCAATCGATGGAAAATCGTGGAAAGTCATTGTCGGCCGCGGCCACGCACCCGAGCACGCGATACTTTTTTGCGCCGAAAGCAACGTCATGATTTCCGGCGATCAAGTGTTGCCGAAAATCACCACGAACGTCGGGGTGTGGCCATCGCAGCCGAACGGCGATCCGCTGAAATTGTTTTTGGATTCGATGGATAAGTTCACCGGTTTGCCCGCTGATGTGTTGATTCTTCCGTCTCACGGCCCAGTGTTCCGCGGGCTGCACGAACGGCTTGCGCAATTGAAACATCATCACGACGATCGGCTCGCAGAAGTTGTGGAAGCGTGCGCCGAACCGAAAACGGCAGCGGGATTGTTGCCGGTTTTATTTCGCCGCGAATTGGATGCGCATCAAGTGGTGTTTGCGATGGGCGAGGCGATCGCGCATTTGAATTACTTGATGTATGGTGGGCGATTAGTGCGTAATGAAAATGCGGATGGCGTACTGCATTTTTCGCAGCCTTAACGGATCACCCCCCCCCAAAATGTCATTGCGAGCGCAGCGAAGCAATCTCGTTCTTGATTAACCGCTACGACGAGATCGCCGCGTAGCCCTTCGGGCGCCTCGCGATGACAAGCCAACGTGTCATTCCCGCGAAGGCGGGAAGCCATAGTACCGTTGGGAAGAGATGTGCTAAATGGATTCCCGCCTTCGCGGGAATGACACTGCGGGGCCGAGTGGGCTCGACGAAGGTTGCCACTGAAATACTGTCAAATCCACCCGCCCCTTCACATCAAACTTCACGCCTTCCTTTTCCAACAACACCCGCTGCCGCACATCGCCATCGGAGTGACTACGCGCGCTAATCATGCCCTGCGCGTTGATCACTCGCTGCCACGGCACGCGCGAGCCTTCAGGCGTCACCGCCATCGCGTAACCGACCATGCGCGCCGTACAGCGGCCGACGATGCGTGCGATTTGGCCATAGGT
>JANOLP010000318.1:0-31177 GCA_031419835.1 Pseudomonadota bacterium | reverse complement strand
CCAGAGCGCGACCTTCGTCACCGGCGATACTTCTACCGGTGCGACGTTCAACGGCCAATTCAAAGGCACCGATCAAGTTTCCGGCACTTGGGAAAATACAAGGTTTGCCGAGTCCGGCACATTTTCCGGAAACCGCATCGGTGCGACCGCAAGCGCAACGAATCGGTTTACCGGCCGGGTCGCCGGCGACGCCGTCGGGCTATTTACATTCGATGTCGGCGGGAGCGGCGTTGTCAGCGGCACCGCCTACACCGTTAGCTCGGTAACAACGGGGCTTGTTGTCAACAATGAAGTGACCATTAGCGGAACGTTAAGTGGCACCACGCTGACGGCAAAGTCTAGCGACAATGTCACCACCATCAATGGCACGCTTAACACCAACACGGGCGGTTTAACCGGCACGTGGGTTGATCTGAATGGCAACAGCGGAACATTTTCCGGCAGCGGCTGCCGGTTGAATTAATCGATAGTCGAAAAACTGCCGCCGGAAACTCGCAAGGGCTGGTGTGGCGCCATCAGTCTGTTATTTGTCATTCCCGCGAAGGCGGGAATCCATTTGGCACATCAACTGGCAACGGTACTATGGATTCCCGCCTTCGCGGGAATGACAATTAGCAATATTCTGACCTAATTAATCGTCATTTCCCACAGGCGTTCGCTTACGGCACCCACGGCACAGCCTTCTCTACATTCACACCATATTTCTTAATCGCCTCACTGACTTTTTTCTTCTCGATCGTTCCCTCATCCGCCAACGCTTTCAACGTGGCGATCACCACATGATGACGATTCACTTCGAAAAATTCGCGTAGGTTCGCGCGCGTGTCGCTACGCCCAAAGCCGTCGGTGCCAAGTGTGACGAAGCGTTGCGAAATGTGCGGGCGAATTTGTTCCGGGAACGCGCGCATATAGTCACTGGCTGCAATGACAGGACCAGAGCGCTTCTCCAGGCATAGTGCCACGTGAGGCAAGCGCGGCGCGGCTTCCGGATGCATGCGGTTCCAGCGTTCGCACGCCATGCCGTCTCGGCCTAGTTCGGTGAAACTCGTCGCGCTCCAGATGTCGCTGGCGATATCGAAATCTTTCTTCAGCAATTCTGCCGCGGCGATCCCTGCGAGCACCAAAAATGCCAACACGGCGAGATTCCAGGTGACAAGCATACGAATTTTCGCTAACTCTCAGTACGGCTGGATTAGAAACGTGATGCAGCCAACTGCAATGGCAATCACCAGCCGCTGTGCGGCTCGCAATCAAACGATCCAGAGCAAAGGATTTGATGAGCCCAACTCTGTTTCGCCGAAACTCTAAATGGTCGCGAACATCGCCATGACCGCGACTGCCATCGTCGCCGTAGCCAGCCAACCTAAACGTCGCAAGCGTTGACTAATGACAAACCGACCCATCACACTTTCTTTCGATCCGAGCAACATCATTACGGCCATGATGGGAACGGCAACTACACCATTAATCACGGCGCTCCAAAACAACTCTTTCATGGGGTCAGTCGGTGTGAAATCGAGAACGACACCACCAATTGTGGCCAGTGCGATGATCCCGTAAAACCCACGGCCTTCATTGGCTTTTAAGTCCAAACCGGCGCGCCAGCCAAGGGTTTCAGAAACCGCATACGCCGCCGATCCAGCCAGAACAGGTACGGCGAGCATGCCGGTGCCAATTATACCCAAGCCAAACAGCAAAAACGCAAATTCCCCCGCCAGTGGCCTAAGCGCTTGGGCCGCCTGGGCCGATGTTTGAATTTCGGTAATGCCCGCTTGATTCAACGTGGCCGCCGTACTCAAAATTATAAAAAAAGCGATTAAGTTCGAAAATCCCATGCCGATGTAGGTATCGGACTTAATGCGGCGCAGGTGTGCTCGAGCCGAATCCGAAGTATGCGTCACTGGGTTTCCGTTGCCAGTTTTTTTTCAATTGAGCGTAGGTCTTCGACTTCCTGGGCGGCTTGCCAAAAAAAAAGATAGGGACTGATCGTCGTACCAAAGACCGCCACGACCATAGTAATGGTCGCGTTGTTCCAAGTCAGATGGGGCCAAACGCTGCGCTCCAATACCGTCAACCATGGAATCTGTATAGAAAAGACCACCGCAACATATGCGAAAAGGCCCAACGTAAGCCACTTTAGGTATTGCACATAGATTTTGTAGGGCAGAAATACTTGAAGAACTAAACACAGCAAGCCAAAGGTCAACGAATACACATGGGCCGAGCCGCCGACGAGTAAGCGTAGTGCCTCGCTCATCGCAGCAATGTCGGCAGCGATGTTGATCGTATTGGCTACCAGCAGAAGCCCGACGATGCTAAAGAGTAGCCATTTCGGGTACTGCATTTTGATATTGGCTGCGAGACCGCGCCCAGTCATACATCCTAACCGAGCGCTAACCATTTGTATCCCTGCCATCAACGGGAAGGTAAATACGACGGTCCACAGCATATTGAAGCCGAATTGCGCGCCTGCCTGGGAATAAGTGGCAATTCCACTGGGGTCGTCGTCGGCAGCACCAGTAATCAGGCCGGGGCCTAGTTCTTTTAGCTTCATGGTGGTTGTTTGGTTCTTATAGTTATTTCTAATTAGGTGTGAAATAACGCTCAATCAAAATACTTGATTGCCCCGCTTCCTTGAATCTTGATGTTGGTCCTTGAACGCGAGGATTCTATCGGCCAGCATGGCATAGCTACCTCCAAAATGATGACCGCCATCAATCGGTTCTTTAGCAATATTTTGAGCGGAGAGTTTCGGGCATAAATCATCCTTGTCTGAGGTCCCGTAAAGACACAGCATCGATACCCCGGAAATCTTGGCGATTTCAGGTTCAATTGGTTGACCCCTTGAGACATTGCCTGGAATCCAGTCGGCAACGTGAATTTCAAACGACGCCTCCGCCGACAGGCCTAGCAGGCTCACGTTCGCAATGTGTGTACGAACGTCGATAGGCAACCGATTAACGATGAATGGTAAGACATCCGCGCCGAAAGAATAGCCGATCAAAATCACATGTTGCTTGCGCCAGGCCGCGAGGTAATTGCGAATCACGTTTGCGACAGCTCCGGCTGCTTCATCCGGAGTGCGCTTAGTCCAGAAATATTTTAGCGAATTGAATCCGACCACCGGCACACCGCGAGCAGCAAGTTGTGCAGCCAGTTCCTGGTCTAACCCTGCCCAACCACCGTCGCCAGTTAATAGGACTGCGAGGTAGTCCGATGATCCAGTCGCAGTAACTTCATGCAATGGGAGATCGTGAACGGCTGGAATGGCAACTGCGGGGGATTGGGAGCGATCTACAATTTCCTTAAAACTTGCGCGAAACTGCGGCTCCCAGTTCACAGGCTTGGAGAAACCGTGACCGACTAAAGGTAGTTGAACTACCTTCGCTGTTCCGGTTTTGGCAACAAATGCATTCGTATCGGCTGGATTGACGACTTGATCCTGCTGGCCTTGTAGCACAATCCACGGCGACTTCAGTTCCGAAAAAGGTGTAAAAAAGAAAGTACCTTTCTTGCCGATCGTATAACGCAGTCCCGCGCCGGGGCACAGCGCCGTCGGGACATCCAGATCCGGACCGAATCCGAGGCTGACACCGCCGGCAAACGTGCCAACCGGCGCTTGAACCAGCGTTGCGTAGACTAGTGTTGCGCCGGACGAATAGCCGACTAGAATGGGCGACTTGTGATCCTTTAGGCCGTATTTTTTTTGCAACGCGTGGCTTAGATTTTCAAAATCCACGGCAAGCGACGTACACTTATCCCGAGATTTCCTCAGTTCGCTTAAGTAATGGCGAATATCGATACCGACAACCATTGCGCCCATTTCAGGCAGGAGCCGTGCCATGTCGACAACGCCTTCATTCCATCCCCCGTCGCCGGAAACGAATAACACAACGCTGTCGGGTTCCCCGTTGGGTAAATATATGTGCAGATTGCCGAATCGACCGAAATCAACCAGGCTCTCTTGTGCGAAAGCGGTTCCCCCGCACAACATCAGACCCAAAAAATACACAATGTATTTCATTTTCTAATCAACTCCTTTGCGCCACCAGCGATTAGAACAGAAACGTCCGCCAGAATTCGCGGTAAGGCCAAACCGCCAGGCGACATTAGATACTTTGGTTCCCACATCGGGTCATATTTTTCTTTGTAATTCTTCAGACCTTCAAAGTTGTAAAAGTGTTCTCCGTACTGAAAAAGAAAGTTTCCTATTTTATGCCAAGCTGGCGCCAATGGCCGACGTTCCAATCCTGAAAGGGGCGCCATGCCGAGGTTAAACCAACGATAGCCCTGCGTTTTTCCCCATAACATCAATTCTACAAATAGAAAGTCCATGGCTGAGCGTGGCGCTTCGGCGCTAAAGCGCATTAAGTCTATTGATAACTCTTCTTTACCTGCGCTCGCCCAAATGTTGCCGAAGGCCACGATTTTTCCTTCGCTGCGCACCACTGCAATGGGGAAATGCTCTAAGTAGATTGGATCGAATGTTCCCACTGAGAATCCTTTCTCGGCAGTGGCTTTTTCCGCTAGCCAGGCATCCGAAATTTCCTGAAGTGTGGGCATCAGGACATCTATCCCATCTTTAGCAATCACATCAAATTCTGCGCCGTCGCGTTGGGCGCGTCGATGTGCCTGTCGCAGCGACGAGCGAGCACTTCCTTCCAATGAAAAATCGGCAAGGGGCACCCGCGCTTCCTCACCCAACTTAAGCGGCGTGAGCCCCAGATCAAGATAAAGAGGAAGCAGATTCGCGCTTACCTCGTAGAACACGGTCCTCCCCCCTTGCTGATCGGCGAGTTCGCGAAAACGCCATACTAGTTCCTCTTGCGCCCCCTGCGATCCAATGGGATCGCCAAGCGCTACCCAACTTCGTCCGGCAATCTGATACATGATGAAAGCATCACCGGCGTCGCTGAAGAGAAACCGCTTGTCACCCGCAAGTGCAACGTGGGCGATCGACTGCGACGCGGTCGCTACGATTGTTTCGGCCCGCATAAGTTCAACCTCCATCGCTTGTCGTGGCGTCGGTCGAGGAGCGTTAAACAGATTGGTAACGATAAATGCCACACCTAAAACCGACACGACCAGCGCCGCACGCAACATGCGCGGCGCATCGCCATGAAGTGCAAACGTCCACCATAGTTCGTTTGCGTAGGACACGTCGCGGTGGGCAAGGACGCCGACCCACGTTGCAAATCCGATCACACCAGCAACACTTGCGATCCAAAGCGGGGTGAAGCGTATTTGCAGAATAGACGACGGTCGATAGAAGCCATTTCGACCTAGCCACAATACTCCCAGCACAAAAGTAAGAAACAATGCTTCTTCTACATCGAGTCCTTTTAGCAGTGATGCGCCAATTCCAGCGACCAGGACCACGCGCGTAATTTGATAGGCCGCATGTAAGCGGCGAAACAACGCTCGCGCCAAGATGAGCAGCGCGAGCCCGATTACGCTCCCTGCCAAGTGTGTCAGCTCTAGTAGCGGAAGCGGCATGACGCGTTTTAGATCGGCCAACCGAGCATCGATGCCCGGCGTGGCGCCGGAAAGGAGCAATACAAATCCGCCCAAAAATACGAGTGTTCCCGTCACCTGGGGCACGATCGGTGCGATGAACCCACTTGCCGTTCGTGCGAGGCTTACTATCTTTGTGCGTTGCCCGGTAATCTCCTGGCTTGCAAATACGCACGCGGCCACAAAAAGTGGCGCAACGTAATAGATCGCACGATAGGCGAGCAAGGAACCCAGCAACGCGTCACGTTCTACGTAGGGTAACGCCAATATGATGACGGATTCGAACACGCCCAAACCACCGGGAACATGGCTTACGATTCCGGCGAAGCAAGCGACGGCATAAACGCCTGCAAAAGTCAAAAAATCAATGTTCGCGGCGCTTGGTAACAATACCCATAGCACCGAGGCGGCCAAGGCAGTATCTAAAACGGCGAGCGCAAAC
The DNA here is from genome assembly GCA_031419835.1 of Pseudomonadota bacterium. Taxonomy (GTDB): domain Bacteria; phylum Pseudomonadota; class Gammaproteobacteria; order Burkholderiales; family JALYOK01; genus JALYOK01. Next base: position 25,221 of record JANOLP010000318.1, on the reverse strand, counting down.
TGCGGTATTACGATACGTGCGCCCGGAGATTTAAGAACCCAACCGCGAAATTCAAAATCGCGTAGACCTTTGAGGCCCCAGATCAAATAGGACGCAACCGAAAGAAGCAAGATGCAACCTAAGGCAATGGCCCAGCCGCGATACAAATGCAAAGCCGAGGTTGCCTGCGCGGGCTCCACCAACAAGGACGCGCCGGCCAGCGTAGCAAAGCCAATCCCCGCTGTGAGCGAGCAAAATCCGGACACCGTCGCAACGTCAGTGGCGGAAAGTCCGGCGCTTGCATAGAGGCGATAACGTATTGCCGCGCCGGTGAATGCGGCAAAACCCAGATTGTGGCCAAATGCGTACGCGATGAACGACGTAAACAATGTGCGCATGTAATTTGCCGTCTTGCCGATATAGCGCAGCGCGAGCCGGTCGTAAAAACTGAGCAACCAATAGCTCAATACGGTTAGCACGACGGCCACTAGCAATGTCGAAACAGGAATCGCATTCACACCGGCGATCACGTCACGCAAGTGCAATTGCGCAAGCTCGCGATGAATTACATAAATCACAAACGCAAAGACGGACAGCGAAATTGCGGGCGCTAACCCGCGAAACCGCTGCTCATCCTTTCCGTTGTCTTTCACTTTTGTCGATGTCACTTCGGCTCAGGAATTCGTCTGGCGCGCGTTTAATTGTTTTGTACGCAGTTTACTGCGCGACGCTCGAATTAAATTTGCGCCACAATTTGAACATACGATGGGTCTGTATGAGTGTGCGCCGACAATTTTTCGTAAAAATGAAACCGAGAGTTGCTTACACTTTGGGCAACAGAACGCAAAATGTCATGCGACCCAAGGAACAGCCTTCTCGACATTCACAGCATACTTTTTAATCGCCTCACTGACTTTTTTCTTATCAATCGTTCCCTCATCAGCCAAGGCTTTCAGCACGGCAATGACAATATGGTGACGATTCACTTCGAAAAATTCGCGCAGGTTCGCGCGCGTATCGCTTCGTCCGAAGCCGTCGGTGCCGAGGGTGACGAAGCGTTGCGAAATGTGAGCACGAATTTGCTCGGGGAAGGCGCGCATATAGTCACTGGCTGCAATGACAGGGCCAGAGCGCTTCTCCAGGCACTGTGCCACGTGAGGCAAGCGCGGCGCGGCTTCCGGATGCATGCGGTTCCAGCGTTCGCACGCCATGCCGTCGCGGCCTAGTTCGGTGAAACTCGTCGCGCTCCAGATGTCGCTGGCGATATCGAAATCGTTTTTCAGCAAATCGGCGGCAGCGATGACTTCTCGCAAAATCGTGCCGCTGCCCATCAGTTGTACGCGCGGCGATTTTTTGCTCGCCTCGATTTGCTTCAACAGGTACATGCCTTTGCGGATGCCCTCTTCCGCGCCCTTAGGCATTTCCGGCTGGCTGTAATTTTCGTTCATCACGGTGACGTAGTAATAAACGTTCTCATTGTTTTCGTACATGCGACGCATGCCGTCTTGAATGATGACGACGACTTCATAGCCGAACGTCGGATCGTAGGAGACGCAGTTTGGCACGGTGCTGGCGAGCACATGACTGTGGCCGTCTTCGTGTTGCAAGCCTTCGCCGGAAAGTGTGGTGCGGCCTGCCGTTGCGCCCAATAAAAATCCGCGCGCACCCGCATCGCCGGCGGCCCAGAGCAAATCGCCGACCCGTTGAAAACCAAAAATCGAATAGAAAATGTAGAAAGGGATCATCGGCACGCCGTGCGCTGCGTAGCTCACCGCGGCGGCGAGCCAAGAGGAAATCGCGCCGGCTTCGGTGATGCCTTCTTCCAAAATCTGGCCGTCTTTGGCCTCTTTGTAATAGAGCAATTCGTCTTTATCCTCCGGCTCGTACAACTGACCCGTGGAAGAATAAATCGCCACTTGGCGGAACAAGGATTGCATGCCGAAGGTGCGCGCTTCGTCGGCAACGATCGGCACGATGTGTTTGCCCAGCGAGGGATCGCGCAGCAATTGCGACAGCATCGTCACGAACACCATGGTTGTCGATTGTTCGCGATCGTTGGCGTTAAAAAACTTTGCGAACTTATCGAGCGCGGGTAGCGTGAGCGCCTGCGCTTGCGTCGTGCGCGAAGGCACATAGCCGCCGAGCGCTTGACGGCGCGCATGCAAATATTTCATTTCCGGCGCGTCGCTGTTCGGCAAATTAAAACGCAAATTCGTCACATCGTCATCGGACAACGGCAACGAAAAGCGATCGCGGAACGCGAGCAACGCTTCATCATCGAGTTTTTTCTGTTGGTGCGAGACCATTTTGCCTTGGCCCCACTGGCCCATGCCGTAACCTTTTTTCGTTTGCGCGAGAATCACCGTAGGCTGGCCGACATGGGAAACCGCCGCATGATAAGCCGCGTAAATTTTCACCGGGTCGTGACCGCCGCGGCGCAGGCGATCGATGTCTTCGTCGGACATGTGCGCGACCAGCGCTTGCAACTCAGGATATTTGTTGAAGAAGTTTTCGCGATTAAAACGGCCATCGGTCGCCGCGTATTTTTGGAACTCGCCGTCGACGGTTTCGTGCAGACGTTTCAAGATTACGTTTTCGGCGTCGCGCGCGAACAACGAATCCCACTCCGAGCCCCACATCAACTTCAGCACGTTCCAGCCGGCGCCCGCGTACAGACCTTCGAATTCTTGAACGACCGACCCGTTACCGCGCACCGGGCCATCCAAGCGCTGCAAATTACAGTTGACGACGAACACCAGATTGTCCAAACCTTCGCGCGCTGCAATTGAAAGTCCAGCGAGTGCTTCCGGTTCGTCCATCTCGCCGTCGCCGATGAAGCACCACACTTTGCGTCCGGACGTTTTTAAGATGCCGCGATCTTCTAAATAGCGCATGAACTTCGCTTGATAAATCGCGTTGAGCGGGCCCAGGCCCATGGACGCGGTCGGGAATTGCCAGAAATCCGGCATCAAATACGGATGACAGTAAGAAGACAAACCCTTGCCACCGGTTTCGCGGCGGAAGTTGTCGAGATTTTCTTCAGTCAAACGGCCTTCCAAATACGCTCGCGCATACACGCCCGGCGCGCAATGTGGCTGCCAATAAATTAAATCACCGCTTTGCCCGGCGCGGAAAAAGTGATTCAGGCCGACTTCGAATAGATCGGCCGCCGATGCGTAAGTTGCGATATGACCACCCAACTCCGGATGGGCTTTGTTGGCTCGCACGACCATTGCCAATGCATTCCAGCGCACTAGCGCGGCGAGCCGGGATTCGACTTCGAGGTTCCCCGGATAAGGCGGCTGATCGGTCAACGAAATGGTGTTGCAGTAAGGCGAATTCATCACCGGCGGCAGGGGCACGCGGCTGGCGCGGGCTTGATCGAGCAACTTACGCAAAATGAAGGTCGCGCGCTCGGCACCTTCGGTTTTGATGATTGCTTCGAACGCCTCGAGCCATTCGCGGGTCTCGCTCGGGTCGGAATCTTGTGGCAACACGCGCCAAAAAGCAGACAAAGCGAGTTCGGAGAGATTAGTCATGGCGTTGGGGAAATGAAATTAAGGGATGCCTGAATTTTACGCTACAAACCAGACAACGAAAAGTCGAAATCCATTGCAAAATCATACTAAAACGGAATAATATTCCGTTTTTATATGATAATTTGCAATAATATGTCAATTAACTCTTTGGATTCAACCGACTGGAAAATACTATCGCAGTTGCAAGACAACGCGCGCGTTGCGAATGTTGATCTGGCGAAGGCGGTTTTTTTGTCGCCGTCGCCCTGTTTGCAGCGTGTGAAACGGCTCGAAGAATCCGGCCTCATCCGGCGTTACGTGACGCTGCTCGATGCACACCGATTGGGGCTTACCGTGAGCGTTTTCATCCAAGTGACGTTAGAAAAACAAATCGAGCAGTCGTTGGAAATTTTCGAGCGATCGATTCGCGATCGGCCTGAAGTGATGGAATGCTATTTGATGACCGGCGATGCGGATTATTTACTGCGCGTCGTCATGCCGGATTTACCGGCTTTTGAGCGCTTTATGCTCGATCACCTGACCAAAATTCCGGGCATTGCGAGTATCAAGTCCAGTTTCGCCCTAAAACAGGTGAAATATCAAACGGCCTTGCCCTTGTCAAACGACACATAAAAACGCGTCGGTCTAGAATATGAAGCAGCGCTTTCTGTCGAAAATCTTTACAGCTCATGTAATTTCGAATTTTGTGTTTTCAATGTCTTCATATACTTAAGTGGATGGCATGGAGCTTGCTTCTTAAACTTTCAGTAAATAAACAAGTTGTAAATTAAATCGACAAAGACACCGATTGATAACGGTGATCGAGCGATAAGCAAATGAGGTTTTGCGGAAACGCGATACCAAAAATAAATGTAGATGTAATTTTGAGGGCTGGATTGTGAATAAATCATCGATAAAGTCGGCGCTGCTGGGCGTCGCACTGCTAGGGTTGTCGCTAAGTGCAAAGGCGATTCCGACATTGCAACTGGGTATCGCCGACGGAACGTACGATGGCTTGACCCGAACGATCATCGCGTCGAGCAATGCATTTAGCCTTTACGCGTACTTAATTCCTGATTCCGACAATAAGATCTACGACACTTACAAAATCTCGATGGCGATCACCCCACAGGTGAGCAATCCGCAGAATTTGGGGTCGTTTACGGTAAATGGAAACGTCATCGATGCTACGTCCGGCATGAATTACGGGATTCCACCTGCGGACCTTACAGTTGAAACAACTACTGGTGGCGATAGTCACGATCTACCGTCCCATAGCATTTTCCCGACATATTTTTCCGAAGAGTCGTTCTCATTCAGCCCTACCGATAAAACCGGTAGGTTTAATACGGCAATTTTCCCTGCGCTCGGTCCGCAGCCTGGCACTGGAATGTATTTCAAGAAATTCGACATTGATGTGGCTAACCTCGATGAGAATTATGCGATCCATTTTGACCTATACAGGACCGAAGAAATTACCGAAGAAATTTGTACCAACAAGGGCCGAAAGAAAAAATGCACCTCTATTGGAACCGGCGAGTTGGAAATCGAGGAAAAAGCACCCTTTTCGCATGACGCACAAAGCGGTTCCGGTGGCGGCGGCCCACCGAATGAAGTGCCAGAACCCGCGCCAATGCTGCTTCTTGGCCTAGGCGTTTTGGGCATGACGTGGATGCGAAAACGAACTTAAGTTTCCTAGAACCCATAAAAAAAGCGGCGCTTTTTTGCCGCTTTTTTTTCGAACTTAATCGCCTATTTCTTCATCTTCACAAAATTCTGCTCCGCTTTCGCGAGCATCGCGGCCGGGTCCGTCATGAACTTTCCTTTTGCGTCGGCACTGCTAAAGCAATAGGTTTTACCACCAACCATTTCATTCATACTGCAATCGGTTTTCACCTCTTTGCCCATGGTCAAACCCAGCGCACACAGATCGCCGAACTCACCCTTCGCCGCAAATGCAAACGCCGAGACAACACACAAACCTGCAACTAACAATGTCTTAACTGATCTCATAAAGACCTCCTAGAACGTGGCGCGAACAACGCAAATGCGCGTTCGCATTTGGATCTTTCGATCCACTCAATCAGCCATGGGGAAATATCGATCGAACTTTTCGTGCCACGGCGTCGCACAGTGGCTTTGTTGGGAATCGTTGAAAACAGTGTTTCAACATAGGTTACGACCTGCGCCTACCGCCAAAGTTCAGTGTGAGATTTGTTGGTACCACGAAAATGCCTTCCCCCGCGAGAAGGAAGGCATCAAGATACGGCAGGATTTACAGCGATTTCATCATCGATTCCGCGTCCGAAACTTCGAATTTTCCGGCGGCCTCAACATTCAATGCCTTGACCACGCCGTTATCCACGAGCATGGAATAACGCGTCGAACGCAAGCCAAAACCGCGCCCGACGAGGTCTAATTCCAGTCCCAATTTTTTCGTATATTCGGCGCTGCCGTCGGCCATCATGCGAACCTTGCCATCGGTTTTTTGTTCGCGGCCCCACGCACCCATCACGAACGGATCATTGACAGAAATACACCAAATTTCGTCGACGCCTTTGGCGCGCAGTTGCGCGTAGTTATCGCGATAACCCGGCACGTGTTTCGCGGAGCAAGTCGGCGTGAACGCACCGGGCAGTCCAAAAATTGCAATCTTTTTACCGCGCGTAATCTCTTCGACCTTGAACGCATTCGGCCCGAGGCTACAGCCATTTCCTTCGACTTCGATAAATTCTTGCAGCGTGCCTTCCGGCAGTTTGTCTCCGATCTTGATCGTCATTGCAGCATTCTCCGTTTCGTTAAAAGTGGTGCGACTATGCATTTTCCAGACTGTTGCGACATTTCGCAATGCGTAAAGGTGTTTGATTTTCACGTCAACGCTGAGACTTTTGTCGCAAGCGACTGATCGGATTTTGAAAAATAGCAATTTCCCTTGTTATAATCAATTTCGTTATTGACGACCTCAAGGACATAGGAGCTGTGTATGAACAATAAATCTATCCAACTGTCGAGCGCTGCGCTCGTGTTAGCTTTAAGCCTGTCGGGATGCTCGTGGATCAGGAGCATCAACCCCTGGGCCAGCGACGAACCGGAATCGGCGAAAGTCGCGCAAGCGGAAACCCCCGTCAGCGATGCACCGGCCTCGGAACCGATGCGCGTCGCCTCGCACGATGGCAGCACCCACTCTCACGTTCAAGATAGCGCCGGTAAAACCGTCACCAGTGGCTACGGCGACTGCGTCAACATTGGCGCAACGGTCGATGCGGCAAATTCCTCCGCCGATTGTGACAAGCAGGGTTTGAAACCCGCCAGCGACGCACCCTCTGCCCGCGAAGAAATGGCTAAGCCCGCCGCCGAAGCTGCGCCAGAGCCGATGTCTAAGCCCGCCGCAGCGATCGCGAAACCGGAACCCATGAACGAAAACGGCAACGGCGCGCCGGGCATTGTGCAAGAATCGTCCGACGCCGGTAAGCCCACCGCCGCCGTCGCACCGAGTAACGAGATGGCAACGGTCGCGCCGAGCTACGAAAAAATTTCGCTGCAAGGCGACGCCTTGTTTCGATTCGGCAAATCGGATGAGGGCAGCATATTGCCCGCCGGTGTCAGCAAGTTAGACGAGCTTGCCGCGCAACTGGCCGCTTATAACCGCAACAGTATTGAAAGCATCAATGTCGTCGGCCACGCCGATCGGCTCGGCAAAAAAGTGGCCAATCAAGCCCTCTCGGAGCGCCGCGCGATGACGGTGAAACAATATTTGATCAAGCACGGTGTCGATGGCTCCGCGATCAAAAGCTCCGGCAAAGGTTCCAGCCAACCGGTGAAGCAATGTAAGGGCAAGAAAAAAACGCCGGCCTTGGTCGCGTGCTTAGAACCAAACCGCCGCGTGGAAGTAGTGATTCGCGGCGTTAAAGGAAAATAAAGCCTATCTAGCAACCATGTCATTCTGAACACCGCGAAGAATCTGTTTTCCGCAACGACTAAAAACCGACACTTCGGCCCGGCGGCATCAGAATGACAAACGCGCAATAAAAATCATTCCGAAAATAAGGAGCCCCGCGAAACAGCGGGGCTCCTTATTTTCACAATGACAATCGCGCTAACTATTCTTGCAATCCTTCTCGTAGGCCTCGGCCTCGCCGGCACCGTATTGCCCGCCGTGCCCGGTGTGCCGCTAATCTTCGGCGGATTGCTTTTGATCGCCTACCAAGACGGCTTTAATAAAGTGGGTGTCGTCACGTTAGTCATCCTTGGCGCCCTCGCCATCCTCGCGGTCGCAATCGATTACATTGCCGCAATCTTCGGCGCAAAACGCGTCGGCGCCAGCAAGCTCGCAATCATTGGCGCTACCGTCGGCACCATCACCGGAATTTTTCTCGGCTTCGCCGGATTAATTTTCGGGCCCTTCGTGGGTGCGGCAATCGGCGAATTTCTCGCGCGGCAAAATCTCATTCAAGCCGGCAAAGTTGGCCTAGCAACGTGGCTCGGCATCGTCATCGGCGTTGCGGCAAAACTAGGCATCGCGTTTTTGATGGTTGGCATATTCGTCGCGAGTTATTTTTTGAATCGATAGCGCTAAGGCCCAATACTGGTGCGGCTCTCAGACCAGGCATCATGAAAAGACCCGTCGATACTGACTTCTGGCGATGCCAACGAGGTAGGGTGCATTCATGCACCATCTACGCCCGGTGCATAAATGCACCCTACCTAACTGGCCTAGAAGACAGTATCCAGCCATGCGGGTCTTGGCGATATGCCTTTAAGCTCGCCTATTTACCTTTTCCGGTAAACGAAGTAGCGTGTGACCGGGACAATTGCCGGGCAACGGTTTTCCGCTTTCAGGTTAAAGGCAAAGTATGGAAACGTGGAATGCGATCTTGACCAATCCGCTGTGTGTCACCGGCTTCGCGCTGTTCATGTTGCTTGCAATGTTAGCGCGCAAACGCGATCGGTTCGGGCGCATATTGCTTTTGAGTCTGGCAATGTTTTCGATCTTCGGCAGTTTAACTGTCGCTTACCGCGCCGCAACCGAACTTGCGCAACAGGCAAAGCATTCCGTTGCGATGCAAACGGCGTCCCAATCGCAGCTCTCGCCTGATGCGCAACGTGCGAAATTCGATGGTGACGACTTGATCGTCAATCAACGCAATTACGCCGTTGTCAGATATAGCCCTGATGCGATAAAAAAAATTCAAGCGGCAGAGCAGATACTCGACAAAAACGCCGCGTTGCACGATTTACCCAATTCGCTCATACATAAGGGCAACGACCCCGAGCCTGAAGACGAATGGCTACAGCACGATCGCAAGGACGCAATTACTCGAGTATTCGCGGCGACGGGTTTGCATAATGCACCCGAGGCGATGGTGACGGCAGCGACCGCGTTGACTCGCGGCGAAACGACAGCGGCCGAAGCGTTATTTGAACGCGCAGAAAATGTTGCCGCGGCGAGCGAGGATCAGCACCGCGTCGCCGCTGCGGCGGCGCGCGCTCTGGCGGGGCTTTCGTATGCATTTGATGGCTCCAAAGCAATTGCGGCATATCGACGTGCGTCAGTCTACGAACCTAATGACAAGCGTACCTGGCTGGTTCTCGGCAAGCTCGCGGCGAGGGCTGGGCAAACCAAGCTCGCATCGGAATCCTACACGGCCCTGGCAGCGCTCGCAGAAAAATCCCCGCAGGACTCAACTTCGCTGCAAACACGCGCGTTCGCGTACAACAAAATCGGCGAATTGCTATTCGGGAAAGACGATCTCACGGGGGCGTTAAAAAGTTTTCAAGATGAATTGAATGTTCGTCAAATCGCTGCGGTACGAGAGCCGGAGAGTGTTTTACGGCAGCAGGAATTGGCCGAAAGCATTGGGCAAATCGGCGATGTACGACTTGCGCATGACGACAATATGAGCGCGTTGAAATACTACCACGACAGCGTAAATATCTTGCAAGCACTTGCCGGTGGAAATCCCGGCAATGACGAATTGCAACGCGAAGTGTCGCTCGCCTTCAGACGCATCGGCACCGCTCATCTTTCTCACGGTAATCTCGGCGATGCGCTGAAGAATTTTCAAAACGAGTTGGTGATCAATCAGACGCTAGTCGGCCAAGCGCCGGACAGTGTACAAAGACATCGTAACCTATCGGCGAGTCTGGCGCGGGTCGGTAATGTGCGTTTCGCGCAACAGGACTTTCCTCGCGCGCTAACGAGTTATCAAGAGAGTTTGAAAATCCTGCAAAGACTTCCTAAGCAGGCATCGCGAAATTCGGGCGATGAGAGAGAAGTATCCGACCGTTTTGCTAAGATCGGCGCGGTGCAGCAGGCTCAAGGGGATTTCCCGAGCGCGTTGAAAAGTTATCACGACGAACTGAGAATTCGCCATGAACACGCCGCGCAACGTCCTAGCGACACGGCGTTGCAAGAAGATTTATCGGCGTGCCACATGCGAATTGCCGCGACGGCGCGCGCAAATGGCGATGTGCCAAACGCTCTTAAGAGTTACGCAGACGAGTTAAAGACTCGTCAAATGCTTGCGGCCAAAGATCCTGGCAACTACCAATGGCAACAGGATTTAGCAATTAGCCACGGCAATATGGGTGATGTCCAGATTGAGTTACGCGATGTCCCCGCTGCGCTGATCAATTTCCAAGAAGAATTAAGGATCTTTCGCATGCTCGCGACGCGGACGCCTGAGGACAATATGCGGCAACGAGCGTTATTCGTAAGCTTGACGCGGATCGGGCAAACATTACGGAAACAAAAGAATCTGAAGGACGCGCTCACTCACTACGAAGAAGCGCGCGGAATAGTCGAGCGACTCAACCAACTTGAACCGACCAATACGCAATGGCAAGAAGACCTCAATTGGGTGAAAGACCGAATCTCCAGATTGAAGGAATAGTGAGCGAGGCCCGATTTTCAGGACGGTCAAGTTGATAATATCGACATGCACCAGGCTACTTGACTCTAAAAAACGCCTCGACTTCCGCAATTTCTCGTGTGCGCTTCATCGGTGGCAAGCTTTGCCAAATGCGCCGACCATAGCCTTTCGAAATCAAGCGTGGGTCGCAAATTACCAACACACCGCGATCGGTTTCGTCACGAATCAAGCGCCCTGCCCCTTGTTTTAGCGTGATGATCGCTTCGGGCAATTGATATTCCATAAATGCACTGCGGCCTTGCTTGTTTAACGCCTCGATTCGCGCGGCGACGACCGGATCGTCCGGCGGTGAAAACGGTAAACGATCGATCACAACAACAGACAGCGCTTCGCCTTTAACGTCCACGCCCTCCCAGAAACTGTGGCTACCAATTAGTACGGCATTGCCCAATTCGCGAAATCGCGATAACAATTCTGCCTTCGGTTTGTCGCCCTGCACCAGCACCGGATAAGTGAGATTTTGCTCGACGAACAATTGTTGCAAACGATCTCGCGCTTCGTTCATTGCGCGCAAACTAGTGAACAAGAGAAACGTACAACCGCCCGCCGCTTTGATTACAGGCAGGGCCGCCATCACCACCGCTTCGGTATATTCGGACGAATTGGGTTCCGGCATATCGGGTGGCACGTAAAGCAACGCCTGCTCCTCGAACGCGAATGGACTGCCCCACGCATGGGTCACCGCTTCACGCAAACCCATTTCGTTTTGGTAATGCTTAAAATCATTGCGCACGGCCAACGTTGCCGAAGTAAAAATCCACGCCTTCGGATGGCTGGCGAGTTGTCGCTGAAAAATTTCCGCGATCTCGAGCGGCGCCGCGTGCAACTGAACAGACTGAGAATAAAGCTCCGCCCAACGAACTTGGTTCGTATCTGTTTCATCGCGCCAACGGGCGAGGCGCGCCGCGATTTCCAACGCTCGGTTATAGCAGTTCTGCAAACCTTCGGCCCGTTCCGCTTGAGTGCCCAAAATTTCGTTGAAGGTTTCGATCGTTTCGAGCAATTGCGCGAGGCCGGGCAAGAATTCCTTGTGCTGGCGCAAGGCCGTCGCCTGCAGCCGCGAGATCGCGCCGGACACCGGTGGAAAAATCAGACGTAAGTCGCGCGTGACTTTTTCCAGATCGTCCGCAGCTTGCGGCAGCGCCTCAAAATCCTTCGCGGCAGCTAATGCTTCGACGCGCGTGTCGCGCGCGAGCTCGAGCAACTGCGCTGTCGATACGCTTTCGCCGAAAAACAGCGTCGCGACTTCCGGCAATTGATGCGCCTCGTCGAAAATTACCGTGTTACAAGCGGGTAATAATTCGCCCGCCCCTTCGTCGCGCAACATGACATCGGCAAAAAATAAATGATGGTTGACCACGACGATATCCGCATCCAGTGCCGCTTTGCGCGCCTTCAATACAAAACAATCACGATGAAATGCGCAGTCCTGGCCGAGGCAGTTATCGCGCGTTGATGTGACTTGCGACCAAACTGCCGAGGTTTCTGAAACGCTGCTCAACTCGGCTTTATCGCCGGTATTCGTGCGTTTCGCAAAGGCGACGATCTCGTGTAATGAATGGACATCATGGCGGCTCATGAATCGGCCTTCGTGTTGTGCACGCTCGAGATAATAGTGGCACACGTAATTCGCGCGGCCCTTCAACAACGCAATTTTAACCGGCACTTTCAACGCATTTCGCACCAGCGGAATATCTCGGTCAAACAACTGATCTTGCAGCGTCTTCGTTCCCGTAGAAATGATCACTTTCCCGCCAAGCAGTAATGCCGGAACAAGATAGGCAAACGTCTTTCCGGTACCCGTGCCCGCTTCGGCAATGAGAACCTGCTGCGTCTCCATGGCGGTCGCAATCGCCTGAGCCATTTCGATTTGCTGCGTACGTGGTTTGTAATCTGTCAGCGCACGCGCAAGCGGGCCTGTTTCTGCGAAAACCGAAGCAATGTGTTCCATCCTATTGAGTCTCGTGAAAATAGATGACGGATTTCACATCAACCTCGCCCACCCTCACCCCAGCCCTCTCCCGCTTCAGCGGGAGAGGGAGTGTTCCCTCGCCCCGCTTGCGGGGAGAGGGTAGGGTGAGGGGCCGACGGTCACTCATTTATACGAACCTCAACAAATTACGTTCTAACCTTTACGTCGAGATTGAAAATCTCGATGGGCTCGATGGGCTGCGGCAATTCGAAACCAAACACTTTTGCGTAGAAATATAATTCAACATCGAGTGCGCGCTTCAAGGTTTCACTGCGCCGGAATCCGTGTTGCTCACCGGCAAATCCGATGTAGGCCACCGGCAGGCCTTTGCGCTTGAGTGCGTCCACCATCACCTCCGCTTGATTGGGCGGTACGACTTTATCGTCCAAGCCCTGCAGGAATATCGCCGGCGCGTTCAAGCGCTCGACGTAGTTAATCGGCGAGCGCTCCAGATACAAATTTTTCGCAGCCGGATACGGCCCGACCAAGCGATCCAAATATCGCGATTCGAATTTATGGGTATCTTCTGCCAACGCGGTGAGATCGCTAACGCCGTAGTAGCTTGCGCCCGCTTTGAAACAGTCGTAAAACGTTAACGCGCAAAGCGTTGTATAACCACCTGCACTGCTGCCGCGAATGATGAGCCGCTCGCCATCGACGCTGCCACGCGCCGCGAGAAACTGCGCGCCGTTGACGCAGTCGGCAATATCGACAATGCCCCAAGCGCCATTCAAGCGGCGGCGATAGGCACGCCCGAAGCCGCTGCTGCCGCCATAGTTCACATCGAGCACCGCGAAGCCGCGGCTGGTCCAATATTGAATGCCCAGCTTCAATGCATTGCTGGTTGCCGACGTCGGGCCGCCGTGGCTAATCACGATTAACGGCGGACGCTCGCCATCGTCCGTCGCGAACGCCGGGTTCGACGGCGGATAAAAATAACCAAACGCGGTGAGCCCATTCGACGTAGGAAAGTCTATCGTTTCCGGTGAAGAAAAATAATTCGCCGCGATGTTATTTGCGCTCGCGTGACGGATCGCATTCATTTTTCCGCTGGACAGCTCGAATTCGACGATGGCATCGACTTCTTTCGGCGACGCCGCGCCGAATACGACGCGATTTCCGTTTGTCGCGATGTAACCAATATCCGAAAACGACGCTTGGATCGCGGTTAGTTTCTTCGATTCGACGTCAATTCTGCCGAGTGACCACACGCCACCTACGCAATGGCTGCAAACAATCTCAGTCGCCTCAGTGAATGCGTAGGTCGATAGTCCAAATACCCATTGCGGCAACCCGAACTCCGCGTCCATCGGGCATACCGCGTCGACAGCGCCATTCCTCAAACGGTAAATATTCCACCAACCGGAACGGTCCGACACAAAATGCAATTCGCCGTCAGGTGACCATTCAGGCTGAAAAATCGATTCTTCATTTCCGCCCGCGATACGTCGCGCATCGCGCAGCCTGCCATCGGTTTCACGCGTTGCAACCCACAACTCCGTGCAATCCCATGGCATGTCGGGGTGGCGCCAGCACAGCCACGCCAGTAATTTTCCATCGGGACTTACTCGCGGCGACGAATAGAAATCATAACTGCGAGTCAAAATCACTTCAGCGCTAGTAGTGATTTCGATTTGGATTAAATAATTTTCAGGCTCACGGGCTTTAACGTCGTGGTCTTCGCATACCGCAATGACGGTGCCTCGCCTCTCGTCGAGCACCAGATCGGCGTAGCGGCGCTTACCAGCGGACGTTAACGCCGTCGGTTGCCCACCCCAGGGTTGGCGATAGATGCGTTGATCCGAATCGTTACAAAAATAGACGGCGTCGCGACCGATCGCAAACGCGCCGCCACCGTACTCATGGGCCCGGGTGCGAACGTTGAAATTTGGTGGGGTAACGTCATTGATCTCGCCGCTCTGTTCGCGGCCAACGAGCACGTTGCGTCCGCCTTCCGAAGGCCTGCCCTCAAGCCAGAAAATCTTATCCGCAAAAATCTTGCAGGCGCTAAGACGAACGGCGCCGCCTGCCGCAATAAGATCGGAAGTAATCGGCGAGGTCCAAGTTCCGTAGGGAGCGATTTGCTTCATGCTAAATTTTTTTCACTTTGAATTGCTGCTGTTTCCATCTCAAACGACTCTTGACGGCTAAGCGCCCAATCGTACACCATGCGCCATGCAAATCTTACTGCGCCTGCTGCTCATTGCGCTGCCGTTGCTGTCGTCCTGCGCGGGGCCACAGCAAATTTCCCGCAACGTCGATTCGGGCAAACCGCCGATCACGACAAACCGCGAGCCAGCCGATCGCTCCGAAGAACTGGTTTTTTACGCACTCGCATTCCTCGATGTTAAGTATCGCGACGGCGGAAGCGATCCGGAAACCGGTTGGGATTGCAGCGGCTTTGTGTCACACGTTTTTAAGAATGCCATCGGCGTAACGCTTCCGCGCACTTCCGCTGCCATGAGTGAACGCGGCGAATCAATCGGCCGAACCGCATTGAAGCCCGGCGATTTAGTTTTTTTCAACACGTTGAAACGAGGGTTTTCTCACGTCGGCATTTACATCGGCGACAACCGCTTCGTCCACGCGCCAAGCAGCGGCAAATCGGTGCAAATCAGCGACATGAATTCCAACTACTGGGCGCCGCGATTTAATGGCGGACGCCGCGTAGTCGCCGAGAAAGTATCGTCGAAATAGAATAGTTGATGCCTGGGAAGCCGCATGGGTATTGGTTTTCAGGCCATGCATCGCGGTGAGGCAATCGCCATCTTGCTCCTGGCTTATCCATGTTTGAGTTTCATTATTAGCACAATCGACGCAAGAAATAGCGTGATGATGTTGCCGACAATAATCGGTGCCGCCCCGAGCAAAATGCCGTAGGTCAACCAAAATCCAACGCCCGCGGTAAAAACTAAATACATCACCAGCGAAATGTCGCGTGTGGATTTGGTCTTGATCACCTGAATCGCCTGTGGAAGAAATGCGATCGTTGTCAGCGTTGCGGCAATGCTACCAATGATGTCAGTTAGCAATAAGTCTCCTTAGTGGTGGGACGGTACGAAGCGTAAATCAATCGACAAAAACCTACTTTAACAATTGCAATCGCGCGCGTAGTCTTGCAATTTCCGCATCCCGGGCCGGTAATGCGCCGCCGACGCGCATCCATGCTAACAAACTTGTGCGTAGTAAATCAGCCTCGCGGGACGCCTCTCTGAGCTTACTTTCGCGCTGGGCTAATCCGCGCTCTAGCTCCAACGCACGTGCCGAATGGCGCGCGACTGCCTCGGGAAGTGGCGCCATTTCGGCGAGTTGTTGATGCATGCGGCCAATGGCAGAGTCTTTCATATCCAATTGTGCATCGCGTTGAGCACACTCGGCTTTGAGCATTGCCATTGCTAATTCCGCGTCGCGGCGCGAAACGATTTCATGCTCGCGCACCGCAAGCAATAAATTGTCGCGAGCGATAAGCTCCCGCTTCATTCGCTCGATCACCCTGAGTTTGCCTTGGAGCGACTCGATTTCTTCATCCTTCGCGCGGCGCAGCGACACGATCTCATCGACAAGTTTGGCGCGCTTCGCTTCGACTTCCGCCATGCGCGCTGGCAGATTTTCTAATTCGCCTAGCCGTTTTTTCAAACGCACTATTTCGCTGTCACGGGTGCGCACCGCATCTGCGAGCCGACTTTCCAGCTCCTGCAATCGAATCTGCCGTTCTCTCACTTGAACCGTCAACGGTTCGAGTTCGACGGTGCGTTTGTGCAACCGGGAAATTTCCTGATCTTGCGAATTCACCAATGCCTGGGCCGACTCCAACCGGTCTTTTGTCGCGCGCAATTCTTCTTCCACCGATGCCAGCTTGGCGGGGATAGGCTCCAATTGCGCCAAGCGCATGTCGTTATCGGCAAGACGTTTTTCATGGCCGGCGGCGTGCAATTGACCAGCACGAAGTTCTTGTTCCAATGTTTCCAATACCGCAGCTTGCTGCGTTAATTTGGCTTGACGATTATCGCGTTCGGCCGTTGCCGCAGCGAGTTGACCCAACCCGACGGTGAGTTGATCGGTCTGTTGACGAATCAATTTATCGCGCTCGCCGATCGCGGCATCACGGATTTGAATGATTTCTTTGGCCGCGAGCAAATCGTTTTCGAACCGCCCAAGACGCGACTCCAAATCGCGCTTCAACTGCTCGTGTTTCGCACGGGACTCGAGTTGCGTCGCAGTAAGTAAATTGTTCATCGCACGCCCGCGTAACAACCACGCGATAATCCAACCCAACACTGCGCCAAGCAACGCCCAGCCCGCCACATTCGCCATGTATGTATAGCCTTTGCTCTAGAGGTTTTATGTTATCGCACTTGAGCGCGCCGTGACCATTTTCAAGCAGAAATGTTATGCTGCGATTCCCGAGAAGAGGAGAAATGCTACTCGTCGAACTCATTGTTGCCCTGTTATTGTGCGCCGTCGGTCTCGCTTGGCTCGCTCGGCGCTGGCAGGTGCCGTACCCGATCGTCTTAACGCTCGGGGGTGTCGCCTTGAGCTTAATTCCTCACCTGCCAAAACTTCCGCTTGACCCAAATTTGGTCTTGGTAATTTTTCTGCCGCCGATACTCTATCCGGCAGCATTTCTGACATCGTGGCGCGATTTCTCGCGTGCCATACGCCCAATCTCTCTGCTGGCAATCGGTTTAGTCATTGCGACCACGTTGATTGTCGGCGTCGCATTGAAATGGCTCGTTCCCGATATTCCCTGGGCTGCGGCGTTCGCCTTTGGCGCAATTATTTCACCGCCGGACGCGGTCGCGGCAACGGCCATACTCGGCACGATGAAACTATCGCGCCGCACCGTGACGATCTTGGAAGGCGAAAGCCTGGTGAACGACGCGACCGGATTAGTTCTCTACAAATTCGCCGTCGCAGCGGCGCTGAGCGGAACTTTCTCGATTGCGAATGCCAGCGGCCAATTTGTTCTCGTTGCCGTCGGTGGCGTACTGGTCGGAATGGCTATCGGCTACCTTTTTGTGTTGCTGCATAGACACCTTCACGATCCGCTGATAGAGATCATGCTCTCGCTCACGCTGCCCTACACTGCTTATTTGGCGGCAGAAACCCTGCATGTGTCCGGCGTGCTCGCCGTGGTTGCAGCGGGGTTGGTACGCGCGCGCCACGCGCCGGAGGTATTTTCGCCGCAAACGCGACTGCTCGGCCGATCGGTTTGGCAATTGATCGTGTTTGTTTTGAATTGCCTAATCTTCATCATGATCGGGCTACAACTACCGGAAACCTTAGCGGCACTGGGAAATCGGTCGCTCACGCAACTACTCGGCTGGGGATTAGCCGTGAGCGTGATCGCAATGGCAGTGCGGTTGGCCTGGGTTTATCCGTCGGCCTATATTCCACGTTTGCTTAGCCGGCGCATTCGCGAAAAGGAAGCAAAACCACCGTGGCAGATGGTGACGTTAATCGGTTGGTGCGGCATGCGCGGAATCGTGTCGCTCGCCGCGGCGCTCGCGCTGCCGGCGGATTTTCCGTATCGCGACTTGATCATTTTTCTGACGTTTTGCGTCATCGTTGCGACGCTGGTTGTGCAAGGACTCACCATGCCGGCGCTGATTCGTACGCTCAAAATCGGCGCGGATTGGAAATCTCAAGAAGAAGAGCGCAGCGCGCGAACCAAAGTGTTGCAAGCGGCAATGCGGGAATTCGACATCTGTGCCCGCGATCATCCAACCGCCAAAGCAAACTCGGACCTAGTGCGCGAGGAATATCGGCAACGCATCGAATCGCTACACCCGACGCGCCTGGCATTTCACGACCATCCCGAATCGATGCAGCATTTACGCCTCGCTCTCGTCACCGCGCAGCGAAAAGAACTTATTCACCTATGGCGCACGCGCGAGATCGGCGACGAAACGCTGCACGAAATTGAGCACGAATTGGATTTGGAAGAAGCGCGGTTACGCCATTAATTTTTCTTCGCCTTGTAACGAAAACAATCGGTCGTGTGATCGTTCACCATACCGACGGCCTGCATAAATGCATAGCAAATCGTCGAGCCAACAAATTTAAATCCGCGTTTGGCTAAGTCTTTCGACATCGCATCGGATTCCGCAGTTTTCGTCGGCGCCTCGGCGACGGTCTTCCAGCGATTTTGCTTCGGATTACCGCCAACGAGTTGCCAAATGTACGCATCAAAACTGCCGAATTCTTTTTGTACCGCCAGAAACGATTTTGCGTTTTGAATCGTCGCGGCGACCTTCAAACGATTGCGCACGATGCCCGGATCGGCAAGCAGGGCGCGGACCTTGGCGGCATCGTAGAGCGCGATTTTGCCTGGATCAAAACCATCAAACACGCGGCGATAATTTTCGCGCTTTTTCAAAATCGTAATCCAACTCAAGCCCGCTTGCGCGCCTTCGAGAATTAGAAATTCGAACAGCACGTGATCGTCATGCACCGGAACACCCCACTCCTCGTCGTGATAGGCAAGGTACAAAGGATCTTCGTTGACCCAAGCGCAGCGAGTTTTCGTCATCGTCTTACACAAAATTCACGTTGTCTTGATAGAATCGAGTTTACTCCAACTCAATCACGATCAATTTCGCCATGGCTGCTGCCCAATCGTTACCCAAAGAAATCTTTAAAGCCTACGACATTCGCGGCATTGTCGATCACTCGCTAACGCCGGATATCGTGAGTGCTATAGGTCAAGCGCTGGGCTCCGAGGCTGCCGCGCGCGGACTTGCGACCATCGTGATCGGCCGCGACGGGCGGCTATCCGGTCTAAATTTGTCGCAAGCGCTGGCGCAGGGGATTCAATCGACCGGGATCAACGTCATCGACGTCGGCATGGTTGCAACGCCGATGCTCTATTACGCCGCGCACGAATGGGCGAATTATTCCGGCGTGATGGTGACCGGCTCGCACAACCCGCCGGAATACAATGGGCTGAAGATGGTGCTCGGCGGGGAGACGTTGTACGGCGATACCATTCAAGCGCTGCGCACGCGCGTCGAAGCGGGGAATTTGCAGAACGGTCAGGGCGAATATTCGCAGCGAAATGTGACCGAGGAATATCTCGCCAAAATTATTGGACATATCAAACTCACTCGGCCGATTAAACTCGTGGTCGACTGTGGCAACGGTGCACCCGGCGCTTATGCGCCAACACTATTTCGCAAGCTTGGTTGCGAAGTGATTGAGTTGTTTTGCGAGGTCGATGGCAATTTTCCAAACCATCATCCCGATCCCGCCCACGTGGAAAATCTGCAAGATGTCATTCGCACATTGAAATCCAGCGACGCCGAATTGGGATTTGCGTTCGACGGCGATGGCGATCGCTTAGGTGTCGTAACGAAGGAAGGCAACGTCATTTTTCCCGATCGTCAGTTGATGCTGTTTGCCGCCGATGTGCTCTCACGCAAGCCTGGCGCGGAAATTATTTACGACGTGAAATGTACGCGCAATTTGAAACCGTGGATCGAAAAGCATGGCGGCAAAGCGACCATGTGGAAAACCGGCCATTCGCTGATTAAGGGAAAAATGCGCGAAACCGGCGCGCAGCTTGCGGGCGAGATGAGCGGTCATGTGTTTTTTAAAGAACGCTGGTTTGGCTTCGATGATGGCTTGTATGCCGGCGCACGCCTGCTGGAAATTCTGAGCCGAGAAAAAAATCCGAATGCGGTCTTGAATGCGCTACCCGATGCGATCTCCACGCCGGAGTTGCAAATCAAACTCAACGAAGGCGAGAATTACGCACTCATTGAGCAGATGCAAAAAACCGCGAAGTTCGATAATCCGCGCGATGTGATCACTATCGACGGCTTGCGTGTGGAATATGCCGATGGTTTCGGACTAGCGCGCTCGTCAAACACGACACCGGTCGTTGTGCTGCGCTTCGAAGCGGATAACGAGGCGGCGCTGAAACGCATACAGAATGACTTTCGTCGCGTGATAACCGCCGCAAAAGCGGATGTGGTTTTGCCATTTTGATTATTTACGTCACCAGTAATTAGCAGTCATTCCCGCGAAGGCGGGAATCCATCTGGCGTTTGTAATTTCACGGGCACTATGGATTGCCGCCTTCGCGGGAATGACACAAATAACGGAAAATGAACTTTGTCAGTCAGAAACTAAACTCGGAGGATTCATGGATTTAGGCATCAAAGGTAAAAACGCCATCGTTTGCGCAGCAAGCAAAGGACTTGGCAAGGGTTGTGCGATGGCACTGGCGAAAGAAGGTGTTAACGTCACGATCACGGCGCGCACCGCGGAAACACTCGAGCAAACAGCCGCGGAATTACGCAAGGTCGGCAGCGGCACGATTACGGCTGTTGCAGGAGATATCACCACGGTGGAAGGCCGGGCGAAAGTGCTGGCGGCGTGTCCCAATCCGGATATCTTGATCAACAATGCGGGCGGCCCACCAGCGGGCGATTTTAGGGATTTCTCGCGCGACGATTGGATCAAGGCCATCGACGCTAACATGCTCACGCCGATCGAATTGATGAAGGCAACGATCGACGGCATGATCGCGCGCAAGTTCGGCCGCATCGTCAACATTACTTCTGCTGCGGTGAAATCGCCTGTTGATATTCTCGCACTGTCGAACGGCGCACGTACCGGCTTGACCGGATTTGTCGCCGGCCTATCGCGAGCCGTGGCGAAACACAATGTCACCATCAACAACATTTTGCCGGGTCTGTTTGTAACCGACACCATGACCAGCCGCATCAGCGCCGGCGCAAAAATGATGGGGAAAACCTATGAGGAAGTTGAAGCTGATCGCCTAAAGCCGATCGCTGCTGGACGCTTTGGCAATCCCGAAGAATTCGGCATGGCGGCAGCGTTTTTGTGTAGCGCGAATGCAGGTTATCTGGTGGGGCAAAATCTTTTGATTGACGGCGGCGCGTTCAACGGCACGATGTAACAAGGGCTAGTGGTCGAGCAATCCGTTGCGCATCGCGATCAGAGTAATCTCGGCGGAATTGCCGGCATTGAGTTTTTGTTTGATGTTGTAAAGATGTGTGCCGACGGTGCGCGGGCTCAAGAATAATTTCTCGGCAATATGCGCGACGGATTGCCCTTTTGCCAACAGCATAAACACTTCAAATTCCCGATCGGATAACACTGCGACGGGATTTTGCTCGCCGGTTAATTGTTGTACCGCCATTGCCTGTGCCAGCTTGGAATCCAAAAATGTTTTGCCGTTCGCGACTTGATGGATCGCCTGAATCAATTCTTCCGCAGCGCTACGTTTCGACAAGTAACCGACTGCGCCGGCCTTCAATAATCGCTTCGGGTGACTGCTATCTTCGTGTGCGGAGAGAATCAAAATTTTTGCTCCGGGATCTTTTGCGAGCAAGCGCGAAACCGCTTCCAATCCACCGATACCCGGCATAGAAATATCCATCACGACTACGTCGGGCTTAATCTCCGGATAACGCTTAATCGCCTCTTCGCCGGATTCGGCTTCGGCAACGACCTCGATATCGTCAGCGCCCTGCAGGAGCAACTTAAAACCCATGCGCACCACCGCATGGTCATCAACCAGCATGACGCGAATGGCGCTCATGATTGGGCCGTTTCGATTTTGATCGGCAAGGTCACGCTGATTTTTACACCCTCTTCATTATGCAAACTAAAATTTCCTCCCAAACCTTCCGCGCGTTCGCGCATGCCCATCAGGCCAAAACGTTCTTCTCGCCCGGCGTGATCTTCGGGCAACCCTTTGCCATTATCTTGTACCTCGAGCGTCAAATTTTCGCTTGCGTTCACCGACACTTCGGCACGAGTGGCTCCGGCGTGGCGTACGATATTGGTCAGACATTCCTGCACCATGCGATACGCAGCGATGCTGACGTCGGCATCGATACCTTTAAAATCGCCGTCCAACTTCAACTCGAAATGAACGTTCGGATAGCGCGCTTGATGGGAACCAACTAACTCCTGCAATGCATCGCGCAAACCGAGTTTATCCAGCGCCAGCGGCCGCAGTTGCCGCACCATGCCGTGCATCGAATCGTACATTTGCCCCGAGACATCAACGATCATTTGTGCCGAAGACTGCAGGTCGGGATGTTTTTCTTTTGTACGATTGACCAATGAAGTCGCGATCGATTTCACCGCAGTCACCGACTGGCCTAACTCGTCGTGCAACTCCAGCGCCAGATTACGACGCTCTTCTTCGATGTGGCGCTGAATAATTTGCGTCAGCTCGCGATTTTCTTTGAGCTCGAGCGCGGTTTTCTCCGCTTGCCGCTTCACGGTAAAACTTTCTTCGATCGCTTGCGCCATGCGATTAAACGTATCGGAAATCGCGCCCATTTCGCGCAATTTGAATTTCGGCAGACGCGCATGAAACTCGCCCATTTCCATCTTGCGCAGTCCCTTCAAAATATCTTTCACCGGATGAAGCGCCCGGCCAGCGGACCAAAATACAATCAAATTAACCAAAACGAATAGCGCCAAGGACAGCCAAAACAGCCTCAATAAATCGTCCCACGCGTCAAGCACGGAACGGGACGGCTCGGGCAAAATGCGTAACTTTCCCGGCCCCACATCAAGGGTGATGGGCTCGATCGGCGGCGAAACAAGCTTGGTAAACCAAGCGGGGGCTATTTTTCCTGGTTTGTACGGCGAAGACGGGGATTCATAGAGCGGGATGCCAACCGCACTATCGAGCCGAATATCGTGCGCGCGCACGCGCCCCAAATGTTCCAGAAAACCGACCAGGGCGCGCGGCGAAATCGTTCCGTTTTGCGCTTGCTCGGTTCGGATGACATTTTCCAGCAATTGCACCGTGACCTTGGTCGCGGCTTCCATTTCCTCGCGAATCGCGCGGCGCGACCCGTCTATCTCCAGTGCGGCGAGCGCGACGACGAACACAATCATCACCAAGGTGATCAGCAAATTAATGTTGGAACGAAGGCTCATGGCGCTATGGTACTTAGGTTATGGGGCGATTAGTAGCGGCGGGATTTGTGATGGCCAATCGTCGCGGTGCTCACATAATCGCATATTTTAATTGTTCTTCATGTGGTTACACGAAACAAAGCACCCTGATTTGGTGGCCATTCGAACGCATCTCATGATAATCATGAGACAAAATTACAGAATATCGCGTTGCTCGCGCCCAGCCGAGCGCGCAGAATTCAATCCATCGTACTGTGATCAATGACTAACCTTTAGGAGAATAATTATGTGGACCAAACCTGAATTTGCTGACCTGCGTTTCGGCTTCGAAGTAACGATGTATGTTGCTAATCGTTAATTTTATCTAATGATTTTCATTAGGCGAATTTACTGATTTTTGCATTGAATTAAATCGAGTCGAAACCCAAAATTGAGTCTGAGTCGTCCAATTAGGGAAGATTCGAAAAAGTAGCTTAACTTAAACACTCACTAGGAGACACCAATGTGGACCAAACCTGAATTTGCTGATCTGCGTTTCGGCTTTGAAGTAACGATGTACGTTGCTAATCGCTAAGCACTAAAGCCTTAAGAAAAGGGGGCCCTTAAAAGCCCCCTTTTTGTTTGCCTGCTGTTCTGCAATAATCGAAAAAATATCATGAAAATCAGAGTATTAGGATCGGCCGCTGGAGGGGGGTTTCCGCAGTGGAACTGCAACTGCCCGATGTGCGATGGCCTGCGCAAAGGCAAAATTAACGCCAAACCACGCACGCAATCTTCGATCGCCGTTAGCACCGATAACATCAATTGGGTGTTGTTCAATGCCTCGCCGGATATTCTGACCCAGATTCGCGCTTTCCCTGCATTGCAGCCCGGCCGCGCTAAGCGCGATACCGGCATCGTCGGGATTATTCTGATGGACGCGCAAATCGATCATACGACCGGCTTGCTCAGCCTGCGCGAAGGCAAACCGCTGGAAATTTATTGCACCGACATGGTCCAGCAAGACTTAACCACGGGTAATCCGCTATTCAATATTCTCGGCCATTACTGCAAAGTCAATTGGAATCAAGTTCAGCCGCGCGGCGACGGATTTGCCGTGGCGGGTGCCGAGCATCTGCTGTTCAAGCCTTTCCCGCTGAAGAGCAAAGCCCCGCCTTACTCTCCCCATCGCAATGATCCGCACGAAGGCGACAACCTGGGTATGCGCGTGACCGATACGCGCACCGGCAAAACCCTGCTCTACGCGCCGGGCTTAGGCCAAGTCGAAGCGCATTTGAAGCCACTAATGGCCGACGCCGATTGCTTGTTGGTGGATGGCACGACTTGGACCGACGACGAAATGATCACGCTCGGTCTTTCCGCCAAGCGCGCGCAGGACATGGGCCATCTGCCGCAAAGTGGCGCGGGCGGCATGATCGAAGTGCTGCAGCCGATGATCAAGCCGCGCAAGATTTTGATCCACATCAACAATACCAATCCCATCCTCAACGAAGCTTCCGCCGAGCGCGCGGAGCTCGCGCGCCACCACATCGAAGTGGCGTATGATGGAATGGAAATCGATTTAGTTTAGGAAATCAGCATGGGTGCAAACGAATTGTTACCTTGGAGCAAAGAGGAATTTGAGGCCAAGCTTCGCGAAAAGGGCAAGGGCTATCACATCTATCATCCCTTCAATGTGTTGCTGAATTCAGGCAAACTCACACCGGATCAAGTACGCAAGTGGGTGGCGAATCGTTTCTTCTATCAGATCAGCATTCCGATTAAAGATGCGGCGGTGATGAGCAATTGCCCTGATCAAGAGGTGCGGCGCGGATGGATTCAACGCATTCTCGATCACGATGGTTTCGGTGAAGACGAAGGTGGCATCGAAACTTGGATTCGGCTCGGCGACGCGGTCGGCGTCACGCGC
>JANOLP010000317.1:0-6276 GCA_031419835.1 Pseudomonadota bacterium | reverse complement strand
AGCGTTAGGCGGCGAAGTTCACGTTGCGGATCTTGGACGTCACGTGGACGTAGCAAATCCTATTGATTCGAGAAAGGCAGGCAACGCTTAGCCGTTGCCGGAATCACACACGATTTGACGAAGCAATCCATCATAAAAAAGGCCGGTCAAGGAACAAGTCCGTGACCGGCCTTTGATCGATCGCGTTTATTAAGATTTAGGTTTGACGGAAAGGTTATTTTTCACCTCGGCTACTCCCTCCACTCGGCGCGCGCAGCTCATGGCCTTTTCAATTTGATCCTGCGAGTCAACAAAACCGTTTAATGACACGACACTGCGGTATGTGTCGACATTGATCGCGAGCGCTTCGCCGAGACCTTGCTCTTTTGCGATTTCGGTTTTAACTTTAGCCGTGAGAGTCGCGTCGTCGAAGGTTTTGCCCACGGTACGCGTCGTAGCTGTTGGCGTACAACCCACCGCCGCGACACCCAATACGATACTGACAAATACCAGTCCCATGATATTTCGTAATTTATTTACCATCATTTCAACTCTCCTGGAAAATTAATAAAGCTACATCAAGCACCCTGTTTAAGAGATTTCAAGACCGTAAACATTTCGCATAAACCGGTTTCGATCTTTACATCGCCTTACCGAAATTAAGGCAAGAACCTTGCCATGGATAAATCTTCGAGATCAGGCGAACGCAAAAGTGCGAATTGTTCGATTTGAGACGTAAACAGGCATGTGATGTACGCAGTGGGAGTAATTATGTGAACAAATTCGCTTAGGTTTGTATTCCTTAAATGGCGATCGGGGCATGCTGTAGCCCAATTTCCATGTCGAATTTACCAGGCGTTTGTAAAACTTGCGGTTATTGGATAGCCCAGTATGACGATTCATTCGCTAGTCATCGCACCACTCATGCCGGGCGGCGACTACCGGGCCTTGATTAAGAAAGCGGATATAGCAATGTATCGTGCTAAGGCAGACAATCTTTCTTAATCCATTTAACGTGCAGTCAGTGCAGCGCTGCTCGATTCAGTTCAGAAATTTCCGATCAGGCGCCACGCGTATGCGATCGGCCCAATCGGAAATTTTAAGTGACTTGGTGACACTGATTAATTCATAAAAAAGTAAATCACTACCAGAACGATTGCCGGAACACCAAGCAGCCATCCAACGAAATATTTACCCATGTTATCTCTCCGATAAAAATTTATCACTTTGAAAAGCCAGTCGTCGCCGAGAAACTAATTTGCAGCGTTGACCGGCTTTCAATCCCGGCAGCGCCGGACGCATCGCGCCGTGAATGTTCAACTACGGACGCGATGCGAGCGGTTATTAGCTGCCCTTACTCATGCGGTCCTTAGTATCGCCATAGGCGGCCTGAACTTTACCGGCGGTTTTTTCCGCCATTCCTTTGGCTTCAGTCTTGACGCTGCCTGAGACCCTTCCCGCTACTTCTTTAATCTTTCCCTTAACTTCTTTCACGCGACCTTTCACTTGATCTTTATTCATGTCTATCTCCTTCAAAAATATCTGATGTTCGGTTAATCCGATTGAATTGAAATACAACGAAGGATCGCCGGGCTATACGGCGCCGGCGATAATCCGATTTAGATCAAACGTTAATTCTTCATTTGCGACACAGCGGCGGTAAATTCCGCTATATCCAACTTGCCATCCTTATTTTTGTCGGCGGTGTCGAAGCCTTCGATCATCCCTTTCATTTTTCCGGCCTCAGTTTTACTGACGGTGCCGTCGCTGTCCGTGTCCAGGGTTTTCATCTGGGCGGTTGCGTCCTTGGCGGGTTTCGCTGCTTGATCGGGTTGATCAGCTTTCGCTTTATCCGGTTGCGGCATCGACGTGCCTTGATCGGCGGCGGGCTTCATGGGTTCGTCTGCCGCGACAGCTAAAAAACTCGCGCCGGAGAACAGCAATGCGGAAAGTGCAAGTGGCAATGTTTTGATCTTCACGTTTAAATCTCCTTGAGAGTGTAGAAAACTCGGCCCGTATGGGTCGTAATCTGTACGCAGCAAGGAATATGCCAATTGAATTGAGAAGGGTATTGAGCTTGAACTTCTAGGGGTGGGCGTTAGTGCAGACGCGTAAATAACGATCCACTAATGCGTTAGCGCGTAATTTTTACACGCTGTCGTGCATATCTTACGAAAATAAGAATCGCAATTTGATCGATTCCATATCGACCCTCACACTTTCACGCGTGCGGGAGCGGGGGGTCTGTCTGGCTCCCGAAAGTAGTGTTGCGCTCTGTTTGCGACTTAAGCGTAATGGTGGAACTGCAGAATTTGTATGCCTTGCTAGGCAAACGGTGCTCATGCGTTGCGATACCGGCTCAATAACCGATTGTCATTCCCGCGAAGGCGGGAATCCATTTGGCCTTCGACAGTCAACATGGATCCCCGCCTGCGCGGGGATGACAGTTTTGGGTTAAGACGCATAACGTAAAAGTAAAAATAGCATTGACTGCGAAATACTACACTAGCGAAGAGTCGCAATCAGGGCGAGTAATTCCTCAGGCTCAATGGGTTTAACAAGATGATGGTCATACCCAGCGGCCTTTGAATGTTCCCGATCATCCGGCCGCCCATAACCGGTCAAGGCAATAAAAACCGCGTCGCGGGTTTCGGGCAAATTACGCAAGTAGCGCGCTAACTCATAGCCATCCATTTCCGGCAGCCCGATATCGAGCAGCAGGATATCGGGAAGCACGGTGGGGATTTGTTCGATAGCAGCGCGCCCACTGTTCGCAACCGTAACCTGATGCCCGTCCAGCCTCAGCAATATCGCGGTGACCTCAGCCGAATCTTCGTTGTCATCAACCACCAAAATACGACGCGCGGTTTTTTCTGCGGATGCGATTACGGCTTCTTTAGTTACCTCAAAACGCTCACCCGTATCGTGCGACATTGGCAGACGTATCACAAACTCGCTCCCCTGGCCGATGCCCGCGCTGCGTGCGGCGACCTGCCCGCCGTGCAACTCGATGAGTCGTTTCACCAACGCAAGGCCGATGCCCAATCCGCCCTGCGCACGGTCGAGGGTTCGTTCCGATTGCGTAAACAGATCGAACACGAGCGGCAACATGTCGGGTGCGATGCCAATGCCGTTATCGCGCACGACAATGTTAATCTCGCCGGCGCTGTAGCTACCCTTCAGTTCGATCTCCCCACCCGGCTGAGTATATTTCGCGGCGTTGGTCAGGAGGTTACCGAGGGCTTGGCTGAGCCTGACGCCATCGCCATTTAGCAGTGCCGCTTCGCGCGGCAAATCGATCGTCAGATGATGGCCACGTTCGGCGATAATCGGACGCGCCAGTTCCACCGCATCGTCGACCACCGTTGCCAGTTCAACTCTCTCTTTTTTAAGGGTGATCTTTCCTTGCGTCAAGCGCGCCACGTCGACCAGATCGTCAATGAGCCGCGTCATGTGCTTGACTTGCCGCTCAACGATGTCGCGCGCGGTTTTAAAGTGCGCTGCGTTGGAGCTGCTGGTTTTTAAAATTTCCATTGCATTGCGGATCGGCGCCAGCGGATTGCGCAACTCGTGCGCGAGCATGGCGAGGAACTCGTCTTTGCGACGGTCGGCTTCGCGCAATGCGATTTCGTTACTTTTGCGTTCGGTTATATCGATATTAATTCCCACCATACGCAATGGTTTTCCCAGCGCGTCATAAATAACATTACCCGTTGCGTAGATCCATAGAATGGTTCCATCGGGCCGGATAACCCGGAACTCGATGTTCATCTCAATGGCGTCTTTAATCGCTTTTTCTAGTCCCTTCTCGGCGTTTTCGATATCGTCCGGATGAACTGCACTGCGCCAGTTTTCATATCGCCCTTTGAATCCGCCCGGTTCCAGGCCGTAGAGCTTTTCCTCCGCTTCCGACCATTGGATTTCGTTGGTGACGAGGTTCCAATCGAACGTTCCGCTGCGCCCGGCAGACTGCGCCAGTTCGAGCCGTTCGAGCGCTTGCTGCAGCGCGATTTCGGCGCGTTTGCGCGCGGTAATATCGTTGGTGCTGGTGAGCAGCGAGGTGTGGCCATCGAGGTCGAAGATTTCGGAAGACAGCAGACAAATCAGCACCTCACCATTCTTCGTTTTCATCTGCGCCTCGAAATCGGTAACGCGACCCTGTTCCCGCAGTAACCGGAAAAACGCTTCTCGCTCCGCCGGATAGGTGTACAAATTGAGCTCTGCGGTGGTCTTGCCGACGATCTCATCGCGTCGATAGCCCCACTGCCTCACCACCGCTTGATTCACTTCGAGCACACGGCCATCCGGGTAAGACACAATCGAAATGGGTAATGGGTTCGCGTGAAATGCCGTGTGAAAGCGCTGCTCGCTGGCTTCCAGCCGGGCGGCGTCCCGCAAGCGGCGCCCGATGCTGATGCGAAATTCGATTGCGCTGACCACCGCCACGCTTAAATCCGTCAACAGTTCAATTTCATCTGGCGTCCATGCGTGGGGCTGCGAGCCGATGACGCATAAGCTACCGAGGGCGTGCCCGTCGGCTGTCACCAATGGTATACCGGCGTATGCGACGAGCCCGAAGTCGCGAATCGCCGAATGAGTTTTAAATTGCGGGTCAATACGGGCGTCGCTGACGAGCAGTGATTTCCCTTGCGCAACCGCATACGGACAAAACGATGCCTCAATGGACACTTCGCGGATCTCGGGCCGGCTCCCGCCAGCGACTACGTAGCTTTTAAAGAAGACGCGATCCGCATCGAGCAGCGACACAAATGCCGCGTCGGCTTTTAAAAGACGTACCGCAAGCCGGGCGAACCGATCAAATGCGTCGTCGGCCGGTGTGTCGAGCAGCTCGGTGGCGTTCAGTGCCGCGAGGCGGTTGGGGTCTTGCGCGACGCGCTTGACATCGTCGAGGGTGAGCGGAGGTGACATGTCCTTTTTTCAAACGTCATAGAACACTCGCTGTATACCATAGGCGTTCACGGTTTACTACGGTGCCTCAATGGTCGCTCCCGCGAAGGCGGGAATCCATACGACGCTAAATAAGTTCGCGTTCCCCGCGAAGGCGGGGATCCAGTGTCGTTGAATGTAAGACACTGGATTCCCGCCGTCGCGGGAATGACGATGGTGGGCTTGATTCGCTTTGCCCCAAAAGCCGCATAGATACTGGCTCCCAGCCTATGCATTGCCGGAAGGTAAGCCGGGCGCGGCTCGTGGCACGATGCTAATAAAACTTATTGAGACGCAACGCCGACTTAAAAAAGGGAACAACCATCGTTCCCTTTTGTTCAGCGTTGCAAACCTGACTATTCCCAATAAGGCGCCGACGAATAATAGGAATGAATGTCGCGCGCCCATTTTTGATCGGCCATCGCCGGCCACTGCCCTTGGTCGAATCCCGGTGCGTTTTGCAGTTGTTCTACGCTCGCATCGAGAATAAAACATTTGTTCGCGACGTCCAGTTTCAACGCTTGCCAGGGAATGGCGAACAACTTTTCACCCATGCCGAGAAAACCACCGAACGACAATACCGCGTAGGCGATACGCCCGCGCGGCACATCCAACATGATATGTTCGATCTCGCCAAGATCTTCTCCGGCGGCATTGACGACATCGTTACCGGTGAGTGTAGCGGCGGCCATGATTTCCGGGCCTGGGCCGACGTGGTCTGCGTAACCCGCCGTGGTGCCGACGATTCGCTGTGTATTGTCCTGCTGTTTCGTGTCATACGTGTCCATCATTTTCTCCTTGAGTGGGTCGAGTTAGTCAAACAGCGATGATCAGTTCGATCCCACACCCGATCACTACAGGCATTGGAAAGAATGCGCATTGCCATCCTGGTTAGCGATGAGCAAGGGACGTGCCATTTAAACTACAGCGAACTTACTGGCTTGATTGGCAAGGACGGTTAACGCGGAAACGGTTTATCGCTGGCGTTAATTTGTAGATATGTAAGCGGTAAAAATTACGGCGAAGTGTAAAACTTGCAAAACGAACTAGGATGGGGACTCGTTAATTACGAGACATCGTCGATCAAAGCTACCCCCTCCCTTGCGCGCTGTTTGCGCGGGGGAGGGTTGGGGAGGGGGCAACAATCTTGCCGGCGCCGCCCCCCATCCCCGCCTTCCCCCGCATGCGAGGGTAGGAGTCGAAATAGCGGATACTGCGCGGGTAATGATGTCTTTCCATTTACCCAACCGAGATTGTCACCTTTAACATGTCATCCTGAGCAACGCGAAGGATCTGCTTTTTAACGGCCGTAAAAGCAGATCCTTCGCGTTGCTCAGGATGACATAGGGA
>JANOLP010000316.1:0-2976 GCA_031419835.1 Pseudomonadota bacterium | reverse complement strand
CGCGACATAGCCGTGTGTGGTTACGGGAATCTCGTGACCCAACCAAAGGGCGATGATTGTAATGTCGATACCAGCCTGTAAAAGATGCATCGCGGTTGTGCAGCAAGCGTTCCCGGCGGGCTCGCTGGGAACGAGGTCGAGGCCACCAGCCGATTTGTCACGGCCGCCGGAGGCCGGGCGGTGATCGGCTTGCTGGACCGGATCGAAGACATGCTCGCCAGCCGCGTCGGCACCCAGTCTGCATTGACGGTGCCAAAGCACTGTGAGCGCAGGTCGCATGGAGGAGAGGCTATGAAGATTATCTTTGCCACAGACGGCAGCGAATGCACCAAGAAAGCCTTGGCCTTCCTCGTCGCGCACGAGTGTTGGCGGGGTTGAAGAAGCTCGCCATTCTCTACTTGTCATTGCCACCGATTCGTGGCGAGCCGTAAGCACGACGCCTGTTTTATTTCGATTGTGGTGTGTTTATATTGTCTCCACACCGAAACGAACGGGACGCCCGTTTACTCCGGCCATGAATTCACGAATACAACGACATCTTAATTACCTAACGATTGCCCAACACGATGCGATTGTGGCGCAGTTTCTTGACGTGGATATTGTTAGCGAGGCTGATACAGAAACCCACGCCGAGGCGAATCTAAAAGAGGCACTCGAATTGTATTTCACCGACAATAACAGCCGAGTCGGACGGATGCCGGACCGACCGATCCGGATTGGCGAACTAATAATCGATAATCCGTCGCTGGCAAACTGGCGAGGCGGGTGTTAGTGAGATGAATTTCAAACGACAAGGCATTTACTAACGTGAGGCCAAAAGGGACTCGGGATTATTTCGCAAACTGGCAGGTAAATGACGCGAATCTTCCGCTCGCAGAAATTGTGCGGCGCGCTCAGAGCGAGGGAGCGCAAATATTAATCGATCGAGGCGTTTCGGTGGCCGTGGTGCTGTCGAAGGACGATTTCGAGCGGCTTTCCGCGAAAAAGCGGTCCTTCGTCCAATTCATGCAAGCGTCACCGCTGGTCGGCGCCAATCTGAAAATCCAGCGAAATAAGGCCCGAGTTCGCCGAACGCGTTTTTAAGATAAAGGAGAGGCCACATACCCGTTGCCGAGAGTCGATATCGCGCAATGACTTGATCGTGATCTTGTGATATTTTTGGGGAGACATTTCTTTCAGAGAAAGTTATGTGGGGTAGTTCACTATGATCGCTAAATCTTGTATGTCCACGTTATCCGGACTCATGATGGTTACGATGACATTGATACCGCGAAAATCTATAAGGGCAGCGTTATGCGTTTCAAACCTATGCGCACCAAGCGTGAGTATCAGCAAGCGATCAAGCAAGCCGAGGCGTTGATGGGCGGGAAATCAGGCTCACGGCAGGCCGGCGACCTGGAGGTGCTATCACTACTGATTCAGGTCTACGAGTCCGAGCACTATCTGATGCAACCGGTCGACCCCGTCGACTTGTTGCTTCACGTTATGGAAGCGCGCGGTCTTGAACGAAAAGATTTGGAGCCGTACATCGGTTCTCGCCGACGCGTCGCCGAAATCCTCAACCGCATTCGGCCGATGAGCTTGAATATGATCCGACGATTTTCCGATGGACTCGCCGTTTCAGCCGAACTGCTCATTTCCCAATATCCATTGCGGGCGGTGCATAAAGTAGCCGACGAAGTCCCGTTAGCCTGAGTCGACTTGCAAATTCCGCCGCGTCCGCGGGAGGGATCCTGATCTGAGCTGGGCATGTTCGGTTCGGTACTGCGTTGCTCACCTCCTCATGGATGCGGAACAATGGCGATAATGGTAATTTCACTCTTCTTAGGTCCGTAGCACCAGAAGACGCGATAGGCACCGGGCGTACGATTTTGCACGTAAGCGCCGAATACCTTCGTCGCAGGATCGTAGGGATTTTCAATGGAATCGTATTCGTGCGTATTGAGGCCGGGGTGGCGTGGGTTTGACTGCAGCAGCTCAATGCACTTCAATACTCGCTTGAAAAGTCCCCCTTGCTTCGATGCCTTGGTTTTTTTCGAGCGCTGTCGGTTCTCCAGCGACTTGCGTCCGGCGGCTTCAAGTTCCTGAAAAGTACTCGCCGATTCCTCGAGCCAGACCAACGTGAAAGGCATTAGTCTTCAAGCTGCTTGGCGAGCTTGGCGGCTGCTTTTAGATCCGGCGCCTTCTTTGCAACATTGCCCTTACGGGCCTGATCAAGCCCACGTCGAACCGACGTTAAAGCTTTGGGATTCTCATAGAGCCAGGCTTCGCCCTCCGGGATCAGGCGAGCCAGCCGCACGACGACCTCATCATCGCTACGATGGTCAACAATCACAGCGCGATTTGCGAAATGACCGCCGAGGGTAACTCTGCCTTTGGAATCGGCGCTTTTATGACGGGTTTGTGTGCGTGTTGTCATGAACTCAGTATCGTTGATTGTGGAATACTTAGCAAGTGGGAAATACCCACAAACGTCATTGTAGTGAATAGGCTTATTAAAATTTCCGGACAAGATGTTCGTTGCAGGCGTCCACTGCTGATCGCCCTATTGAATGTCCCCCTATAACATTAGAAAAAAGCGTAATTCCTAATCTGTAGAGACAAGAGCAAAAAGAATTGAAATCCACAAAAAAAAAGCCCCTAAGCCGAAGCTTAGGGGCCAACGTAAACTTTCATTGTAGGATCACGATACGGCGCTTTTGTGCGTCATCCGGTTCGCGGTCACTTTCCTCCGGAATCACCGGTCACTTTGGGCCAGAATATGCAGCGGCCCAAGCGTTCTTCTGCAAAGCGCTCGCGACGCACAGCGGCCATGGCCCCCTGAAGGTGACGCTTGATGGCCATCAGCCCAGCCATCGTGCACGGCGGCTTCTGCGACGCGAGCATGCGACTGGGCGTCGGGTGAAGGTCCGTTCGTGTAAATACCTTAACAACATTATTGAGCAGGATCATCGTGCAATTAAGGTGAAGTGCCGG
>JANOLP010000315.1:0-3022 GCA_031419835.1 Pseudomonadota bacterium | reverse complement strand
TGATGAATGAAGAGCGGGCCGGCATAGAGAAAGTCGTGCCCGTACAGGTTCTCCCATTGGTAGGTTACGGTCCAGGCCTGGAAGCTCTCTTCGGTCAGCGCATGCGTCGGCGACCCCAGGCCGAGAACGTAGAGAAGAAGTGCCTCGCTGTAGCCCTCCCAGCCATAGTTTAGGAATCCGCACTCGGGCTTCCAGCCGTGCACCACGGCAGAGCCATTACGCTGCGCCCAGCGCCAGTCAACCCTTCGGTACAAAGCGTCGGCCAGTTCGCGAAGTTCGATCTCAGCCTTTGTTCCGGCAGTGAAATAGGCCGCGGCGGTCAGCACCCCGGCGAGCAGCAATGCGGTGTCGATCAGCGACAGTTCGGACTGCCACACCCGAGCACCACTCCCCATATCGAGAAAGTGGAAGTAGAAGCCTCGAGAGCCGGTCGCACCGGGGCTACCGCTCTGATCGCTGTTCCAGAAGAATCGCAATGCGTACAGGCTGCGCTGCACGGCATCGGCGCGCTCGATCCAACCGCGTTCGACCGCAACCGGATACGCCGACAACGCGAACCCGACCACTGCGATGCTCGACGGCGAGCCGTCGCGCGTGGTGTCGGCGACCAGGCCGTTGAGCGGGTTCGAGGTCTTCAGGAAATAGTTGAACGCGGCCTGCTGCAGACGGTTCAGCATCGCGTCGTCGGAGAGTTTCGCCGCATCTTGCGCGGCGCTCGTGTCAGTTCTTGCCCTCGCTCGCACCGGGTTCGAATTCATGATTCGATCCGCGCCTCCCCCACATCGAGCTCAAGGATGCGGCAGACCGAACTTGCGATCACAAATTCCTCATTGGTGCGCATGACACGCACTCTGACGCGGTTGGCGTCGGCCGAGATCATATTTTCATTGCGCTCATTTCGCGCATCGTCGAGTTCGATGCCGAAAAACTCAAGCTCGGCGCAGATTCGCGCGCGAATGGTGGGAATATTTTCGCCAATCCCTCCAGCGAAAATTAATGTATCCAATCCACCTAGTGTCGCTGCGAAGGCGCCGATCCATTTCTTGATCTGGTAGCAGAAAATGGCAATCGCATCCGCCGCCCTGGAATCTTCGCTCTCATGCAAAAGCAAGTCGCGCATATCAGAACTTGTTTCGGAAACGCCGAGCAAACCGGATTTGAAATTGACCAAATCGTCGAACTGCTTCGCATTCAATCCCTCAGTGCGCGCCAAATACCAAGCGAGACCGGGATCGATATCGCCGGATCGAGTGCCCATCGGTACTCCCGACGCGGCAGTAAAACCCATGCTGGTATCGATAGGCCGCCCGTCACGCACTGCGGCGAGGCTCGCCCCATTCCCAAGATGACAGAGAATGATCCGCCCGCGAGCCACCGCTGGCTTCTCTGTTCGGGCTAATTCGCCCATCAAGAATTCATAGGAAAGCCCGTGAAACCCATAGCGGCGGACACCTTTCGCCTCATACCGGCGCGGGATCGGCAACAGCCGCGCCACACGGGGTAAATCGTGGTGAAACGCGGTATCAAAACAGACGACTTGAAGTAAATCCGGGAAACGACGTTGCATTGTCTCCATGATCAAAATCTCTTCCGATAAATGCGCCGGATCTAACGGAATGAGGCGGCGCAGTTCTTCGACCAATTCATTCGTGAGCCGTTGTGGCTCGTGGAAGTTCGGGCCGCCGTGAACAATGCGATGCCCCACTGCGATCAGCCCATATTTGCGTTCATTTTCCTCGATCCAATCCAGTAACATCGTCATAGCGGCCATATGATCCTCTGCCACGACCGGCTTACTGAAGCCCTCGCCCAAATCGTTGCCCTGTGCGGAGAAAAGGCAATTGGGCGTTCCAATGCGTTCAATCTGACCCTTGCACTTCATTTGCAAGGATGGATCTACGGCGAATATCGCGAATTTGATGCTCGACGAGCCGCCATTAATCGCGAGGATGTTGTGCTCTGCTGGATTCACGAAGATAACGCCGTGTCAACGATTGCCTGTGCGTCATTCGCAATGCTGCGCAGATGTTGCTCGCCTAGAAAGCTCTCGACATAGATTTTGTAAATGTTTTCCGTACCGGATGGCCGTGCGGCAAACCAACCGTTCTCGGCGATCACCTTCAACCCACCTATCGGCGCGCTATTACCCGGTGCGTGACTAAGTACGCACAAGATCGGTTCGCCCGCCAGCTCCTTGCTCGTTATCTGCAACGGTGAAAGGGATGACAGCCGTTGCTTTTGCTCAGAGGTTGCCGGAGCCTCAACCCGGTCGGCAAAGCAGTCGCCAAACTCGTGCGTAAGTTCGCGATACATCTCGCCGGGATCGCGCCCAATCCGCGCGGTGATTTCTGCCGCGAGTAAGGCCGGCGCAATGCCATCCTTGTCAGTCGTCCAAACGCTGCCATCAAGGCGTAAGAACGTGGCGCCGGCGCTCTCTTCGCCAGCGAAGCCGAGCGTTCCACTGAACAGACCTTCAACGAACCACTTAAAACCGACTGGCACTTCGTAAAGGTTCCGCCCAAGCTTATTGGCGATTCGATCTATCATCTGGCTGCTCACCACAGTTTTTCCAACAGCGGCTTCTGAGGGCCAGTTCGGGCGATTCTGAAACAGATAGTGAATGGCAACGGCAAGATAGTGATTAGTTGGGAGCAATCCCGCGCTGCGAGTGACGATGCCATGCCGATCGTGATCAGCATCACAAGCAAAGGCAATGTCAAAGCGATCCTTCACGCCCACCAGATTTTTCATGACAAAGGGCGAGGACGGGTCCATTCGAATTTGACCATCCCAATCAATCGTCATGAATCGAAACGTTGGATCCACTTCGTCGTTGATAACGGTAAGATCGAGGCCGTAACGTTCCGCGATCGCGGGCCAGTAATGGACGCCCGCTCCACCGAGCGGATCTACGCCCAATTTGATTTGGGCACCACGAATCGCATCCATATCGATTACATTTTCAAGATCGTTCACATAAACGTTAAGAAAGTCGTAACGATGCGTTGTAGCGGCTCGCAAT
>JANOLP010000314.1:0-3598 GCA_031419835.1 Pseudomonadota bacterium | reverse complement strand
ATGCTCGACGAAATCGGCGACGTGTCGAACATCCCGAAATTCATCGCCATGACGAAGGACAAGAATTCCGGTTACAAGTTGATGGGATTCGGCCATCGCGTTTACAAGAACATGGATCCGCGCGCGGACATCATGCGCAAGACCTGTCACGAAGTGCTGAACGAATTGGGCCTGCACGACAATAAGCTTTTCAAACTTGCGCTAGCGTTGGAAAAGATCGCGCTGGAAGATCCGTACTTCGTCGACAAAAAACTCTATCCGAACGTCGATTTTTATTCTGGCATCGTGCTACGCGCGCTCGGCATTCCCACCAGCATGTTCACCGCGATCTTCGCCATGGGTCGCACCATCGGTTGGATCTCCCAATGGGCCGAAATGATTGCGGATCCGGAGCAAAAAATTGGGCGACCGCGACAGCTTTATCGTGGCGCCGTTCGACGCGACTACCAGCCCGTCGACAAACGCGCATAATTCGGAGTATGCCTGTCGCAACAAAAACCTATTCGTAAGGGATCCGCGCCATGATGAAAACCTTTTTGGAAAACTCTCATCTGTTCGGCGCCAATGCGCCCTTTATCGAAGAGTTGTACGAGAATTATTTGGTCGATCCGACCTGCGTCACGGCGGAGTGGAAATCCTATTTCGATGCGCTGCAAAAAGCATCCGGCGCGCTGACGCAAGATATTGCCCACGCGCCGATCGTCGCCGCGTTCACCGAACGTGCCAAAGCGGGTCTGCAAAATTTAACGGCGTCGCGCCAAGACACCGAACACGCGCGTAAGCAGGTTTCCGTCCTGCAATTAATCAATGCGCATCGATTTCTCGGCTCGCGCCACGCCACGCTTGATCCGCTCAAGCGCCAAGAAAAGCTCCACATTCCCGAGCTTGACCCGA
The DNA here is from genome assembly GCA_031419835.1 of Pseudomonadota bacterium. Lineage (GTDB taxonomy): Bacteria > Pseudomonadota > Gammaproteobacteria > Burkholderiales > JALYOK01 > JALYOK01. Next base: position 2,704 of record JANOLP010000314.1, on the reverse strand, counting down.
GCCATTATGGCTTGACTGAAGCGGACATGGGCGCGTCATTCAATTCCGGCTCGTTGGTCGGTTTTGATCAGGCGACACTAAGCGAAATTCTCGCGGCGGTGCGCGCGACTTACTGCGGCAATATCGGTGTCGAGTATATGTACATCACCGACACCGAGCAGAAACGCTGGATTCAGCAACGCTTCGAGAGCATGCGCGGAAAGGCGAAATACAACGCCGCCGAGCGCAAACATATTCTCGAACGCCTGACCGCCGCCGAGACGTTGGAAAAGTATCTGCACACCCGTTACGTCGGCCAAAAACGTTTCTCGTTGGAAGGCGGCGAAAGTCTCATCCCGCTGCTGGAAAATTTAATTCAGCGCGCAGGCGCCAATGGTGTACAAGAAATCGTCATCGGCATGGCCCATCGCGGCCGCCTAAACGTGTTAGTCAACGTCCTCGGCAAATTGCCGAAAGATTTATTTTCAGAATTCGAAGGTAAGCACGCGTCAGATTTATCCTCTGGTGACGTTAAATATCATCTTGGTTTTTCCAGCGACATCAATACGCCCGGCGGCGCGGTTCACCTGACGTTGGCGTTTAATCCGTCGCATTTGGAAATCGTTAATCCCGTGGTCGAAGGCTCGGTGCGTGCGCGTCAGCAACGCCGTTCCGATCGTGAGGGCAAGCAAGTCTTGCCGGTTCTGATTCATGGCGACGCCGCATTTGCCGGTCAAGGCGTCGTGATGGAAACGATGGCGCTGTCGCAAACGCGCGGTTATCGCACTGGCGGCACGGTGCATGTCGTCGTGAACAATCAAATCGGATTTACCACGTCGGACCCGCGCGACACGCGCTCGTCGATTTATTGCACCGACATCGCGAAACTCATCGAAGTGCCGGTATTCCACGTCAACGGCGACGATCCAGAAAGCGTGTTGCTGGCCATCGAAATTGCATTCGACTTCCGTATGAAATTCGGCAAAGATGCGATCATCGATTTAGTGTGTTTCCGTAAGCTGGGGCACAATGAACAAGACGAGCCGCTGGTGACGCAGCCGCTGATGTACAAAAAAATCGCGCAGCATCCCGGTACGCGCAAGCTCTACGCGTTGCGCTTGGCGGAACAGGGCGTGATCGGCGAGACTGAAGCCGAAGATATGATTAAATCTATTCGCGCTGCGCTCGATGCCGGACAAAGCACGAATAGCGCGATTCTTTACAACCATAAACCGCCGTTCGCAATCGATTGGGCGCCGTACCAAAAAATCGATTGGCGGCATCCGGCCAAATCCGCTGTGCTGCGCAAAGAGTTAGAAGAACTCGCGGTTCGGCTCACGACATTTCCGGAAAATTTCAAGCTACACCCGAGCGTTGAGCGCATGATATCGGCGCGGCGCGAAATGGGGCTCGGCAAGCTCGTGCTCGATTGGGGCATGGCGGAAAATCTTGCCTACGCGTCATTGCTGATAGAAGGGCATTCGATTCGCCTTTCCGGTCAAGACAGCGGACGCGGCACGTTCTCGCATCGCCATGCTGTTTTCCACGATCAGAATCGTGAAAAATGGGATGCCGGCAGCTATATTCCGCTGCGAAATTTATTCCCCGGCCAACCGGATTTTCTGGTCATCGATTCGTTGTTGTCGGAAGAAGCGGTGCTCGGATTTGAGTACGGTTATGCCACGGCCGATCCAACGACATTCGTGATTTGGGAGGCGCAGTTCGGCGATTTCGCCAATGGCGCACAAGTCGTGATCGATCAGTTCATCAGCTCCGGCGAAACGAAGTGGGGCAGATTATGCGGTCTCACCATGCTGCTACCGCACGGCTACGAAGGCCAAGGCCCGGAGCATTCGTCGGCGCGCTTGGAACGTTATTTACAGTCATGCGCCGAACACAATATTCAAGTGTGTGTGCCGTCGACGCCGGCGCAGTTTTTCCATTTGTTGCGGCGGCAAATGGTGCGGCCGATGCGCAAACCGCTCATTGTCATCACACCGAAAAGTCTATTGCGGCGCAAAGAGTCCACGTCGGATTTGAGCGAGTTGGCAAAAGGTGGATTTCAGCCGGTGATTAGCGAAGTCGATGCGCTTGACGTGAAAAAAGTAAAACGCGTCGTCGCCTGCAGCGGCAAGATTTATTTCGACCTTCTCGCCGAGCGGCGTGCGCGCAATATCGAAGACATTGCGATTATTCGGCTCGAGCAACTTTATCCGTTTCCCCACGAAGAGTTCGCGGCGGAGATGAAGCGTTATCCCAATGCGAAGAGCGTGATCTGGGCGCAGGAAGAGCCGGGCAACCAAGGCGCGTGGCATCGCATTCAACATTATTTGCTGCGCGATATGCGCGACGATCAAGAACTCGCGTACGCATTACGACCTTCGTCGGCGTCACCCGCCGTCGGCTATTTTGCAAAACATAACGAGCAGCAAAAAGCGGTGCTCGATGCCGCGCTAAGTTTTACACCCATCAAGTAATCTTCTGGAGAGAACATGCTGGTAGATGTCAAAGTTCCGCAATTGTCCGAATCCGTGGCCGAGGCCACGCTCGTCACCTGGCACAAAAAGCCTGGGGATTACGTCGAGCGTGACGAAAATTTGATCGACATCGAGACCGACAAAGTTGTGTTGGAGTTGCCCGCGCCGATGTCCGGCGTGTTGGTGAAAATCGCCAAAGCCGACGGCGGCACGGTCACAAGCAACGAGATCATTGCCTCGATCGATAC
>JANOLP010000313.1:0-17548 GCA_031419835.1 Pseudomonadota bacterium | reverse complement strand
TGGCCAAGTACGGACCAAATTGGCTAGTTCCTCAACTTCCTTGACCTCGCGTCCAAAGTTAATTTCATAAAACGTCGCAAAGTTAGGTCGAATCGCCGTATACGTCGGATCGAGCTTTGTCGCCCGCTCTGCAAGTTCTTCTATTTTTCGAATCGGCAAAGACCGTATCTGCCGATTCAGGGCAATTTGAGGCTCTTTGCCGAATAAAGTGTCCCAGCGTTTTCTATCTTCCCCACTAAGGTGATTTTGTTGATTATCCCCGTACGGAAGCAAAAACGGACGCCGAAACTTGATAGCAATTCTTGAAGATTCCACCGATATTCTCCAAACTTTCAGCTTGTTTAGGCCTAGGTCTCAGCAAACGTGACTGAACCGTTAAGTGATCAAATTCTCGTCACTCATGGGGGACACGCGGCACATGATTTTTTCTTGTAGCATTGTGGGGGATTAGCGCCACAAATAGTAGTTGAATAACAAGTGGTGGTGTTGCAACTCGGATCCGATTCTATGGGAAGCACCTTTAGCGAAACGCCGTCAGAACCATTCGCTGCCACTGGAATTGAAGCGGCTTCACCGAATACCTGTAGCAGATATGGATCGTCGAGGTGAAAATAGTATTCGATAGTGCCCGGACTTGGATTCGCCTTGAGAGCCGCATGACTTGGATCAATCCTGTATTTTGCAAGCCTGGATGTGAGGTTAGCCTTAAACTCATCTAGGCTAGATGGTCCAGCACCGCTCTGCCTAACCTGCATGATTGAAGCATTAGTGAGCACATGTGTGCACCCAACCGAAAAAAAAGTACAAATCGCGAAAGCAAGTACAACCTTGTAGGTCTTTAACATGATCAAAACCCTTTCTATAAATAATTGGTAAGTGCTCAACAAACGAAATTTCTGGATCAACCTCGGAATTCAATCTTAGAACGATAACGTTATGTTTCCGTATATAAACCTCTTTGACAAACGACTTGGATTCAAGGCGTCTGTTTCTTGGATTCGAATCGACTTATCGGAGACGTTGTTGACACCGACTTCAATTTCACCCCGCCGATTTGGAAGCTTATAGCCCACCACGAAATCCGTTATCCAGCCCCGGTCATTGTGGTCGTATTCGGGCTCATTTTTTCCGACCGCAAAGCGTCCAGATTGCTTCCAATACGTTTGCCGAATCCCCAGAGAAAAAGTCGGGCTAAAAAATGCCTTCAGCTGAATGGGCCACTGCTGTGTTACTAACTTATTTATCGCTTCCGCGCCTGTAAATGCGAGATCTCGATTAATTTCCTCGTAAAGGTATTCCACACTAGTAGCTAGCTCCAAATTTCGCGCCTGAGTGACACCCGTCGGACGCCAAGTCGAGTAAAAGTAGGCTCGCCCAACAGTTTCATTCCACTTAATATCCTCCCGCGGAGTCGCCGTTGGAACGATAATTCTTCGCGAAGTCCATTCCAAACCGGAATACAAGTCGTGCCAAAGCTTGCGGTCAAAGCCAATGCAGGTTCGCTTAGATATCGTGCCCTCGATTGCGTCCCCGAAAAAACTGTCAAAAGATGAGAAGACTTGATTAAATCCAGCAACTTGAGTGGGCTCGAGGGTCTGACTACCTACCAGCGGGTGTTTAACCGCGGCAAAATACGCGGCCCTAATAGTCGTCGAGTTATCTGGTCTTACCGTAATGCTAAACTTCGGATTAACTTGCGTAATCAAAACCAGTGATGGAGCGGTCTCCTCCTCAACGTGGACGCGATCAAAACTGACACCAACACCTAGCGAAACTTTTGGTCCAAACGGACTAGTTTGACCATATACATATCCGTTTTCCGAAGTCGTCTTCTGCCGGGTAAACTGTGTTGCGTCTTTACCCTCAAAGTGACCAAAGCCAAGATAAAGGTACGAATCGCGCCACTTTTTAAGATATTGCACTTCGCCCGACGAAGCTTTTAACTGTTTCTTAATTGGATCTTCAAGAAAGAATACGGAAATGTCTTGGTCACTTTCCTCATGGGAGATTGCTAGGGCTACGTCGCTAGTTGAATTAATCTCATATCGGCCCGCGATTCGCTCAAGATCTGTATCGCGGCCCAACGTGGTTGGTAATACCACATCTGGATTAATGCTCAAAAATGTCTCGCCTAACCGCAAGGAAGATCGCCTGAACTCCAATTGAGCAGTTGTCCTACCCGTTAATTTTGCCTGAAGCAATGCGCTGTAGGCGTCGCGCTTTACACTGTCATTTAAACTGTTAATGCCGTCGGTTTTATAGTGAAGTTGCCCGAATGAGATGCCGACATCTTTACCGGCGTACCCTACCGAAAGTTGGTCATTCACCGTATTGTTGCTTCCATAAGAGCCCTCGAACTTAAGTTTGAGGGCTCGAGTATCGAACAACGAACCATATTCGTTCCACGCTGCCCGGTAGAGTGCAAAATCTCTGGGTACGAATAAATTATCAATCGTAAGACGAGGTTGCAACACCTCTGTTCCTAGCGGCTGGCGAAGTTGTGCCTGCAATGCTTCGCTCAACTTTACGACATCGTGACGGGGAACTCCTGCGTACGCTTCGGCGAGTAAACTATGTCCTCGATAATTGTCTGGATCATCAGAAATAGATTTGCTTCCTGCCAATAACGCCAGTTGCTGAAACCCCAGTCTAAGATATGAATTTGCGAGGTCAATGCCAGTCGTTGATCGATCTCCATCCAATAGAAATTTGGATCGATACACAGTTCGGTTGTCATTGTTCTCGGTTGAAGTAATTAGGTCCCACAATGCTTGCGTTGGCCTATTTTCGGCTTGCTTTCTAATCGCGTCATAGAAATAAGGAGTCGGATCTTTTGGGTCACGCTCTTTAGCAAGTTCAAACTGTTTCCCAGCTTCGGCATCACGCCTCTCCTCGTAATAGGCTTTGCCCAAATAGCTTCGTATTAGCGAATTTTCCGGATCAAGACTTGCAGCAATCTCAATCTGTTCCCGTCCCTGTTCGAGATCGCCTTCTCTGATCGTCGCGAGTCCCAATCCCAGCCGCGGCAGCGGATCGGCCTGGTCGAGTTCAATGGCTCTTTTGAAGCTGCCCTTAGCGGCCTCGATATCGATTCGCGTGAGATTAGCAAATCCCAATATCGACTGAGTCCTCGCCAAATTCGGATTGAGCTTAACCGCTCTCTCCGCCGCCTCTTTCGACTTGTCGTAATTAGGAATACTCAATTCCAATTCCGCCACCCGCGCCCACGCTAGCGCACTAGTAGCATCGCGGAGAGTGGCTTCCCGCGCGGCTTTCAGGGCATCTTCAATCTTGAAGTTCGCTTGCAGCGCGTACGACAACGCGATCCTTGCAGACGCCGATTTGTCGTCGACGATCGTGGCTTGGTTTGCCAGTTCTAATGCCTTCGCTTTATCGTTTTTGACGATAGCGATGATTGCTTTGAGACTGAGCGCATCGGTGTTGTTACCGTTTTCGGCCAAGGCCCGTTCGATGTCCGGCTCGGCTTCATCGGCGCGGCCAACGAGCAGCAATAACCCGGCGCGGTAGCTGTAAAAATCGCCGTTGCGTTCCGTATCGGGAACGGCGTTCAGGCTCTCGATCGCGTCGGTGATTTTGCCTTGACCGTACAACTCGTGGGCCTGGCTTAGGTTTTGCCCACCGGTTTTTGATCGCGGGTCAAACAGTGGCGGGTAATAAAGTGCCCATTGCACTGCGTCGCGCGGTTTGATGGTTAACGTTTTTTGCGGCGCTTGGCCTTTTTTGGCTGTTGCGGCTTCATTGTCGATTAGCAACACCGCGCCTTGTTCGTTGCTGACGTTGACCTTGCCTTCGATGACCGCGACGCGCGCCTCCGCGCTATCTACGCCGACGTAAAATTCTGTGCCTTCGACTACCGCATTCAAGTAAGGCGTATTCACTTTGAATGGCTTCGGCGTTCTGGTGATGACGTGAATGGCGCCTTGAATCAATTCAATCAGCGTCGGTTCTTTTTCGGAGATGGCTTCCTTGAGTTGGAAGATAGTGTTCTGATCAAGCGGAATAGTCGTTTCGTTCGGCAAGCGCAATACCGCGCGGCTCTTGCCGCCGACGCGCACGGTGTCGCCGACGCAGAGTAAATCGTTGAGCTTTGCTGCGTTTAACGTGGCATTACTAATGACGCTCCAAGTGACCTTACCTTGGACGGAGACGACTTTGGTTGCGTTCGTGGCTGGGCAGCGCTCGGCGGCAAAAACGACGATCGTCGGCTGCAGCGTGCCGATGCCGATCAGGCAAATGAATAATGGATGCATCGCGTGCGCCGAGCGATCGGCTTGATGGGTGTTGCGCGATGGTGAACTGCCTCGATACATGGCGTCTGCTTGGGCCTCCCGCCCTATCCATGCCGACACGTTTCGTGCCAGCCATTCCGGAATCTCGTTGAGGAAATTCCACATGAGTTCGCAGCGCTTGATTATTGAATTTTTTAAGAGCCTCCATTGAGCCATCGTTTCCTCCCCGAAACAATATGTCTAACGGCTTAAGCCGAAAGTAGTAGGCCGACGATCGATCTATATCGAAAGTAATAGCCGCCTCTCGGAGATGGTATACCCCTTTCCAGCGGCTTGGAATGGGTATCTGGAATTTTTTGGGCTTTATCAACGAAACACAAAGTTTGTACGCCTTGAGGGGCAAGCAGTCTGAATGAATTGCGATATTGATAACGAGTCGTCATTCCCGCGAAGGCGGGAAAATGAAACCAACACCTGCCCCGATGCTGTTCGCTTAAGCGCCTCAGCGGCATTTTTGAGCACGTCACTTGGCCTTCGATCATTCGCAGACGGCAACAAAAGTAATATTTGCAGGAATGCTAACCGAACAGTATTGACACTTGACCCATCCCCACCTGAGTCCTCCCCTTGAAGGGGAGGAAATCGTCATTTCCCGGGCGGCACGCTAGAAAACTCCTTCACCTTCAAGGGGAAGGCTGGGATGGGGAAGGGTTTAAATTTGAATTTTCGCGAATACGTGACCCATCCCCACCCTATACCCTCCCCTTGAAAGGGAGGGAAGCATTGGTAATTCCGGGGCAGTGCAGTATCGAAGGATCGTATATGTGTGACCGCCCGCCCCTCACCCTAGCCCTCCCAGCAAGCCGGGCGAGGGGACATGCTGTGACCCTTCATATCCTACTTGACCAGGTGGGTTTTTTTCGCTTCCGCTTTGCTACAGTGGGTTCCGTGCGCTGTTAAGTTTTAGAGGATTGAGATGACGGCAGATAGGTATGCCAATCCGATCAACATGCGGCAGTTTTTATACTGTGTGATTGGGCTGGTGTGGTACGCGATAGGTTGTCCCTCGGGCCTGGCCGGCGAGAAGGTTTCCGGTCGGGCCCTTTTTTTGGTTACGCCATCCACGACGATTCCGGTGGGTTCAACTGAAGACGATCACGTGCTTCGCTATGCCGCCGAGCGCGGCACGCAAATGGAATACACCGGCACGGATTGGCTCAAAGATTGTTCCCTGCTGCGAACCGGTACCTGCGATTTAATCCGCGGCCGCGGTAGCTGTTTCGGCTATCAAATTTGGATCGCGCCAAACGGCGATCGTTTAGTCGCCAAATACAGCGGCGTTATGTTGCCTGATGAGCACGGCGACGATAAGTCCAAGAAAACAATTTTTCGTGGCACCTGGGTTTATGTGAAAGGTTCCGGCACATTCGCCAACGTTTCGGGCGCCGGCGCCTACCACGGCCGCTTTAAATCGATCACGGAATACGAACTCGAATGGAGCGGCGAAATCACGCGCCGCGATCAGTACGCACCCAGTGGGGCCGACTCGAACGAAAGGTGAACATCATGAGCCACGATACATTAATGCAATTAGTCGCGAATCTATTTGTCATTGTCGCAAACCTAACCCAGCAGCCGCTGATATCGGACACCTTACCCGAAGTCCATCGCGTGCCCCACGCCCAGATTGAGGCGATGGCCTGTCAGCAACCGTGCCGCGTCCGTGCGATTTATATTCCGCATCTGGGCGTTTATATTGACGACAATTTGGATATCGAACACAACGAATTTGATCGCTCGATCTTGCTGCATGAACTAGTTCATCACGCTCAAACCGTGATGGGAAAATACGAAGACCTATCGCTTTGCGAAAGTTGGAAATCAAGCGAGATCGAAGCCTATCGAATTCAAGATATGTATCTCGCGCGCGTTGCATCGGCGAAGCGTATCCCGCGCATGTTGACACAAGCTTTGCGTTGCCCGTGAATTTGCGATGCCCGGAGAGGCGCTTCCTTGTTTGCTTTACAGGCATGCCATGTCGCAATGCGCATCGGTATTGGGTTCTGGCAAGGTTAATTTTCCACGAAAACTTACGTAACATTTCCGAGAAAGTGGGAATCTGGTGTGGCCCTAGGCTATCCCATCCTTAGGTTTAAACGACACTGGGTCCCCGCCTACGCGGGGGCGACGTATTGGCGGTGTTTACTGTGATTGCTAAGAGCGGCGCGGCTGAAAAACCCCCGGTGTCATTCCCGCGAAGGCGGGAATCCTTTGGGCTTTTGCAATCACGCACGCAGTATGGATTCCCCCCTTCGCGGGAATGACAAAAGGTTTGAACGACACTGGGTCCCCGCCTACGCGGGAATGACAAAACGTACGAATGACGACCGATGGTAACGAGCCTACGTTTAGGGAGCCTCTGATTAAGTCCCTCGCCGCGAAGGGCTTAATCAGAGATTCCTTAGTGCTTAATCAACAACTCATCGTCGTTTGATCGTTGTGGTTTCGTTAGCATCAATGAGTCGGTGTCGGGCATACCGAAATAGTAACCTTGCAATAGCATGTCGCCGCGTCGTTGGAAATATTCTACCTGCGCTTTGGTTTCGATACCTTCGACGGTGATGCGCAACCCGAGTTTGTATGCCAAATCGATCATGACTTCGATAATCGGCAAATGGTCGTCGCTACGCTCGATCATCTGCGTGAAGCTGCGATCGATCTTCATGAATTTGATTGCATAACGTTGCAGGTAAGAGAGTGACGCATAGCCCGTGCCGAAATCGTCGATGCCGACGTCAACGCCGGCGTTCGCCAAGCGCTCGATATGTTTTTGCGCGATGCGGCTATCGATTAGCAATGTCGATTCCGTAATTTCCACTTCAATGCGTTGCGTGTTTGTTGGGTTTCGGCCGAAGCGTGCGATGATCTGATCGATTACCGTCGGCGATGAAAATTGTTCGGCGGAAAGATTGATCGCAAGCTTAAAATTGGCTGGCAATTCGTGGCCATGACGTTGGAAAAAACTAAACGCATTTTCGATTGTAATTTTTGCCAGTTCAGCCGAAAAGCCAAGTTCCTCCGCAAGCGCGACAACTTGATCGGGCGGCACGTAACCTAATTCATCGTCAAACCAACGCAGCAAAGATTCGGCGCCGCAGGTTTCGTGGGCGCCGGTGGTGACGACGCGCTGATACGCGTACCTAAAGCTGTTGTTGACGACCGCTTCACGAAAGCGCGATTCCATTAAGAAATTACGTTCGGCGATTTCGCCAAGCCTACCTGAATAAACCGCGTGACGATTACGTCCCAACGCCTTCGCGTGATACATCGCCGTATCGGCGTGTTGAATCAGCACCGTGGGATCGGCGCCGTGATCCGGATAATGGCTAATGCCGATACTGCAGGTGACTAATATCTTCCGATTCGCTAGGTCGAACGGTTCTTGCAATGCTTTTGCTACGGCTTCAGCACTCCATGTCGCCGCCGAGATAGGATGAACGATCATCAAAAATTCGTCGCCGCCAAAACGCCCCAGGTCAACATCGCTCGGCAGTACTTGCTGCACGCGCGCCGCGACTTCTCGTAGCAACATATCGCCGTAGTGATGCCCTAACGAATCGTTAATCGTTTTGAAACGATCCAGATCAATAAACATGACGGCGAAGCGGTCGTGCGTATTGCTGTTGATACGATTGGTTAGGCGCTGGAACAATTCGGAACGATTCGGCAGCGCGGTAAGTGCATCGTGCGTTGCTTGTTGAGTGAGGGCACGCTGGCGATCGTTTAGACGTTCGGCCATTTCACCAAACGCGTGGGTCACTTCCCCGAACTCATCTTGCGTGCGCGGTGTAAGCGTGGCGACCTCTTCGCCAAGCATGAGCTTGCGCGTGGCGTTGTGCAAAATCTTGAGTGGCTGCAAGACGCGTTTCGCCAATGCAAAATAAATGCCTGCAAGGGCAGCCAGCATCGCGAGCAACCCTGAAATCAGCGACATCTTGCCGAAACCAAATGCCTCGTTGCTGATCACGTCACGCGGCAACACGATCGCAACGGCCAGCCCCGGGCCGGGTACGGGCGCCATACCGTAAATATAACCCAAGCGCGGATCGTCAACGACGACGGGGCCCTTCAATGTACCCAGTGTTTGGCGCAAGACCGCGACCGCCGGATCTTTCAATATGGGAATTTTTCCGCCATTGAGAAAACCTTTTAGTTCGGGATGCGCAACGATTTCACCATCGTTGCGCAAAATCACGTTATAAGAACCTGGCAGGACCGGATTGTGGGTTAGACTCAAAAGTTGTTCGAGTGAAACATCGACTCCGGCGGTCGCGATCCAACGCCCATTTATATCGATAGGAACGCTGTAGGTCGTCATCCACGTTTTGACATCTTTGTCGAAATAAACCGGACTCCAAAATGCTTCGCGCTTGGGATTATTGGCGGGCATCGCTCCCTTAACGCTCGGATATGCGCTAATTGCTTCCCACGTTGCTTCGACAATGCCCCACTCGCCGTTGGGTGAAAAAACGGTGATTCCGCTATCGGGGTACCAAACGAACGCCGAGAATAATTGTGCAAATCCGCCCTTTTCTGCGCCGAATAAGCTGGCGCCAAATTGATCGATCAGATCATAGCCAATTGCCAATTTCTTTTGATTTTCGGCGTTGATTAGCGATCCTTTTGGCGCGCCGGCGGATGGATGTTTCTTGAAGTCGCGAAATTGAGGGCGCAATAAGGTTTCGCCACTCGCTTGAGTTTCATACAATTCGTGAAAGCGAGAACTCGCTCGCTCGGGGGATTCATGTTGCCAGCTTTGCCGATATTGCGCCGCTATGAGTTTGGCGATGGCTTGGGAATGGGTAAACTCAGAATCGTGAAATCGCCAAATGGCACCGATATGTTGGTCTAACGCGCCCTCGGCGCGCTCGGCGATACGGGTAGTGAGATAGCGATAGTTAAACCAAACTTGAAGCGCATACGCAGCGAGCAAAATGCCCGCAAGTATGACGAGAAGATCAATTACCAGTCGACGTTTGGCCGCAGATTCCGCCATTACCGCGGTGCCTTTTCAAATTTACCAGCGCTCACCGGCTATGCCGGTCGGAATTATGTTGTTACGCCCTCAAACTACCCTTGTCCAATGCCGCGGTCAAGACTACCGGATGGATCGAACAAATTTTTACATTGTTTTTCCGAAAAACCTTAAATTTAAGCAGCCATTATCACTCACCGAGGTAGGCCATGCGAACCCTCGGATCCTTCAGCAACTCAAGCGCCGGCCCGGAAAGGGTAATCGAGCCACTTTCCATGACGTAGGCTCGGGAACTGATTTCGAGGGCAAGTTTGGCGTTCTGCTCGACCAGTAGAATCGTCACGCCTTGCGAGGCAACGCGCCGCACCGTATCGAAAATCTTCTGCACCATGATTGGCGCGAGACCCATGCTCGGCTCGTCGAGCAGAAGAAGTTTTGGCTTGCCGAGCAAGGCGCGGCCGATGGCGAGCATTTGTTGTTCGCCGCCGGAGAGCGTGCCGGCCAACTGATCTTTGCGCTCGAATAAGCGCGAGAATATTTCGTAGACTTGTGCGAGTTCTTGTTTGATCGCCGCATCGTCATTGCGGCTGTAGGCGCCCATCAACAAATTGTCTTCTACGGTGAGGCGGCTAAATACGCCGCGTCCTTCGGGCACCAGCGCTAGGCCTTTGCGGATAAGTATGTGAGATGCGACGCCGTCGATGCGTTCGCCGTTGTAAGTAACGGTCCCGCCGGTGGGCTGTTGCATGCCGGCCAAGGTTTTTAGCGTGCTGCTTTTGCCGGCGCCATTGGCGCCGATTAACGCGACCAACTCGCCTTGATCGATATATAGATCGATACCTTTCACGGCTTGGATGCCGCCGTAGGCTACCTTGAGCCCACTGACCTCAAGTAAGCTCAATGCGCCGTTCCCAAATAAGCCTCAACCACTTTCGGATCGCGCTGTACTTCATGCGGCAATCCTTCGGCGATCTTTTTGCCGTAGTCCAGAACCGCGATACGCTTGCATAGCCCCATCACCAATTTCACATCGTGCTCGATCAGCAGAATCGTCATGCCATCGGCTTGAATTTTTTCCAGCAGTGTTTTCAGCGCCGCGGTTTCGGTCGCATTCATGCCGGCAGCCGGCTCGTCCAGCGCAAGCAGAGTGGGATCGGTCGCCATGGCGCGCGCGATTTCTAAGCGGCGTTGATCGCCATAGGGCAAATTTTTTGCGAGAAAGTCACGCCGAGTTTTTAGGCCGACATATTCGAGAAGTTGTGTTGCACGCGCTTCGATGCTCGTTTCTTCCGCGCGAGTTTTTGCGCCGCGCAGGATCGCGCCAAGCACGCCCGCGCGAGTGCGCACGTGGCGCCCGACCATGACGTTTTCCAGCGCGGTCATGTTGTGAAACAAACGAATGTTTTGAAACGTCCGCGCGATGCCGCGCTGCGCCACTTGATGCGGATTTTCCACGCGCAGCGGTTGTCCGTCGAAAATAAAGTCGCCTTGATCCGGTTGATACAGGCCGGTCAGCACGTTGAACAATGTCGTTTTGCCCGCACCGTTCGGACCGATTACGCCGTAGATATCGCCGCGCTCGACGTTGAGCGAAACCTCCGACAGTGCCTGCAACCCACCGAAGCGTTTGGAAACGCCCTGCATCGACAGAATCGAGATCGATTGGCTCATCAATTACGCCTCGCGATCCGTTAACTCGCGCTGCCGCTGCGGCGAGGGCCATAAACCCTCCGGCCGAAACAACATGGTCGCGACCATGACGATGCCGAACAGCAACATGCGTAAATTCGCCGGATCGATATAGACCTTTTGAAACAGCCACTGTTGCAAATCGCTGGTGTAACGCAACGCCTCGGGCAGCGCTGTGAGCAAAATCGCACCTAGCACCACGCCGGGAATATGCCCCATGCCACCAAGCACGACCATGCACAAAATCGCGATCGATTCATTCAGCGTAAAACTTTCCGGACTGACGAAGGCTTGCATGCTGGCGAACAACCCACCGGCCACTCCGCCGAAGGTTGCGCCCATGGCGAAGGCGAGCAGCTTGATATTGCGCGTGTTGATGCCCATCGCTTCCGCCGCCGTCTCATCTTCGCGAATCGCCACCCAGGCGCGGCCGATGCGCGAATCTTGCAAACGCATGCAAATGAAAATCGTCGCCAGCGTCAGTAACAAAAACAAATAATAGTATTGATGCAAATCGGTAAGTGTGACGCCAAAAATTTCGTGTTTGCGCGTTAACGAAAACTCGCCAAAGCGAATCGGATCGACCAGGTTAATACCCTGTGGGCCGTTGGTAATGTTGATCGGACGATCGAGGTTGTTCATAAAAATGCGCACAATTTCGCCGAAACCGAGCGTCACGATGGCGAGGTAATCGCCGCGCAATTTCAATGTCGGCGCGCCGAGCAATACGCCGAAGATGCCCGCCAATCCTGCTCCTAGCGGCAGCAATGCCCAGAACGGCAAATGAATGCCGAAGTGCGGCGAAGCGAGGATCGCGTAAAGGTACGCGCCCACGGCATAAAACGCGACGTAACCCAAATCTAGCAGCCCGGCGAAACCGACGACGATGTTGAGGCCGAGCGCGAGCATGGCGTAGAGCAACGCGAAATCGATGATGCGCAGCCAAAATCGCCCTAGTCCCCAATTGATTAAGAACGGCATCACGAGCAGCAGTGCCCCGATTGCGAAATACGCGATCCAGGCTTTTTCTTTGTTGCCGCCGAAGATATTCACGCGCGGTCGCTCACTCTTTCGCCGAATAAACCCGACGGCCGGAACACCAGCACGACGATCAACACGAAGAACGCGAACACATCTTGGTAATGGCTGCCGAAAAATCCGCCGCTCAAATCGCCGATGTAACCCGCGCCCAAGCTTTCGATTATGCCCAACATCACACCGCCCATCATCGCCCCGGCGAGATTACCGATGCCGCCAAGAACCGCAGCAGTAAAGGCTTTCAGCCCGAGCATCGAACCCATCAAATGATGCGCGAGATGATAATAGGCGCTGACCATCACGCCCGCGACGGCGGCAAGTCCAGCGCCGATAACGAAGGTAATCGAGATGATTTGATCGGTATTGACGCCCATCAACCGCGCCACTTGCGGATTCTGTGACGTCGCGCGCATCGCGCGGCCGAGCTTGGTGCGGTTAACGAGGAACCACAGCCCGGCCATGATCAATGCCGATAAAACGACAATAAAAATTTGTAGCGCGGAGATCACCGCACCGCCGACATGAAAACGAGATTCCGGCAACAACGGTGGAAAGCGCAGGTAATCGCGGCCCCAAATCAACACCGCGAGTTGCTGCAAAATAATTGACACGCCGATCGCGGTAATCAATGGCGCGAGCCGCGGCGCGTTGCGTAGCGGTCGATAGGCGATGCGCTCGATGCCCGCGCCTAGCGCCATACACACGGGCATCGACACGAGCACGCCAAGCAACACGATCACCGGCCCCGGCAAGCCGCTGCCGGCGAGCGCGTGGATCGCCGTTAACGCCACCATCGCGCCGATCATCACCACTTCGCCGTGGGCGAAATTGATAAGCTGCATGATGCCGTAGACCATGGTGTAGCCGAGCGCAACCAGGGCGTAGATGCTGCCGAGGACGAGGCCGTTAATGAGTTGTTGGAGAAAAATGTCCACGGGTTTAAGCCAGGGCTACGTTCCCCCTCACCCTAACCCTTCCCGTAAACGGGGCGAGGGGATACTGCCTCTCCCGCCTTTGCGGGAGAGGGTTGGGGTGAGGGAACATGCGCCACTCGATTAACAAAATTCAGCCCTTTTGGACGACATGCTCCTTCCCCTTCAAGGGGAAGGCTGGGATGGGGATGGGTCTAGTTCGCAAACGCATAATGACCCATCCCCACCTTAATCCTCCCCTTGACGGGGAGGAGATTCGCGCTATTTTTTTTCAAGATACTAGATTGTGTTTGAATGCTGAGGTCAAAAAAATGGCACCGCAACGGGTGCCATTTTTATCATTCGGTCGACGCTTAGCCGCCGATTGTTTCAATCGCGACCCATTTGCCGTCTTTCACTTCGTAGACGGAAACGGGACCGTCCTTGATATCGCCTTTTTCATCGAAGCTGACCGTGCCGATCACGCCGGTGTAGTTGGTCTTGCTCATTTCCGGCAGATACTTATTCGGTTCAGTGGATCCGGCGCGCTTCATCGCGTCGATCAAAATATTTGCCGCATCGTAAGCGAACGGCTCATACAGCTGAATCTGGCCATACTTCGCTTCATATTTTTGTTTGAAGTCAATTCCGCCACGCATTTTTTCCAGCGGCAATCCGGGCGAAGACGCTTTTGCGCCTTCGGCCGATTTACCCGCGAGTTCGATAAATTTCGGGCTGTAGATGCCGTCGCCACCGAGGTATTTCGCCGACATGCCGAGATCCTTCAACTGCCGCACCATCGGCCCGCCTTGCGGATCCATGCCGCCGAAGAAAATGAGGTCAGGCTTTTTTCCTTTCGAGCTGGTGAGAATCGCGTTGAAATCCTGCGCTTTGTCCGTGGTGAATTCCCGCGCCACGATTTCGCCGCCGGCCGCTTTCACGGTCTTCTCCACCTCATCCGCCAAACCTTGGCCATAGGCCGTGCGGTCGTCGATCAACACCACCTTTTTCGCGCCCCATTTACCCGTAGCGTATTCGCCGAGCACTTTGCCTTGCTGCGCGTCGTTCGCCATCACGCGATACGTCGTCGGATAACCTTGCGCGGTGTACGCTACTGCAGTCATCGACGCGGAGATCTGCGGAATACTCGCTTCCATATAAATCTTCGATGCCGGAATACCGGCGCCAGAATTCATATGGCCCACGACGCCGCTTATTTTGGCATCGACCAATTTTTGCGCGACGGTGGTCGCGGTTTTCGGATCGGCTTGATCGTCTTCCGCGAGCACTTCGAATTTGATATTTTTACCGCCGATGACTAGACCCGACGCGTTTGCTTCATCCGCCGCCATGCGCACGGCGTTTTCGATGCCTTTGCCGTAGTGAGATTGCGGTCCGGTAAGCGGCGCGGCAACGCCAATTTTCACCAGCACTTCTTCGCCCGCTGCGGGCGCGGCCGCGACAGGTGCCGGTTGCTCCGCCGGTTTCGATTCCGCCGCAGGTGGCGGTGGTGTTTCGGTTTTGCTACAACCCCACAGGGCGAACAACATCACGGCGCTGGACGCAAATAAGCGAGGAAAAGTCATTATTTTCTCCATGAAAACAAGCCAAAAGCGGATGGGCAGATGATGCTAACTTGAGGGTGTAATGTCAAGCGAAAGCGCGGTAATGTCACAAGCGCCAGTGGTTTTGTTGATAAACGCAGGCAACAAAAAAGCCGGAGTAGCTAGGCTAGTCCGGCTTTTTACGAATGGTTGGTTAAACCATTACTTCATTGCGAGAACCCATTTCACCAGGGTTTTCACGTCAGCATCAGAGATGGCTGCGTTCGGCGGCATCGGGATTGCGCCCCAAACACCGGAACCACCTGCTTTGACTTTAGCGATCAATTTCGCCTCTGCGCCAGCATCGCCAGCATATTTCTTAGCGACATCTTTGTAGCCGGGGCCGACCAACTTGCCCTCAACTTTGTGGCACGCCATGCAGGCGCTCTTTTTCGCTAAGTCTTCGTTTGCATTCGCTGCGCCAGCGGACAAAAGTGCCACGGCGGTAATTGCTGCGAACCAGTAGGATTTCATGGATGCTCCCGTTAAAAATGTCTAGAAAACCGAAATTATCAATTAATCTGCCGCGATTGGCAAGTTTTCAAAAGTTCTTGCAAATCCGAAATCGGCGTCAAACAAGTAACGCCACGGCAAACCCAGGCGTTGACAGCATCATGCACGGGTTTATCGAGGATTTCTGTTAAATTTTGTGTCCCGGCAGGCATCGCCAGCACCAGCCGATGGGGTGCGTAGAGCCGCGCCAGTGCTTGCTTCCAGGGCAATAAAGCGCTCGAATCGCCGCGCAGAATCACAGTTTCCGGCGGTTCCAAGTTTTCGGCCAACACGCCCATCAGGCTGGAAAAGCCGCCCTGGCGCTGTTCCGCTTGCGGATAAAAAAGTTTCAGCACCCGCTCCGCGGCAGCGCTGTAATGCATTTCGCCCGTCAGATAGGAAAGCCGCCGCAACGCCAACGCGGCGACGGCGTTTCCGCATGGTGTGGCGTTATCATGAATCGGCTTGGCGCGCTGAATCAGCTTTTCGTGGTCGTGGCTGGTGAAGAAAAATCCGCCGTTGGTTTTATCTTCGAACTGCTCAAGCAGCACATTGGCGAGCTCCTGCGCGAACGCCAAATCTTCCGCGCGAAAATCCGCTTGCAGCAATTCGATCAGGCCATCGAGCATGAACGCGTAGTCATCAAGATACGCATTCAAATGCGCGCGGCCGTCTTTGTAAGTGGCGAGCAAGCGGCCCTCTTTAAACATCGTCGTGCGAATAAAATCGACGGCATTCTGCGCCGATGCGATCCATTCTTTTCGGTTGAACACAATACCCGCGCGCGCCATGCCTTTAATCATCAAGCCATTCCAACTGACGAGAATTTTTTCGTCGCGGCCGGGATGAATGCGTTTTTCACGCGCAATGAATAATTTTTGCTTAGCGCTATTAAGTTGCTGGCGTGCAACGTCTTCTGCGATTCCCAATTGCTTCGCAACTTCTGCCAAGGTTTTAACAATGCGCAAATGCCAATGGGAATCTTCAAAGTTGGCCGGCCCGTCAAGTCCATACAGCGCGGCGATCGCGGCATACTCCTCTGGGAGCAAGCACTGGCGCGCCTCTTCAGGCAGCCATACGTAGAACTTGCCTTCTTCGTGTTCCGAGTCCGCGTCGATGGTCGAGTAATAACCACCTTCCGGCGATTGCATCTCACGCAACACCCAGGCGGCAGTTTCCTCGGTAACTTGCTTGAATTGATTGTCGCCCGAAATCAACCAAGCGTCCGCACACAATCGCAACAACGGCCCATTGTCGTAGAGCATTTTTTCGAAATGCGGAATCATCCAGTATTGATCGACACTGTAGCGCGCGAAGCCGCCGCCGAGGTGATCGTAAACGCCGCCATTCGCCATTTTTTTCAGCGTCGTGATGGCGACATTCAGCGCATCTCGATTGCCAGTCGCGGCGAAACGCTCGAAGCACAGTTCGATTTCCGTCGGATGCGGAAACTTCGGCGCACCGCCGAAACCGCCGTTCACCGAATCAAACGTTTGCTGCAGAGACTCAAAAGCCACGTCGAGCAACGCCGACGAAAATATGATCTCACCCGGCGGCGAGGGAACCTCGTTGCGATTCAGCGCCTCGATTAGCGACGCATTCTGAACGTCGATTTCTTCGCGCCGCTCGCGATAAAACCCTGCAATACGCGGCAACAAATCTTGAAAGCCCGGCAGGTTATAACGCGCGGTTTTCGGAAAATACGTGCCGCCGAAAAACGGCGTTTGATCTTCCGCCGACAAAAACATCGTCAACGGCCAGCCGCCGGAACGCTGCGTCAACATGTAGTGCGCAGCCTGATAAATCTGATCCAAGTCCGGCCGCTCCTCGCGATCCACCTTAATGTTCACGAACAATTCATTCATGACCGCCGCGGTCTCGGCATCTTCAAACGATTCGTGCGCCATCACGTGGCACCAATGGCAAGCGGAATAACCGATCGATAACAAAATTGGTTTGTTCTGAGCGCGAGCAAGCGCAAGGGATTCGGCATTCCAGGCATGCCAATCGACCGGATTGTCGGCATGCTGCTGAAGATATGGGCTGGTTTCTTGAGATAGGCGGTTGGGCATATAAGGACTTTCAAAAATTCGTTCAAATTGTACGCGGCATCGACTACCACAAACGACTGTCATCCTGAGTGAAACGAAGGATCTGCTTTGGCATTTTGCCACGCCCGAAAAACAGATCCTTCGTTTCACTCAGGATGACATATTTAGAAGTAGAGAATATTTTTAGAGCAGGCCTGGCAGCCAGTTGCCCAAGGCAACCCAGTTCCAGAGCGGTTCCTGACAACATATGCCCGGATCGGCAATGGCCCGAGGCCGGTAGCTAGCCTCGGGCGACCCGGTCGGCGAGCGGCTCCTGGCGCGATGCCTCTTATTTTTATGGGTCTTCGTGACTTAGTGTGGGTAATTTTACAGAAAAATGTATCCGCAAGCCGCATGGATACTGGGCTTGCGGCATATTCAATGTTGCTCGAATTTGGCATCATGTTTAGATGGCAAACTCAGCGAAGCGACAGCGGCG
>JANOLP010000312.1:0-8196 GCA_031419835.1 Pseudomonadota bacterium | reverse complement strand
GTTATATTTGAAGCGAATCGAGGAGATTTGTGCCGTTCCCATTGACGTAATTTCCACTGGGCCGGACCGCGATGAGACGATCGTATTACGGCATCCGTTCGATTGAAATGTTTCGCGTGAATTCGACGGATTGTTTTTCGCGTTGTGCATTGGCGATCTGTGTCGAACTAGCGCTGCCGTTGCGTTAGAGACCAGTACAGATCGCAGTATCGTTGGGCGCTTGTCGCCCAGCTAAAATCTCGTTCCATTCCTGCGCGCTGAAGTTTTTTCCAAACTCCGGAATCGCGGAAAAGTATCAAGGTGCGGTCAACCGCATCTAGCAGTCCATTCGACGTGAATTCCTGCAGCACTATGCCACTTGCGAGCCCTTCGGAAATCGTGCGATCGCTGCAATCGAATACGGTATCGGCAAGACCACCTGTTGCGCTAACCAGTGGCGGCGTACCGTATCGTTGGCTGTACATTTGGTTGAGACCGCAAGGCTCGAACCTCGACGGCATCAGAAAAATATCAATCCCAGCCGTGATGAGATGGGACAGGCTTTCGTCGAAACCAATCATGACCGCGACTTTACCGGGATACTGAAGTGCAAATTGTCGAAGCGCGTTTTCGTTTGTCGCATCGCCACTGCCGAGGACCGCAAGTTGACAGCCACGTGATACTAAATCTGGAATGATCTTGATGATCAGATCAATGCCTTTTTGAAGGGTCAGTCGGCTAACAACGCCGAGCAAGGGCGAGTTGGCGTCGACATCAAGTCCCATGCGTTGTTGCAATGCCGCTTTGTTAGGTCGCTTGTTACTGAGGCTGGCGAGGTCATAATGACTCGGGATATGGGGATCTTGTTTTGGATTCCAGGCCGACTCGTCGATGCCGTTTAAGATCCCTGTCAGCTGATCCTTTCGGGTCGTGAGTAAACCCTGTAGGCCCATTCCAAGAGGCTCTTGTTGAATTTCCTGCGCGTAGGTTGGGCTCACGGTGGTAATGTGATTCGCATAGAACAATCCCGCTTTCAGGAAAGAGATGTTGCCGTAGTATTCGAGGCCATTGATCTGAAAACTTTGAGCAGGAAGCCCCAGCCAAGGCAACGTGTTTGGCGGAAAAATACCTTGGAATGCGAGATTGTGAATAGTAATGATGCTAGGCGGCTTGGTGCCGGACATAAAATTCATATAGGCAGGCGCAAGCCCACTTTGCCAATCGTTACAGTGAATAACGTCCGGGCGCCACGACAGTGGGGAATCGTCGCCGGCAAGCAGTGCCGCGATATATCCAAGTAAGCCGAAGCGAAGATGGTTGTTGGGCAGATCCGCGCCAGACCGATCCTGATACGGCCCATTCTCGTGCTGATACAGAGTTGGGCAATCCAGCAGAATAATTGGCACATCGGTACCCGGCGCACGCGAAGTACGCAGGGTGCAGTCAGGATAGTACGCGGCAACATTAGAAATGAGCGCAGCCTTGCGCGCGTGCGGAAGTTGCTTTAGTACGCTGGCGTATCCGGGCAGAAGAATACGGACATCTAGGCCAATTGCTTGCAACGCCGCCGGTAGGCTCGCGGATACATCGGCAAGTCCGCCGGTCTTGATCAGCGGATAAAGTTCTGAGGTGACGAAG
The DNA here is from genome assembly GCA_031419835.1 of Pseudomonadota bacterium. GTDB lineage: Bacteria > Pseudomonadota > Gammaproteobacteria > Burkholderiales > JALYOK01 > JALYOK01. The sequence goes on along the minus strand of JANOLP010000312.1, from coordinate 6,579 downwards.
AGGACTTTTGTGCGAACGCGAGGCATGTTGCTCGCATTGTACGACAATGTAAACGAGCTAAGCTTCTGGGCGAGGTTTCTTCTTTAATTGCGCGTCCAGTGCAGCGAAGAGTCGCGTGCGACTGATGGGTTTATTCAAATAATCATCCATCCCCGCCGCAAGGCATATTTCACGGCTTTCACTGACGGGATTAGCGGTTAGCGCGATAATCGGGATGCGTTTCGAACCGTGTTTTTCCTTTAAACGGATCGCCGCTGTTGCTTCAAGCCCCCCCATTTCGGGCATTTGAATATCCATTAAGATTAATTCAAATCGTTGCCGTTCTACCGCTGCAAGCGCTTCGCGGCCATTGTTCGCAATCACGACTTTATATCCGCGTTTTTGCAAAAGATGCAAGGCAACGAGTTGATTATCGAGATTATCTTCTGCCACTAAAATACAGCAATCCGCCGGCTCCTTTGGCTCAGCATTGACGATATCGAGGATCTTGATTTGCCCAAAGCTACTGCCTTTGATTGGAGCGTCCGACAGTCCCGGATCGCCTCGATGGTCCGAAGCGCGCCGCTTTAAGCCCGCGTACGGACGCCCTTCGCGCTCAACCAAGGTCACCGTGGATAAGGTCGTATCAACCCGGACGCTGGTCGTCTGGGAAATGGGTTTGGCGGGTAAAGCCTGGGCGGTGGTTATGGCCGGCATGGTTCTCGACGCCTGGCTTTGCATGCGGACGAGTTCACTTGCTTGGCGGTTGACGAGAAGAAATAATCCTAGATAAATAACGCTGATACCCGCAAACAACTGGAATACCGAGGCTGAAGTTATCTTGCCTTGAAAAAGTACGAGGCCCCACGGAACCAGCAAGCCCAGCATAAACGCCGGGAAGTTTATGGCGCTCGAGGCGGTGCTCCACAAGACCATTGCGCAGACGGCTGCGGTCGTAATCATCAACCCCACCTGAGCGTTGCTCGATACGTCCTGCTGAGCCAAAGCAAGAATGCCCCAAAGCGCGCCCGCCATCAAGTTCATCAATGCCGAGGCATTTTGCCAAATCGAGGGCTGTGCGACAGCAGATTTTGCTAAATAAACCCGTCCCATAAGCAGTCGCAAGCCAAGAACGGCGGCTAAGCCAACTAACCATGCGACGAGGCTAATGGTCGGAATTTTATCGAACAAAAGCCCAGTCGCGATCAATGACGCGACTAACTGAACGCTCAATTCCAGCCGGCTGCGCTGAAACAAAACATTAAGCTGGCGCCCTAAGAGCGGATTCATGGCGCCTTAAGCTCCGAATAGGGCGAACTGCCGATGCGGTAAGGCCAATACCTGTTTTATATTCACAGTGTTCTTCTTTAAATAATTTACGCGGATAGGATCAATGAGAAGGATAGCAAGGATTTCCAGACAGCGCCAAGCGGCCTCCGTCGAAATTTAAAAAAACTTTCAGCGCTTTGCATTGATCATGGCTATGGCGGCTCGCGTGGAACTATCATGTTCAACGCCAATTGTCCCCCCTTCGAATTCGCTTAGGATTTGATTTGCGAGCTGTTTTCCTAGTTCGACACCCCATTGGTCAAACGAGTTGATGTTCCAAATAATGCCTTGCACAAACACTTTGTGCTCATAAGCTGCAACCAGCGCGCCTAAGGTTTTCGGGTCGAGCCGATTCATAAAAAGCGTATTACTGGGACGATTCCCGGGGAATACTCGGTGCGGGGTCATTTCGGCAATCTGCGTTGGGCCGTAATTTTTGCTTTGAAGTTCCCGTTCCACAGCGGCAGCGTCTTTTCCGCGCAATAGTGCTTCGGTTTGGGCCAGGCAATTCGCCAATAGCTTTGGTTGATGATCGCTGAGCGGGTATTCACTTTGCAGTGCAACAATAAAATCGGCCGGCACCACGGCTGTTCCCTGGTGAATGAGCTGGTAAAACGCATGCTGCCCGTTCGTTCCGGGCTCGCCCCAAATAATCGGCGCGGTGGCGTAATCGACAATATTGCCCTCGCGATCAACGCGTTTGCCATTACTTTCCATTTCTAGCTGTTGCAGATAGGCTGGAAAGCGCGCCAATGCTTGACTGTAGGGCAATACCCCGTAGGTTTCGGCATGCATAAAGTTACGCTGCCAAATGCCGATTAAGGCAAGAATTACCGGTAGGTTGTTTTCCAGCGGGGCTTCACGAAAGTGCTCATCCATCCGATACGCGCCGGCGAGCATTTCGTCGAAATTATCCATTCCGATTAGCACGCCTAACGACAAGCCGACGGCGCTCCACAGCGAGTACCTGCCGCCGACCCAATCCCAAAATTCGAACATATTGGCGATGTCGATACCAAATGCGGAGACTTCTTTAGCATTGGTCGAAACTGCAACAAAATGTTTTGCAACGGCCGTGTCGGTGCCTAGCTTATCGACTAGCCAACGCCGTGCGGAATGCGCATTAGTAAGGGTCTCCTGGGTCGTAAAGGTTTTTGAGCAGACTATAAACAGCGTGCTCGCGGCATTTAACCCGGCCAATGTTTCCGTCAAATGGGTGCTATCCACGTTGGAAACGAAATGGCTGCGCAGCCGCGGATGGCCAAAGGCCTTCAGCGCCGCACAGGCCATTGCCGGTCCCAGATCGGAGCCGCCAATACCAATATTGACGATATCAGTGATAAGTTCATTAGTATGCCCGCGCCAATTTCCATCGCGAACCGCACCGGCAAAACCGCGCATTTGTTGCAGGACGCGGCTAATGCTAGGCATCACATTGACGCCATCCACGTTAATTGGCCGATTGCTGCGATTGCGCAACGCCGTATGGAGAACGGCACGCTGCTCCGTGGAATTAATTTTTTCACCCGCAAACATTCGATCGCGCCAACCTGTGACATCCATTTCCTGAGCGAGATCGCTTAGCATTGCCATGGTCTTGTCTGTAACGGGTTGCTTCGAGTAGTCGAGGTAAATCCCGAGTGCTTCTACGCAAAACTTCCTCGCGCGTTGCGGATCGGCCTGAAACCAAGCGTTAGTACTTGGGTTTCCCAGCTCGGTTCTGTGGGCCACAAGCGCGTTCCACGAGGCCGTGGAGGTCGGGGAAGTCATGCTTTATCTGTTGCGTTCGGGGTAGTTGCGGGGATTTTTGCCGTATTCCTGCGAATTGGGGTTGGACATACCACAACAGGTTTTCTTGTGTCGAAAAAACTTTGACACGATACTTTTGGGCTTACCTTTGTTAATCACTTCGGGTGCAGCGGCCTTTTCCGCCCGTTCCTTTATGAGTTCTGGATCTTCTTTAAAAAAAGTTGATCGATCAAATGCATAGCCGTTAAAGGTCACGGACGTGTAGAGGTTGCGCTTGAAGTATCCGACCGGAATGTGTGCCTCTTCGAAGCCGTTAAAGGCCGAAACGAAATTCAGTTTGATCCAGCCGCGACCGACACTGATAATTCGAATTTGTTTTTTCGACGACGGAAAGAATGACGGCGCGTCGATCTTCGGATGGCGGTAAAATTCAATGCGGCGATAGATTTCCTTCGCTGGCTTTACCCAGAAAGTTTGGCCTGGCAAATCGCCATCCATAAAGTCCTGGGCAAATGAAAGTGAAGCGAAAAATATCAGCGGGAGCAGGCAACCGAATTTGAAGAAGCTTGTCATATTTATCATTCCTGGGCTTAAGTTTAGGTCAAAACGAGCGAGTTTGCCGAAATGCCGAAATGCCGAAATGCCGACTTGGCGAAGCAGCGGAAACGGTTGGACAAGACTTTCCGTCAACCATTCCGCAAGCATCAAGTTAAGGGACTGATTTAATTTTAGTATCGAGGTTGGTATGAGAATTCTCAAAGTAAGCTTTTTGGTGATGCTAATGGGCTTAATGGTGGGCTGCGCCTCGACTCGTTTGGCGCGTCCGGAGCCGCCGACGTTGGACGAAATCGTCGAAATGAGCAAAGCCAGAACCGCACCGGAAGAAATTATCAAGCGCATCAAGGAATCCCGTGCCGTGTATCCCTTAACGGCGTCAGAGATCGCCAGTTTGCACGATCGCGGCGTGCCCGACGCTGTATTGGATTACATGCATAAGATCCATTTACGCGAGGTAAGGGAAGAAGAATCGGCATACGCTTATCATCGATATGGTTGGTTCTTTCAACCGTATTTTTACTATGGTTTTCCCCATGGCCGCGGACGCTGGCGCGGCGGTGCTCATTTCGGCTGGTAGCGTTGCCGATTACCTGCCCAAATATCGTTTTAGTCGATCGATACCTTCGCGCAGTTGTTCCAATGACGCGCAATAACTAAAGCGCACGTGACGCTCAGCATGGTGATTTCCGAAATCAATGCCCGGTGTGACGGCAACATAGGCGTTTTCTAACAAATCCCAAGCGAAGCGATAGCTGTCGGCGCTAAATTTTGCGCAATCGGCGTAAACGTAAAATGCGCCTTCCGGCGTGACCGGCACGCCGAAGCCTAGCTCTTTCAGCGCCGGAATCAAATAATCGCGCCGCGCTTGAAATTCCCTTCGGCGGCTTTCCAAAATTTCTAACGTTTCCGGTTCGAATCCCGCCAGCGCAGTGTGTTGCGCGATCGCCGAATTAGAAATGAATAGGTTTTGCGAAAGTCGTTCTATCGCCTTCACATACGCGCTCGGTGCAACAATCCATCCCAGCCGCCAGCCGGTCATCTGAAAATATTTGGAAAAGCTATTGATGATGAATATCTCATCCGAAATACTCAGCGCGGTTGAGGGTGCTTGCCCGTAACTTAACGCCAAGTAAATCTCGTCGACAATCAAGCGTCCGCCACGACCGTGAACCGCCGCAATTAAATTGGCCATTTCATCGGCATGAATCATCGTCCCAGTCGGGTTGGCGGGCGAAGCGACCAATGCCGCCGTCGTATGCGCAGCCCAATGCCGTTCAATCAGCGCGGCATTGAGTTGATAGTTGCTGTCACTGCCGACCGGTACGCCGACCGGTTTGCCGCCCATCGCGCGAACGAATTGATGATTGCACGGATAGCCGGGATCCGTTAGCAAAACTTCGTCACCGGGATTGATTAATACACCCATCGTCAACAGCAACGCGGCGCTCGCGCCAGCGGTCACGGCAATGCGTTCCGGCGCGACGTTGACCTGGTAGCGATCCCAATAAAATCGCGCAATCGCTTCGCGCAACGCCGGAATACCGAGCGATGGTGTATAGGGGAAACGACCCGATTGTAATGCCGTTACCGCCGCATTTAACATCGGCTGTGCCGTCGGGAAATCCGGTTCACCGATACATAGATTAATAACCGAATGGCCCGCCCGTTCCAATTCGCCAACACGATTAAATATTTCAACGACGTGAAACGGCGCGATATCATCCATTCGATCGGCGATGCGTGCGATGCGTTTCGGATCTGCGTTCATTTGGCTTTCGAAATTTCATCCCAGAGTTTAGACAAGCGCTTCAGCGACACCGGGACCGGTGTTCGCAATTGCTGCGCGAATAGCGACACGCGCAATTCTTCCAGCAACCAGCGGTAATCTTCCATCGCCGCGTTCGTGCCGCTTGCGTTACGACGCTTCTCGTAATTGTGCCACAGGGATTCGACATCCAATGCGAGATCGAAATCCCGTTGCGGTGCTTCGCGCAGCTTATCTAAGCGCAACGTGATGGCTTTTAGATAACGCGGATAATCCGCAAGCTGTTCGATCGGCACCAAACGCACGAAACGGCGAAACAGCAGATGACTAAGCTGCGACTCAATATCCGTGCGGCTCTCCAGATAGGTGCCGCTGGGAAGCGCATTCAGCTTGGTCTGCACGGCATGATACTCGGCGAAGATCGCCCTAAGGTCCTCGCAGAGGGCATTGGCCTGCGCGCCAAGCTGGGATTTGTTCGTGGCAATGCGCTGTTCGAACTCCTGCGCGCTGCGAATTTGCGAGTGACCGGCGAGAAACACACGATGGAATGCTTGATACAACACATCGTCTCGTAATTCTTCTTCGATAGTACCGACAGCATTTTTCTTTAGCGCGCCGAAAGGCGCATCGCGTAGATTCGCATAGGCCAGACTCATACTTCGCAAACCCGGCAGATTTTTTTCCAGATAGCGCAGCGGTTGTGATAATGCGAGCATGCACAGTCGCACCAAGCCGCGCTCCGTCACTTCCATGGCAGCGCTGGCCTGATCGAATAAGCGCAGCGCGACCGAATCGCCGTGGTCCTCAATGCCTGGATAGGCAAGCACGGTACGACCCTTGATGTTGACTTCGATTTCACTTGGCAGATCGCCAAAATCCCAAGCGCGAATGCCATCGCGCTCGAATTGCTTAGTACCCTGACTGCGTACCGAAGTGGTTGCCGCCTGGCCCAATTGCCGGCGTAGCGCTTCGATATCGCGGCCGACGGCGAGTTCTTCGCCAGCTAGATCGATGATACGATAATTCATGCGCAAATGATCAGTCACGCTCGGCCAATCTTCCACTGCAATGACGAGGCGATGATTTTTTTCGATGTATGCGCTTAGCGCGCTCGCCAACGCAATACGCTCCGGATCGACGCTGTCGAAAGCTTGCAACGCTCGCGTCACCGATTCGGCCAGCGGTACAAACACGCGGCG
>JANOLP010000311.1:0-14010 GCA_031419835.1 Pseudomonadota bacterium | reverse complement strand
CTTAATTAGGGTGGTGGAGTTTTTCATTGGTTAGGATTCGCTCGATTCATTTTTGGAACGCTATAACCATATGCTTCAAAACTGTCATTCCCGCGCAGGCGGGAATCCATAGTGCCTCGAATACTGCCACTGCCAAATGGATTCCCGCCTGCGCGGGAATGACAGTAGTAATGGTTGGTGATAAAAAATTAGGCACCCGTGCCACAAGCCGTATCAATACTGCCTCATGGCGGTGCATGACTGAAGAGCCGCACTGGTATTGCCTATCCAGCCTATGCCCCACGTAACCCCGCGATGCGCATAATCCATTTCTTCGCGTTCGGCGTCAACGATTCTTTGCGTCGCTGATCGGCGACGCGGCGATTGATTTGCGCCAACGTTGGATAAACGTGAATGATGCCCGACAGGTCATTGGTCGTCATGCGTTTGGCGATGGCGAGCACATATTCGTGAATCAGTTCGCCGGCATGCGGGCCGGCGATTGCGGCGCCAAGAATAACGCCTTTGGGATCGGTGATGATTTTTGCAAAGCCTTCGGTGTCGCCCTCGGCGCGCGCGCGATCCATTTCTTCGAACGGGAATTTGTAAACACGGTGAGGAATATTCTGCTGCTTCGCTTCCGTTTCGGAAACGCCGACGCGCGCCAACTCCGGCTCGGTAAACGTACACCAGGGAATCACGCGGGTTTCGGCTTTGGCGAATTTAAACGGCAGCGGATTTAAAATATTGCGCAGCACGACGCCAGCGTGATGCTCGGCCATATGGGTAAATTGGAACGAGCCGGCGACGTCGCCGCAGACGTAAATGTTCTTGTTCGTGGTTCGTAAGGTGGCGTCGGAAACGATACGGCCTTTCTCCACTTGCACGCCGGCGGCTTCTAGCCCCAAACCTTCGACATTCATTTTGCGTCCGGCCGCGACCAACAAATGCGAGGCCTCGAGTTTGATTTCACGGCCGTCTTTATCTTTGATCCAAAGCGAAATCGTACCGGTATTGCCTTCTGCTTTGGTCGGGGTCACGCCAAGATGAAATTCGATGCCGTCCGCCTCCATTTGCGCGCGAATGACGGCGGCGAGATCGGCGTCTTCGCGCGGCAACAATGTCGGACTCAAATCGACGACCATGACTTTGCTGCCGAGGCGCACGAAGGCCTGCGCCATTTCGCAGCCGATCGGCCCGGCGCCGATGACAATCATGCTCGGTACTGGCTCGTTGAGTTTGAAGACGGTTTCGTTGGTGAGAAACGGCACGTCGTTTAAGCCGGGAATCGGCGGCACACCTGGGCGCGAACCGGTCGCGATGACGAAATTGCGTGCCGTGAGTTTTCGATTGCCGACGGTGAACGTTCCGCGATCGGTGAATTGTCCGGTGCCGAACGAAACATCCACGCCGAGGCTGCGGAAACGTTCCGGGCTGTCATTGGGTTCAATTGAGGCAATCACGCCGGCAACGCGCTGCATGACTTTGCCAATATCAATCTGCGGAATCGCGGGAGAAATGGCGTAGCGATCCGCATGGCGCATTTGATGGGCGACCTTGGCCGAGCGAAGCAAAGTTTTGCTCGGCACACAGCCGTAATGCAAACAATCGCCGCCCATGCCGCCTTCGTGCTTTTCCACCAAGGCCACTTTCGCCCCGAGGGTCGAACCGCCAGCGGAGACGACCAGGCCCGCTGCGCCGCCGCCGATTACGCAGATATCGAATTCAGGTGTTGCCATGCAAGCTCCCGTTGATTGACTTGCGGTAGTCGCCTTCGCGCGCAAAGGCTTACAGGATGGAGATGGCTATGATTTACTTAAATACTTGCTTTGCGGAAAATTCTTTTGCAGAACTTTTGTTGCATCGCTGGCCAGATCTTTTAGCCCCATGGCCTCATAGGATTTCACCATGATGCTCAGCGCTTGTTCCAGGGCCGGTGCTTGCGGATAGGTGTTCAGCGCTTCTTGCGCACGGTTTGCGGCGGCGACATAGGCGCCGCGGCGATAGTAGTAGTCGGCAACTTTGACTTCATGAGTCGCCAACGCGTTAACCAAATAATTCATGCGTTTGATCGAGTCCGGCGCGTAGCGGCTTTCCGGATAGCGGGTGACTAGCTCGCGGAAAGTATCGAAAGAATCTTTAGCCGCCTTCGGATCGCGCTCCGCTAAATCGTCGGTAGAGAAAAATCCAAGCGGCCCTAAATCGTCGCGGAAATTGCAAAGCCCTTTTAGATAAAAGGCGTAGTCGACGTTGGGATGATTCGGATGCAATTTGATAAATCGATCCGCCGCCGCCAACGCCTGAGGCACTTCGTCGGCCTTGTAGTAAGCATAGGCTTCGTCGAGTTGCGCCTGCTGCGCATAGCGGCCGTAGGGATAGCGCGCTTGCAATGTTTCCAACAGCTTGATGCCTTTGTCGTTATTGCCACTGGCGATTTCCGATTTCGCTTCGGAATAAATGCGCTGCGGCGACCAATCTTTGGTTGGGTCGGCTTTTTCTTGATTCAGGCCGCAGCCGGTGAGAAGCGCGCCGTACAATGACAGGACAAGAAACGATATACTCAAGCGCATGGCAATATCCAGTGAAAATGACACTACAAAAAGTGATGCAAATTATACCGCATCGCCCGCGCCGGACGAGGTAATAAGTTTCACGATTCCCGATGAATATTCGGGAATGCGCTTCGACCAAGTGCTGGCGCTGATGATTCCGCAACACTCGCGCAGCCGCTTACAAGCATGGATCAAGGCGGGTTTTGTCGACATCGATCGCGTTAATGCGAGCGCAAAGCTAAAGGTATTCGGCGGCGAGCAAGTTAAAGTGTCACCACAGGCGAGCGCCGAAGAATTGTCGTTTCGCGCCGAGGACATTGATCTGGAAATTGCCTTCGAAGATGACACCCTACTAGTAATCAACAAGCCGCCGGGATTGGTGGTGCACCCCGGTAGCGGCAATTGGGAAGGCACCATGCTGAACGCGCTTTTGTATCACGCCCCCAAATTAAAAACCTTGCCACGGGCCGGGATTGTACATCGACTGGATAAAGATACCAGCGGTTTGCTGGTGGTCGCGAAAACGTTGGAGGCACAAACAAATCTCGTGCGTCAATTGCAAGGTCGAACCGTGAAACGGGAATATTTGGCGATCGTCGAAGGTGTGATCGCCGTTGGGGGAAGTGTTGACGCGCCAATTGGCCGCGATCCGCGCGATCGTCTAAAAATGGCGATCGTACCGAACGGCAAAGCGGCGATTACGCATTACCAGCCGATGGAAAGTTTTGCGCAAAATACGTTGCTTTCATGCCGGCTGGAAACCGGTCGCACGCATCAGATTCGGGTGCATATGCGTTCGATCGGCCACGCACTGCTCGGCGATTTTGTGTATCGCGGTAAAGCTCGCGCACTGCATCCCGAGTTGCAGAAAGAGATCAAAGCGTTTGGCCGGCAAGCGCTGCATGCAACGCGTTTGGGCCTAATCCATCCGTCATCTACGAAGCAAATGGAGTGGCACGCGCCGTTACCTGCAGACATGGCAAAATTGTTAGAAGTATTGCGGCAAGAGGTCGCATGAGCATCGCCCGCGATTGGATCGTTCCCGATTGGCCTGCACCGCCGTGCGTGAAGGCCTTCGTGACGACCCGCGCCGGTGGCGTCAGCCGCGCGCCCTTTACCGGCTTAAACCTGGGCGACCATGTGGGCGACGCGCCGGGCGACGTCGCGGCAAATCGTGCGTTGCTACAAGTCTATCTTCCGTCGGATCCCGTGTGGCTGCGGCAAGTGCATGGCACAAATGTCGTCGCGGCGGGCGCAGTCAATTCCGACGTTGAAGCTGACGCTTCGTGTACCGAGAAAAACGGTGTTGTGTGCGCGATACTGACTGCGGACTGTTTGCCAGTGCTGATCTGCGATCGCAATGGCAGCATTGTCGGCGCGGCCCACGCCGGTTGGCGTGGCTTAAGCCAATCGATTCTCGAGAAAACCATCGCGGCGATGCGCGTGCCACCGCCGGAGCTGCTGGTTTTTCTCGGGCCGGCGATTGGTCCATCGCACTACGAAGTCGGCGACGACGTTCGCGACGTATTCGTCAACGACGATGAGAATGCCGCCACTGCATTTTTGCCGACTGCCGATGGCAAATGGTTAGCGAATTTGTATGAGTTGGCGCAATTGCGCTTGCGACGAACCGGCGTGGAAGAAATTTATGGTGGAGATTTTTGCACGTTTGCAGATAGCGATCGGTTTTTTTCCTACCGGCGCGATGGAACAACCGGCCGCATGGCGTCGCTGATTTGGTTGGATGCGAAGGAAAAGTAAATTAGCAGGGTTGGTTCGGCTGTCATTGCGAGGAGCGTTTTTTGCGACGACGCAATCTCGTACTTTTCAGCGCCGCAAAAAGCGAGATTGCTTCGTCGCTGCGCTCCTCGCAATGACAACGAAAAGAACTAGCCTGTTGCACACCTGGGTGCTAACTTGCGCTTGCGCCGAACCTAACGCTTTGGGGTTGCGTCATACCATTTCAAACTCACCAAAGTTAATCACGACCACATCACGCTCCAACGCCTTGGCGCGAAACCGAATCGGATTTTCTTTGCTCCAAATTTCCGTGCGAATCGTTTCACCCGGATAGACCGGCGCAGTAAAGCGAACACCCTGATGCCGAATTCGATCAGGCTGATAGTCACAAAGCGTTTTCAATAATGCATGACCGACCACGCCATAAGTACCCAGCCCGTGCAGGATAGGTCGCTGGAAACCCGCGTCCAGCGCGGCTTTCGGCAGGGCATGCAACGGATTGCGATCGGCGAGCAGGCGATAGAGCAGGGCTTGTTGCGGCAACGTCCGCAGATCGCAAATGAGATCGGGCGCGCCAGTTGGCATCGGTTTCGGTGGCGGCGGCGCGGGATCGCTGGTGCCGTCCTTCGCGCTGAATCCGCCATTACCACGGCAGAATGCCGTGTGATTCACGGTCGCCAATAGAGCGCCGGTTTTTTTGTCGAATAGTTCTTTGTCGTAAATGACGACCGCGCCTTTGTTCGCGCCTTTATCGATGACACGCCGCATTTTGTGGCGCGAAAATACCGTTCCCGCGACAGGCAATGGCTTATGCAAGGTGACCGCTTCTTCACCATGAAGAATCAACGTGGCATCGATGCCAGTACGCGGATCGGTCATCCAAAAACCGGGGTAGCCAAGTACGACGGCCATGGTTGGCATCGCTTGCAATTCGTATTCGGTGACGAAGCGCAATGCACGCTCATCCATCGGATCGTGACCGACACCGACAGCCAAGGCATAGCGCATCGTGTCTTCGACGGTGTAGGTGTGCTCGATATCTGGGAATTGCCAGTTTTTTAGGGTTTGGTAATCGATGGTCATAGACTTGTCATTCCCGCGTAGGCGGGAATCCATAGTGTGGTTGCATGTTGACGCGCCAAATGGATTCCCGCCTTCGCGGGAATGACAATTGATGGGCGGCGGTTAGCGTAAGCATCATCGGTTGAGTTCAATCAATCCATCGGCGGCAAATGCGGTTTGCGTTTCGTGAGGAGTTTTTGCCAATACCATCACTGGATTAAGATCGATCGACGCAATGCGATCTTTGGTCGCCATCAATATTTCGCCGACGCGAACCGCCATCTCGGCAAACGACAACAGATCCAGCGGCGCTTCGCCGCGCGTGCCGCGCAGAATCGGCGCGATGCGTAATCGGTCCAGCGCACTTAACACATCCTCGATGGTGAATGGCGCAAGCAGTAGCGCAAAGTCTTGCAAGGCCTCGACGTATTTCCCACCGTCGCCGACCATTATCACCGGTCCAAACTGTGGGTCGATGCGTCCGCCGATCATGAGTTCACGCTGCGGTTTGATCATGGTCGCGACGATCGTGCCTTGGTCTTTTGCTTTCAATGCCAGTAATTTTTTCGTGATCGTGGCGAAGCATTCTAGCGCTCGAATTTCATCGCTTACGTTCAAAAATACCAAGCCGTGTTCCGATTTGTGCGGCACGTCCGGCGATGAGGCTTTGATCGCGACAGGTTTGTCGAGTGCGTGAAATGCGTCGCGAATCTCGGCTTCGGTTTTGCAAACGCGAAACGGCACCGTTGCTATGCCATTGCCTGAGAGCCACGCCAAGCTTGCCGCTTCGCTGAGGTATTGCTGCGAGGCAATCGGGACGGGCGTCACCGGCAATGTGGCTTGTAGAGGCAAGCGGGGAGCGCTTCTTGAGGCAGTATAATTTGCCAGTTGCGCGAGCGATTCCATCGCCACTCGTTCGTCGAGAAAGCTCGGTACGTTTTCTTTTTTAAATGCGTTGACCACTTCCGCGAGCGGCGAGGCGAATGCAAACGGCTTGCCGGTTTGCGCGATGAAGGCTGCCGCAGCCCGTGCATAACTCGGCACATCGTAGCCTTGGCCTGCGACGGGAATGGCTGCCATCACCATGTCCACTTCGTCGTCCGCGCCGATCGCGGCGAGGGCTTTGCCGAACAAACTGCTGTCGGTCAGCAATGACGCGGTGAGATCAATCGGATTCTCGGCCGTGGAAAATCCTGGCAATAGTTCTTTCAGTTTTTCGCGGGTGGACGTATGCAACTTCGCGAGTGGTAAATTCAAATCGTCGGCCGCGTCCGCCGCCATCACACAGCTCGCACCGCTGTTACTCAGCATCACGATGCGCCGACCACGCGGTCGCCGCCCGGATAAAAATAGCTCGGCGCTATTCACCAAATCGCCAACGTCGCGTGCGCGCAGGATGCCATGCTTTTCCATGAACGCATCGACAATGCGATCTTCCGTTGCCATCGCGCCGGTGTGGGAACTCGCCATCTGCGCACCGCTTTGCGTGCGGCCAGCTTTGAGCGCAATAATCGGAATATCGCGTTCGCGCGCTTTTTCTGCGGCGCGAGCGAGTACGTCGGGACGATTAAAATTTTCTAGATACAGCAGCAAAAGTTTTACGCCATCGTCGTCGATAACCGCGTTAGCAATTTCCGCGACACACAGATCCGCTTCATTCCCGGTCGCATGAACATGGCGCACGCCGATGCCGCGATCGCGCAGTAGTGCATAAGGCACAACCGACAACGCGCCCGATTGACTGACGATCGCCACTGGCCCGTCCGCCGGCGGCCGCTCGAGAAACAACGTCGAAAAACTGGTCACCGCGCCGCAGCTGAAATTTGCCAAGCCTTGAGAATTCGGCCCGATCATGCGCATGCCGGCACCATGGGCGATGCGCACCATTTCGTCTTGCATCGCGCGGCCCGTGGCGCCGGTTTCGCCGAAGCCTGAGGCAGAAACCACGATGCTCTTCGCGCCAATTTTCGCGGCCTCGCGGACGGCTTGCAGCGCGGCCTCGCCGCCGACGGCGAGCAGTACGCAGTCCGGTGCCTCGGGTAACGATTCTAAATTCGGATAGGATTTGATGCCTTGCACTTCGCTGCGCGCGGGATTGACCGGAAATAATTTTCCGCGATAGCCGAAGCGCTGCATGAAGTGGATTGGCCGTCCACCGATTTTATTGGGATTATCCGACGCGCCGACAATGGCGATGGAGCGCGGCGACAGCAAATGAGTGAAATCGAATTCGGTCATAAAGGTTCGAAGCGGGGCAGGGCGCGGTTGTTGTGGTTGAAGAAAGTAACGCGGACTTGATCGCCGATTTTCAGTGCGAGATTGGCGTGGGCCATGATGCGCACGCCTTCGTTTAAATCAATCAGCGCGATGGCGTAAGGCGCAAGCGCGCGAAATTCATCGGTCGGTGCGCGCTCGACGCGGGTCACGCTATAAATCGTGCCGGTGCCTTTCGCGGCTTGCCATTCGACGCGATCCTTGTTGCAGTTTAAGCAATGGCTGCGCGGGAAGAATTGGGCGTGATTGCAGTCGGCGCAGCGTTGGATGCGTAGCTCGTTTTCGTTGCAGCCGGTCCAGAAATGTTGGGCGTATGTGTCCATAAATTTCTTAGGTAGATGTGGATAAGGAAAGGTCGTCCCTCACTTGCAGTGCGCGCTCTGGCTTGCAAGCCAGAGCCGTTCGATGGGCGCAACGCTTGCGCTGCGAAATCCCCATCTCACCCCTAGCCCTCCCACAAGTGGGAGAGGGGATTTAGTCCCTTCTCCCTTTGGGAGAAGGGTGGGGATGAGGGCGGGCGCCGATAATTTCAACTACTTCTCTCTCTGCAAAATCATTCCAACGTGCGCGGACATTACACCGCCATCGGCATGCACATAGGACCATTCACGATCAGTGATTTGTCGAGCGCTGGCATTTCCAGACAACTGCAAAACGGCTTCGACCAGATGCGCCATACCGCCCGCAACGCCGCAATGACCGTAGGATAACAACCCGCCATGGGTGTTGAGCGGCAACGTACCTTGCGCGGAGAAATCGCCGCTGCGAACTTTCGTTGCCGCTTCGCCGCGTGCTGCGAAGCCAATTTCTTCAAGCAGCATCATCAAAGTGATTGTGAACGAATCATAGATGCCAAGATAACCGATTTGCGCGCGGTCGATGTTCGCTTCGCGAAATGCCAAGTCTGCCGCGGCTTTTGCGCCGGTGGCGTGAATATCTTTGATCTGGCTGACGTGTTGATGGCGGTGCGCTTGTCCTGCGCCACGAATGCGAATTGCATTTTCTGTTGTGGGTTCTAACGAAACAATGACGGCCGCTGCGCCATCGGAAATGGGACAGCAGTCCAGCAACTTCAGCGGCGATGAAATCGTTTTGGAATTGAGTACCGCGTTCACGTCAATCGGTTCGCGCTGATGGGCGCCGGGATGAGCGATGGCGTTCTGGCGCATGAGCACCGCGAATTCCGCCAGATCGTTTTCATGCAAATCATGCTCGTGCAAATAGCGCGCGGCGAGCAAGGCGTAATAGGCCGGCACCGTCGGGCCGAATGGCACTTCGTAATCGGCGTGACCCACTTGCGACAGCGATTGAATCGCCATGTCGCGCGTTTGGCCGGTGAGGCGGTTTTCGCCGGCGACACACAAGACATTTTTGCAGCGGCCGCTACGAATCAATTCGCGCGCTAACATCACCATCGTCAATCCGCTGGCGCCGCCCGATTGAATCGCGTGACAATAGTCGGGTTGGATGCCGAGATTTTCTGCGACGACGCTGGCAAACATCAAATGGGGAAATGTGGTTGCATAGCCGGTTAGCAACCCGTCGATTTGTGAGGTTTGCAATTGCGCGTTGTGCAATGCTTCACGCGCCGCGACAGTCATCAGCCCGAGCGCACTGCTGCCTTCGTGACGACCGAACGGTGTGCAGGCAATGCCGGTTAGATACGCCATTGATCGAGGATTCTAATTTGCATCATTACTTTTTCATTGTCGTCCCCGCCAAGGCGAGGACCCATTATCGTTCAGACTAAAGACGCTGGATTCCCACCTTCGCGGGAATGACGAGGTGGTTGTGATTTCGACTACTGGTAGTATGCCACGGCGTAAAGCATACGAGTAGTTAAGCCAGAACCCGCACCCAGCTTGCCTGTTGGCACGGTATGCCGGAAGCGCCGCATGGCCCAAGGCCAGCCCCTCTAGCCTCCCTCTTCGCAAGGCTTAAAAAAAATAGAGCAGCAATGGCGATCTCAACTTCATTACTTGCAATGCTTGTTACATTGCGATCGTGAGATATTCACTGCGCGGATCGGTTGCTTGCGATCGCGGCAACCGGGCGCTCAGCGACCAAATGACGTTGTGCAAATTCCTTCTCCGGCACCGGGTGACCAAACCAATATCCTTGCATTTCGTGGCAGCCGATCCGCATCAGAAATTCTTCTTCCTCCGCCGTTTCCACACCTTCGGCGATGACGCCCAATTCAAGGCTTGTTGCCATCGCGACGATGGCTTTGACGATGGCGCCATTACGGTTATTGTGCGGCGCCTGACTAACGAACGAGCGATCGATTTTCAGCGCATTAACCGGCATTCGCTGCAGATAATTCATCGACGAAAACCCGACGCCGAAATCGTCGATGATGACTTTGATGCCCATCGCACTCAAATCGCCCAAGATCCCCGCGCTGACCGCGGTATCCTGCATAAAAACGGTTTCGGTGACTTCTAACTCGAGGTCGCGACCCTCCAGGCCATGGCGAGTCAGCGCTTCGTGGATATCGGCCACGATTTCCGGCCGCACAAAGTGCAGCGCGGAAAGATTGACGGCGATCGGAATGCGCGGTAATCCCATATCGCGCCATGCCCGTTGCCGCCAGCAGGCTTGATCGATGACCCATTTGCCCATCGGAATGATGAAGCCGCTTTCTTCCGCGATGCCGATAAATTGGCCGGGTAGGATCAATCCCTGTACGGGATGATTCCAGCGGATCAGCGCCTCGCAGCCGGCCACTTGATTAGTGCGCGTATCGATTCGCGGCTGGTAATGCAAAACGAATTCGCCGCGCGATAACCCGCGCCGCATCGCGACGTCGAATTCGAGTTTTGCGAGCGTGCTTTCGTTCATCGAACGATCGTAAAATTGATAGCCGTTGCGCCCCATGCTTTTTGCGGCATACATGGCGGTATCGGCATTTTTGATTAATTCCGACGCGTCGGTTGCGTCGGTCGGATAAAGCGAAATGCCGATGCTGGTGGACGCAAATAATTCTTGTCCTTGCAGTTGCACCGGTTCGGCAAACGCCCGAACAATGCGCTGCGCCACGCGGCTCGCTTCATCGGCATTTTTTAACGGCCCGATGAGCATGGTGAATTCATCGCCGCCAAAGCGTGCCACGACTTCCTCGCCGCGCGCACTGTGGCGTAAGCGCGCCGCAATCTCGCGCAGCAAATGATCGCCGTTGTCGTGGCCGAGCGAATCGTTGATGCGCTTGAATTTATCTAAATCGAGGAACAATACGCCGATCATTGTGCCGCTGCGCTTGGCGCGGAGCATCGCGCGTTCTAATTCTTCGCGAAACAGCAGGCGGTTGGGCAAGCCGGTGAGCGGATCGTACAATGCTAGTTTTCGAACTTCATCTTCCATCCGTTTGCGTTCGGTAATATCTTGAGCGGAACCTGCCATGTAAGTTGCGCGACCGTCTGATCCATATTGAGTTTGCGCTTGGCAATGAAAAAACTTCACGGCGCCATTCGGCAGCAGCACGCGAAAATCTTGGCCAAAGGATTTTTGTCCCTTGAGTGCCGCGACAAATGCGTGGCGGACCAGCTGTCGATCGTCCGGGTGAACCAATTGCCAAAACGATTCAATCGAGACAATGTCACTCTCAAGACCGAAGTCGCGAAAAGTCTGATTTGACCAGGATAACAAGTCGCGGCCGATATCCCATTCCCAGGCGGTGAGGCCAGCGAGTCGTTGTGCCTCGACTAATTTAGCCTGGCTGGTGGCCAGCGCGGCCACCATTTTGGTCGCGCGCAAAATATAGCGAACGCGATGCGACAATAGGTGCCAGCGAATTGGCTTGGTAATAAAATCTGTCGCACCGACTGAGAAGGCGCGGTCTACCGCATCGGCATCTTCTAGGCCGGTCATCATCAGCACCGGTGTTTCCGAACGTTCTGGCAATGATCGCAGCGCTGCGCAGACTTCAAAGCCATCGCGAACCGGCATCAATACATCGAGCATCACGAGGTCCGGAGCGAGTTGCTGAATAGCTGCGAGTCCGGCCTCGCCATCGATGGCTTCCTCGACACGGAAACCTGCCGCTTCGAGGGTTTGGCGGGCGAACAGGCGTGTCAAATCTTCATCGTCGACAATTAACACCAATGGCCTATCGGCATTGGCTTCGCTAGGCGGAAATAACGCCATCTCGGTACTCCATAATTGCAGCGCGGACTGCATCGTATTCTTGCCTTAGCTGCGGCAACGCTTGGGACGCTGCTGTTTCTCCACCGCGCGCAAATAGTTCAAGCTCACGCGCCAGCCGCGATAGTTCATAGGCGCCGACATTGGCGCTTGCCGATTTGAGCGCGTGAGCAGCGATGCGCAATGCGTTGGCGTCGCTATTGTTTACCGCCTGCTCTGATTGATCTAATAGTCGCGAAACACTTTTTTCAAAAGTCTCGAAGACGCGCTTGCGCATTGCACTTCCGCCGCTGGGCCCTTGCAGTGCGATCAGGTGATCTAGCGCGCTTGGGTCAAAGGGTTTTTCTTTTCCGTAAGTATCCTGGGGTTTAACCGTTGATTCGATGCTCGCGAGCACCGGCGGCAGCGCAACCCCTGTTTTTTCCTCAAGCCAGCGTGACAGAATCTCCAACAAGGCTTGTGCTTTGTAAGGTTTTGCGATGTAGTCGTCGAAACCGGCCGCGAGGCAAGCCTGGCGATCGCCAGCCATCGCGTTTGCGGTGACCGCAACGATAGGGATCCGTCGCGTAATGGGATTGGCGCGATTTGATTGTTCGATTTCGCCGGCGCGGATGCGTGCGACGGCTTCAAAGCCATCCATGTTCGGCATCTGGCAATCCATTAGGATCAAATCATAGGACTGCTTCGACCATGCCAACACCGCCTCGGCGCCATCATTCGCAATATCGGTTTCGAGGTTCAAATAAGACAATATCGCCGACGCGACTTCTTGATTAACCGCATTATCTTCGGCCAATAAAATTCGCCCGCGTAACTGTGGCAGTGATTCGATCGACGCTGGCGCGCTCGTATGTGCGACAGTTGATCCGCTTAGGACCTCAACGATCGCATCGTACAAATCCGATTGCCTTGCGGGCTTGCTCAAATACGCGACAATGCCAGCCGCGTGTGCTTCTTGCGACTCGCCGGCTGCGCCAAGGGACGTGAGCATGATTAAGCCGGTGCCGTTGAGCGAGACATCATTTTTTATCGAGCGTGCCAGCTCGATGCCGTCCATGCCCGGCATACACATATCTAGAATGGCGATTTTGAACGGCTCGTTGCGCGCTGCTGCGGTCCTCAGTGCAGCCAGAGCCGGCGCGCCGCCATCTACGCTGGTTCCATGCATTCCCCATGCGAGAACTTGTTCTTGCAATATGAATCGATTGGTCGCGTTATCGTCGACTATTAAAATCTTTGCGCCCACCAGATCGGGCGCCATGTTCAACGGCTGCGAATCCCAGCGCGCATCGTTTAGTGGAACGACAACGGCAAATTGTGATCCGCGATTAATTTCGCTTTGCACGCTAATTTCGCCTTTCATCAATTCAACCAAGCTGCGCGCAATAGAAAGGCCCAGGCCGGTTCCGCCGAAGCGTCGTGTCGTCGAGCTGTCGGCTTGGGAAAACGCTTCAAAGACGCGCCCCAAGGCGGATTGGGCAATGCCGACGCCCGTGTCGCGCACGCGAAATTCAAGCCAGGTGACGTTGGGTGAGGTGTCGTCCGCCAAGCCTTGTTTGCGCGAGATTTCGACTACGACCTCGCCGCGCTCGGTAAATTTTACGGCGTTGTTAACCAGATTGCTCAAAATTTGCCGCAGCCGCGCCGAATCACCGCGCACGATCGATGGCACTTCATCGCCGAAACGATAGGCGATCTCCAACTGCTTTTGGTGCGCGCGTTCGGCAAACAATTCAACGACGTGCTGAACCAGATCGCGCAGATTAAAATCGAGTTCCTCGAGCTCTAATTTTCCAGCTTCAATCTTCGAGAAATCGAGAATGTCGTTGATGATCGACAGCAACGATTCGGCCGATTGGTACGCCGTCTGCGCGAAGCGGCGTTGATTGTCGCGAGCACCAACGACGCCATTTTTTCGCCGCGCCAACGCGCAGAAAAAGCTTGGGCCTTGAACCATTTGGCAGCGAAACAGGCGTGAGAAAAAGGTTCTATATGAGGTCTCACCATATTATTTTGAGCCTGAAAATCAATCAGGCTAATACTTTAGTAGTTACAATAATAATACTTTGTAAACTATTAATAAATAACAATTTTTAACTGGTATAAAGTAATTTCATGAGCATGGTGCGGGTAGCCGAAGGCGCATTCTCGAACGAAACGGCGAAAAAATCATTAGGGGAAAAGTAACGTGGATTGAAACGACCTTGGATATAGCCAAGCCAGGAAGCGCGCCAGGCTTAGCGTCTGGCGTGGCATGCCTGGA
>JANOLP010000310.1:0-4285 GCA_031419835.1 Pseudomonadota bacterium | reverse complement strand
GTTACCCGGAAGGTCCAAGTCCCTGATCGCGGTCGCTGCATCCAGTTGATCGATCTTCAGTTCGGCCTTTCGATGAATTCCATCGAACGCCTTGACCCGCTTTCCTTCGGCGAAGACGCGCGTTCGCTTATCCCGGTAGCTTGCGATCATAAGGCAAGAGTGTGCCTTTGATAATGCAGTACGTCAAGCGTAACGACCATGCTAATTGTTTGTGTCACCTTAGTCGTCTAAGTGGGAAATCGGGAACAGACCACGATTATTATTGGGACCTGACCCCTACTCTCTTACTGGAGTTGAGAATATATCGACCCCTTTTAGGTCCTGTTTAGGCCACCCAGAATGGGTCCGCTGTGTACCCGGTCGTTGCAATGACGACTTGAGTCCTCGCCACTGTCGGGATTTGCAACCCAAAGGCCCTCCGCGCAGGGTGAGGTTGCAGGAGATATTTTCAGTAAGCCGTAGTCGCTGATCCGGGCTCGTCCAACAACCGGTTCAGATCGCGGCTGCGCTTCGCTTGCGCGATCTAACCTTATTCGTTACCGAACGTACAAGACCGGCTGATTGGCGAGCGCGCCAAAGCGGCGGGCATGACGGAAGCGGAATTTGAAAAAGATTTTTTCACAAACTTCCGCCCGACTTCGCTATTGAAACGCTTTGCGTCGGCGGAAGAAGTCGCGAATCTGGCGGTTTATCTGTGCAGCCCGCTCGCCTCGGCGACCACCGGCGCAGCAATGCGTGTCGATGGCGGTGTGGTGAATCAGATTATGTAATTTAAATTTGTTTAAAATCATGCGGCGCCAGATTGAAGAGCCGCTCTGGTGTTTATTCTCGAAGCATCTCCAATAAATCCCTCACCGCGCCAACACGGCCATCGTCAACCGCGCAACGCAAACCAACTTTTCTGCTTCATCAGTCACACGAATTCCCCACACCTGCGTCGATTTGCCGACATGCAAATGCCGCGCGACGCCGAGCACCCAACCGCTTCGCGCGGCGCGGATGTGGTTGGCGTTAATGTCCGGCCCCACGCAATAATTTTTGCTCATGTCGACGCAGTAACTGGCCGCGCAACTGCCGAGGGTTTCGGCCAGGACGACCGATGCGCCGCCGTGCAAGATGCCGATTGGCTGCACGGTTGCACGGTGCGCACATCGACCGGCATGCGCGCGGAAATCCAATCGTCGCCGACGTCGACAAACTCAATGCCGAGTCGATCGACCGCGGTGTTGAGATGGATGTGTTGCATGTCGTTTATGTCCGGACGCGTTACCCAAATACTCATGTTGAACCCTTTTTCTGCATGTCGTTTTGCGGCCGCTTGCAAAGCTTGCGGATCGAAGCCCGCCAAGCGTTTGTAGCGTAGCGAAATGGCTTCGCGTTCCGCGAATGGAATGATTTGTTCGATGTCGGAAAAGCCTTGCGGCGCGCGCTCGTGGGCGAGTTGCATGACTTGCTCGGGCCCGTTCATGCGGTTGCGCAGCACGATGCCTGCGGTGCGTGGCAGGCGCTCGGCCTCGTATTCTTTGAGTGCTAATGCCACATTCGATATGTCGCGCAGCCAATCGGCGCGATAGCGCGCATCGAGAATGGCTTGGGCACTGCCGTTGGAGCCGATCGGATACTTCGAATGCGCGGCATCGCCGAGCAGCGTGGCGCGACCCACGCTCCAACGCGGCAGTAGATCGCGATCGACTAACGGAAATTCGTAAACCGATTCGGTCGCGTCGATCAACGCAGGAATGTCGATCCAATCCCATTTCCAATCGGAAAACGCCGACGCAAAAACGGATTTGTCGACACGGCGATTCCAATCGCGACTTTCATAGTTAACTGATTTGCTAAAATAAAGCATTAGCATATCCGATTCCGTAGTTTTTTTGAGGCAGGCTGAAGAGCCCCGTCAACACTGGACCTTAGGTGATGCATCGCCACGAGGCAAGCAGCAAAAGCCTGCTAGCAATGCACTAAAATTCGCCACAAACTGAAGAATTTATTCCCAAGTTCAGGTCTAAATAACTGT
Organism: Pseudomonadota bacterium; assembly: GCA_031419835.1. GTDB lineage: Bacteria > Pseudomonadota > Gammaproteobacteria > Burkholderiales > JALYOK01 > JALYOK01. The sequence goes on along the minus strand of JANOLP010000310.1, from coordinate 2,265 downwards.
TGGCTTGACGATCTATTGTCGCTTGCTGAATAATCTCGGATGTGAGTTTGTCGCGCTGTTTCTGGCGAAAATGCTTGTTCGCGGTGTGAGTTTTAGATCTTAAATTGGATTAAAAACACTTAGCCGACCCGGCTCGGAAAAATAGAAAATTAGGAGCAGTTCCATGAAAAGTATGATACGCGCGATCGGCTGTTGTTACGCCGCGTTGATGGTGATATTGGCATGTCAGGCACAATCGGCTGTTGCCGCAGGCGCGGTGGAAATGCAAGTGGAGCATATTTTGGTTCAGTCGATCGACGAGTACAATCTAGCGATGGAGTCGAGCGATTCTTCCGGATTGATGAAGTATTTCACCGATAACGTGCAGCGGCGCAGCCCGCTATCGGAACAGACCGGTAAAAAAGATTTCTCGGAGTATTTCGCTTGGGAATTTAAAACCTTTCAGGCTAAATACGTAACGAAAAAAATAATTGTCAGCGGCCGTTCCGCCGCAATTTTATTCGTGTGGGAGGCGATTCATAAGGCGTCCGGGACGCCATTGAAAATTGAGATGGTCGCCATTTACGATTTAGCATCGAGCGGAAAATTCGATTCCGTGAGCTATTACTACGATACAGCCAAGGCAGGAAAATTTCTCGCCGAAACTAAATAAGGAGAACGAAAAATGAAACTCAAGTTAACTGGCGTTGCCGTTTCGTTGGCACTATGCGCGGCGTTTGCAATGGGCGGGATTCGTTTTGCAAGCGCGGAACCGGCCTGCGCATCCGAGGATGAAGCCGTTTGCAAAGCAGAGAATGACGAACGGGTAACGATGTACGGGGCAGGGCGCAATGCCTATGAAAACGCGCGCACGACGGGGAATTTTACGGAGGCCTATACCATCGCCCGCAAACTCGCTTCCTCGGGCGATAAAAACGGTGACCGCCTGTACAAGATGGTCAATATGCAGCTGGGATGGGGCGCACACAAAGACCTCGTTCAAGCCTACCTGTGGTTGAGCGAAGGCGTCGCCGATGGCGTCGATTACGTTCCGCTTTGGCGCGACAAGCTCGCGGAAAAAATGACGCCCGAACAACTCGCCGAAGCAAAGAAAAAGGCCGGCAACTAGGCCGACCTTTCAATTCAGAATCAAATTTGCGTTCGGCTTATTGGCCGAGCGGCAGATCTTTCTTGATGAAGTAAGCCAGTGTTTCTATCAACTCGTCGTCGACGATGCCTTTGAATGGCGGCATCCCTTTTCCGGCGCGGCCATTGGAAATCACTTCAATTAACTCTTCGTGCGTGAGCTTGGTCACGCGTAAATCCGCGCCGTAACCACCCTCACTCGGGCCACCGCGTCCGTCGTACTTGTGGCAAAGCACGCAGTTGGTCGTAAACGATTCCCGCCCGCCGCCGCGTGGAACTTTGATCACCGGTCGATCGCCTTCTTCGGCGAATACCAGCGTATTCGACAGTGCCAGCGACCACAGCGACAGTGCCGCGACAGCAAACGCTTTGGCGACACCAATGTTACTTTTTTCTGCTTTGAACTTTTTCATACCGAATCTTTAGAGAGTTAAAAAACACGCGGGCCGACATAGTACCGGCCCGCGCTTCGTACTTACCCGTTACGGCAACTGGAACACGTACAACACGTTGCTCGGCACTTGCGCCTTCAGTTCCGGCGTGGAACTGACAAACCACTGCGGCCAGGCGCCACCAAGGCCCACTTCGATGGCGATATATTGCTTGCCATCGGCGGTGTAGGTCATGGGCGGCGCGTTAATCGCGGAACCGGTCTCGAAACGCCAGAGTTCTTCCAACGTTTCAGCGTCCAATGCGACGACTTGACCTTCGGCATAGCCGGCGAACAGCAATCCGCCCGCGGTCGTCAAGAAGCCACCTAACTGCGGGTGAATGGTATGGCTCTTCTTAACCACTTTGCCGGTGCGCACGTCGATGGCGGTAATGCTGCCGGTTAGGCGGCCACAGGCTGGATCTTCGAACGTTGAGAACGGCGCGCCGCCGAGGAAGAGTTGACGCGGCTTGTGCGCGCCCGCTACGACCACTTCGGCAAATGCCTTGTTGCAGCCCTCGATCGTCGGGATGTAATACATATTGGTCTGCGGGCTATACGCCGTCGGCGGCCAGTTTTTGCCACCCATATGACCCGGCTCCAACACACCATCTACCGTGCCGCGACCCTTGGTTGCTGTGCCGCGCGCTGCCGCCGTGCCTTTCGCATAAGTCTGCACATCCACTTTCGGATTGTAAGAAACCGGTTTG
>JANOLP010000309.1:0-5083 GCA_031419835.1 Pseudomonadota bacterium | reverse complement strand
GTTTACTTCGCTTCGCCGCGTTTGCGCCGAAGTTGAAATGGCTTGTGTGGATGCTGGCCGCGCTCGGCATCGCAGTCATTTTCTGGCAGCGCGATCGGTTGTGGAACGACGATCTTGGCAGCCTTAGCCCAATGCCGATCGCCGATAAGAAACTCGACGAAGCGTTGCGTGGTGATATCGGCGCACCGGAAGTCGGCGTGTTGCTCGCAGTGAAAGGCAAAGATGAAGAAGCGGCGCTGCAAAAATCCGAGCAACTTTCACGTGTGTTGCGCCCATTGATAGAGCAGGGCGTGATGATGGGTTTTGATGCGCCATCGCTTTATTTTCCCAGCAAGGCAAGCCAGCAGGCGCGCCGTGAATCGCTCCCAGAGGCATCAGCGTTGCGAGCCAATCTGGATGCGGCTCTTGAGGGTATGCCATTTAAAAATGGATTGTTCGAGCCATTTTTAAATTACATTGCGAATGCAAAGTCCGCGCCACTGCTGACGCGCGAGGCTTTGGCGGGGACGGCGTTCCAACTGAAAGTCGACGGCCTATTGGTGAGCAAGCGCGGCACAACCGTCGGCCTATTGCCAATTCGCGGTTTGAAGGACGAAATGCGATTGCGCCAAGCGATTGCGGCCTTACAAGACAGTGATGTATCGCTGATCAATCTCAAAACGGAATCGGATCAATTGTTCAGCCGCTATCGTCATCAAGCGCTGATTAACGCGTTGCTCGGCGCGTTAGCAATTACCGTTTTGTTGCTGGTGAGTTTGCGCAGTGTCGGCCGCACCTATCGCGTCCTTGCACCACTTGCGGCGGCAGTGATCGTGACGACGGCATTGATCCTAATCTCTGGAAACGCGCTCAGTATTTTTCATCTGGTCGCGTTGCTGCTAGTCATCGGTGTCGGTTCCAATTATTCGTTGTTTTTCGATAACGAAAATTTCGCGCGCGCTGAGCCTGAACGAACCTTGGCTTCTCTGGTCTTGTGCAACATCTCAACTATCATCGGTTTCGGTTTGCTTGGCTTGTGCCAGACGCCAGTGCTCGCAGCGATTGGCTCGACGGTCGCATTCGGGGCGTTGCTGAGTTTGATCTTTGCCGCCGTATTGACGCCGGATCGTTCGGGATCGTCAACATGATTTTGCGTAACGGTATTTTGATTTTGTCGATTGCGTTTGCGGGTTGCGCGACGAGGCCATTGTCGGTCACGACGCCGATCGATCAGATTTATTTTCAGAGTGGCGCGAACCCAAGCAAAAATCTGATCGTGTTATTACCAGGTATCGGCGATGCGCCTGAAGCATTCGAAGAGGAAGGATTTGTGCAGGCCGCGCGCGATCGTAGCATCGACGCCGATCTCGTCGCGGTCCGCGCGCACTGGGGCTACTACGAAAAGCATCTGGTCGTTGAGCGCTTGCATCACGATGTTATTGTTCCAGCGCGCGCAAAGGGTTATGGCCACATTTGGCTTGTCGGTATTTCGCTGGGTGGCTGGGGATCGCTGCAATACGTGCGGCAACACGCAAAGGAAATCGAAGGCATGTTGTTGCTCGCGCCGTTTCTGGGCGAGAAAAAGGTTTTCGATGAAGTGATCGCCGCCGGCGGGCTCGACGCGTGGCGGCCCGACCTTTCCGATCCGTGGGACGATCAACGTTTAGTCATCGCGTGGCTAAGGGATTTCAAGCAAAGCGAATCGCCGCTCAAATTTCATTTGAGTTATGGTGCGAGTGATCGCTTTGCCAAACCACTTAGTTGCTACGCAACGCGCTTGCCCGCAAGCCAAGTTGACGTGATTCCCGGCGGACATGATTGGCGAACCTGGCGACGATTGTGGCAGCGATTTATCGACGCTGGTAACCTCTTAGCAAAATAGCATCCCGACCCGGCAGCAATGCAAATGCGGTTTTGCGATGGTAGTATTAGCGCAGGGAAGCTCTGAAGAAGTTCGAGTTCTAAATGAGACAAGGCGCGAACAAACAATATCGACGCAGCATATGCATGATATGTAAGGCGATATTTTTTGTGAACAACGCAGGATCATGACGAAATCGGGCTTATTCAGAGCTTCCCTAGATTGAACCAAAACTACGCGGCGACCTAACCATGATCAAATTTATTCTCGGGGTTCCGGTCGTTCTAGGCGCGGCCGCGCTGTTATTGTTCGGCGCTTACGCCCACCCTTTTGCACCCTATTGGCCCGCGGCCCTGATAGTCGTATGGCTTGCGTTTCAATTGATGGTGCCGAAATGGTGGATCGTTGGCTATGTCGCGCTTATTCCGGGACTGGACCTGGCGCCATTCAGCGGTTGGTTTTTTTTTGAAGACTTTGATTTCATCACTTTATGCGTACTGCTAGTAGGCTACTTGAAGTGGTGGACGAGTCCGGTCTCGTTCGATAGCAAGCCTTCTTCAGTGGGCGTCATTGTGCTGGTGTTATACGCGATGACGCTTTTGATCAGCGCGTTGATTGGATTGACGCCTTTCGCCCCGCTCGATGCCAATGCGTTCTCCCACTACTTTAGTCACTACAACGCGCTTCGTTTGCTCAAAGGACCGCTAGTGGCAATGCTGCTCGTGCCGATTCTCTATCGAGAAGCGTGCCGGGATTCGCAGCAACTGGCTCGTTCGGTAGCCATCGGTATGTGCGCTGGATTAGCGATAGCAGCGCTTTCCGTCGTATGGGAGCGTGCAGCATTTCTCGATCTGACCAATCTCTCCACCGACTATCGCGTAACGGGACTTTTTTCGGCGACCCACACCGGCGGTGCCGCGCTGGATGGCTATTTGGCACTTTCGATTCCATTCGCAGTGCTGGCTGTGTTAAGCGCGAAGCGCATACCACGGCTCTTGATAGGCGGCAGCTTGATCATGTTAGGACTTTACGCCGTGTTGATGACCTTTTCCCGAGCGCTTTACGGAGCGATAGGCTTAAGTTCCGTTCTACAAGTCGTTGCATCGACAATTTCACCCAAGGGATCTAAAGCGCGAACGCGAATATCAACGTTCGTTGCGTTTCCAATTATCGCCGCTCTGGCCTATTTTTCGCTGCAACAAGTATTCGGTAGTTCCGGTTATCGCGGCATCGCAGCCGTAATGGGATTTTTCGTCAGCCTTTTTTTACTCACCGCAACACGGTTTAAGCTCAGTTGGCAGGGACTAGTCACGTTAATTTTATTGGTGATCGCGAGTTTCCTAATTAGAAGTGTGTTGCCTAAAGGCGCCTATTTGGCGTACGGTTTTTCATTGTTTGTTTTCGCGCTCACTTATGTTTCGGGATCGACTGGGCGTCAGCGCTACGCTTGGCCTGCCGCCATCGTCTTGGCGTTTAACGCCATTGCGGTGGCATCGCACTGGGGTGGACAAGGTGCGATATTTTATGCGCTGCTGGCTGTGGTGTTGGCCGGCGGGATCGCGACAATCAATGCGCTTACACGTCAGCGATTGTGGGACTTAAACCGCGAATCAATTTCCGTGTTGTCTCTTTTAATGGTCGGCCTAGCGATATCTGTGGTGGCAACCAACAGCTATTACGCTGGCGCGCGATTTTCTACCACCAACAAAGACTGGGAAGATCGGAAACACCATTGGATGGACGTCTATCAGGCAATGGAACCCGGTCCACTTCATTCTATTTTCGGAACAGGTTTAGGCCGCATGCCCGAGACCTATTTTTGGCGAAATCGCGGCGCGGATATACCGGGAACCTTCGCCTTTGACCAGGAAGGTGGCAATCAATTTCTACATATTTCCGGGCCACGCTATATCCTGGGTTACGGTGACCCGTTGCGGATTCTTCAGGCGGTACGCGTGACGTCTCCGCTCGTTAATGTGACTCTGGACGTGCGAACAGCTACCACTGCGCGCTTGTTCGTGGGCCTATGTGTTCGCCACTTGATTTACGCATCGACGTGTTCAGCGAAATATATTTCATTGGCGCCGAGTCCAACATGGAGTCCGCGTCGAATCGAACTTGATATGCGCCAGGTATTGTCCTTCAATCCATCCGTACCCAAGCCGATATTTTTAGTGCTATCGACAGAAACGCAAAAGTCGCTAATTGATATCGACAACGTTGCGCTGCAAGGCGCTTACGGAACCGAGCGAATCCGCAACGGTGATTTCAGCAAAGGGCTAGATCATTGGTACTTCGCCAGTGATCGCTTCCATTTGGCGTGGCATGCAAAAAACATGTTTTTGCACGTTATGTTTGAGCAAGGGGTGCTTGGGCTTTTTCTCTTTTGCTCGATCTTGATCATTGCGTTCGCAAAAATTGTTAAATCAATTATCCGTGGTGACCGAGGCACAGTTGCATTGGCGTCGGCAATTGGGGGATTCGTAATCGTCGGCATGTTCGACAGTCTTTTGGATGTTCCACGCCTTGCGTTATTGTTTTATTTATTGGTGTTTTCAGCCGTGGCATTTCCCTCTAGGATTTTGATGAGTAACCTTGAAGCGTCCGAAGATGCGGGCAAAATAGATCGCGCCGGGCGTTCGCGCAAATTTCAAACACCAACATAGTTCGACACAAATGCCCAACAATTGGTTGTTTAAGCGCTTGATTCTCGTATGCATTCCCCTCGTAGGCGGCGGTTGTGCACACGTTCCGAACGAGAGCCGTGTCGCTGCGGTTCCTCAAGTAACGCCATTTTCCGTTGCTCAACCTGGTGGCGCCTTCCCTGGCGGTTGGAAGGCGCTTAGCTTTTCCAAGTTTCGAGCGCCGACAAAGTTCGAATTAATCGATGACGATGGCATGACCGTTGCCCATGCCATTTCAGATAATTCCTCGTCAGTGATGATGGAAAATCTCGACGTCGATCCACGGGAATTTCCTTTTCTGACTTGGCGTTGGAAGGCGCCACGGCTCGTGCCCGGCGCGAACTCCACCAGCCGCAGGACTGAAGATGCACCAGTACGATTAATCATCGCCTTTGAAGGCGACCGAGATAAACTATCGTTTAGCGATCAGATGACTTTTGCCGAATCGCGCGCACTGCTCGGCGTGGACCCGCCGTACGCGACGCTGGAATACACTTGGGGCGATGGCGCGGCGAAAGAAAGCGTGATTGAGAACGGTTGGAATCCGCGCATTCGCCTG
>JANOLP010000308.1:0-9319 GCA_031419835.1 Pseudomonadota bacterium | reverse complement strand
AATGCGCGCGCCAACAATCCCGCACTCAAGTAATCCGCAAATCGCGCCCCAGCCCCTAGACCTATTTTGCTTCTCGCCATTTTTTCGCCCTCCTCGTGGTGAGCAAAATTTAGCACATTTTATACTAAGTGAACAGTATTGTGACCTGACCACGAGGCATTTTATGAAACATCGTATCGATCCCGACGGCGCACGACTTCCCTTCAAACTGGACCCAACCTCCAATGGCGAATTTTTGCCGGTGCCATTATCGGCCGCAAATCGCGCAGCCAATCGACTTGCCCACGAGCACGCCAATCACAATACCAAACGCTTAGCGTTACCGCGGCGGGATTTTCTAATTTCCGCTTGCGGCGCGGCTAGTACGCTGCTCGCATTCAACGAAGCGAATGCCGCGGCGGGCAAAACCGGAGGTTGGTTCGATCTGGATAAAGAAGCCGCGCTCGATCAACAACTCGCCGCAGCGAGCGTCGAGGGTATAGAATTCATCTTCGACGTACAAGGCCATTTTGTGAATCCGCAAGGTGCCTGGATTAAAACCTTGGCGCCCGAGGCACGCCCGCTCAGTTTCTCGACAAAAATCCAGTGTGCAAAATCGAACGAACCGGGAGATCGTAGCCATCTCAATTGTTTAAATCACAAGGAATTTATCAAGGACGTTTTCCTCGATAGCGATACGGACACGATGGTGCTTTCATTCGTCCCGTCGCGCCGCAGGATCAAATTCAAGCGCTGCGCACATTTCAAATCTCGACAAAATTTCAGGAACGCTACGGTTACCCGGCGTTGACGAAAGAATTGCGTGCGAAAATTCTCGGGTTGAACGCAACGAAGCCCTTATGGCATTAGCGTCGAGGAAGTCAAAAAATATGCGAAAAACGATCGCATCGCGAACAGCTGGCGCCGCATTTTCTCACTCACGGCCCAAAAACTCGCGGCGAGTTTTTGAATCTGCTTAACTGGAACGGCGGTTCAAGACTCTAAATGTAGGGTGCATTCATGCACCCATCTCCACGGTGCGTGAATGCACCCTACGACTTAAACGATATCAAGCCACGAGGCAATCAGGGTGCGGCACTTCAGACACCATGCCTGAAGAGCCAGTATTCATAAGGCACAATGGGCTACAGCTTGGGCAGCATGCGAATTGGCACCACAGTGGGAACAGGCCGGTGCTTTTCGCATGGGCTGTAACTTTTCTTCCAAGCGTTCAAATAGTTCGTAAATTTCCTCGCTGGCCTCGAGCAATTCGCGTCCCGCATCAGTGAGGGCCAAACGCTTTCCCGTTTGTTCGAAAAGGACAACGCCCAACGTTTCGGCTAATTTTTTATTCAGCACGGAAACGGTGGGTTGCGAAAGGCATAATTCATCCCCGGCGCGCGAACAGCTCCCAAGGCGTGCGGTGGCTTCCAATGCGGCGAGTTGAGGAAAAAGGCCGTGACGAAAATAACGGCGCAGGCGAGAAGAGGTAGTCATAGCGTCATCCTATGCAAAAATCTAACAACATGCGTTCTTCCATCAGATAACAAAAAAAGAATGCGGCCTTTGTCCCATGCAGTCCAACTGGACTACTGACAAAGGTCTCGCTCGCATATCGTTTTAGGATGATTTGCCGAAGGAACCGGAGCAAATTTCACTCGTATTGACGATTCCCCCGTGGAGAGCTACTCCCCCTTGGCGGGTACGCAAATGAATGCGTTATGCAAAAGTTACTACAAGTTTTGCGGTAATGCAACCTCCTATTTGAAACCGTGATGTATAGAGTTTCGTAATGCATTACATAGATTCATGCCGGGTATCCGTCCACGGTCTTAAACTTAATCATGCTCAATCGCTACCCGTCAAAAACGAAATTTATTCAATAGGGATGGAAATGGAATTTCTAACACCGGCATTTTTTTCTGCGCTGTTCGCCATCGTAATTATCGATTTAGTATTGGCCGGCGATAACGCCGTCGTCATCGCACTTGCCGCACGCAAACTGCCGCCGGATTTGCAAAAGCGCGCCGTGATGTGGGGTGCCGTTGGCGCGGTGGTGGTGCGAAGCATAATGACCCTGGGCGTGGTTTGGTTGCTCGAGATGCCGGGATTGCGCTTTGTCGGTGGGCTTTTTTTGTTGTGGATTGCGTACAAATTGATGGTACCTACGCAAAGCGAGTCAAACCACGACGTCGCGGCGACGAGCAGTTTTTGGGCGGCGATGAAGACCATTGTGATCGCCGATGCGGTGATGGGAATCGACAACGTCCTCGCCGTCGCCGGCGCAGCGCACGGCAGTTATTTGCTCGTGGTATTGGGTTTACTGATCAGCATCCCCATCGTAGTTTGGGGTAGCACGCTTATCCTGCGCTATACGGAACGCTTTCCCGAGATTATCTATATTGGCGCGGCGGTACTGATCATAACCGCCATCAAAATGATGTTGGCCGAACCCATCGTCGCGATGACTTTTGAAAACGCGAGCATGGCGAAATACGCCCTTTATGCCGTGCTTACCATCGGCATCCTCACTGCCGGTTACGCCGCCAACACGACTCAGCGCCTGAAAAGCGCTCTGCGTGCGCATCTGCCGGTGCGTCGCGATCATCGGACGTCTTTATCTCACTTGAAAGGAAATATCATGAACAAAGTATTGTTACCTGTCGACGGTTCGGATAATTCGCTCCACGGCGTACGAAAATTTGTACAGGACTTTTACAGTAATCCGAATCAGGAAATCGTTCTGCTCAATGTGCAACCGAAATTCAATCGGCACATCGGTCAGTTTGTTTCCGGCTCGTCGTTACAGAAATATCGTACCGATCAGGCGGAGTCGGCAACGCGCGCTGCGCAAGAATTACTCAAACGCTCAAACATTCCCTATCGCATGGTGATGGGCGTCGGTCCACGGGCTGAGGTTATCGCCGATACGGCGCAGCAATATCGCTGCTCGAAAATTCTGCTGGCAACCGCGCGCAAAAATTCCCTAACACGTTTGGTGGAAAATTCCGTCACGGCCAAGCTATTGGAAATTGCATCGATTCCGGTGGAAATCGTGGTCGGGCCCCATGCCTCCCGTTGGGAGCGCTTCGGCATCTCGGTCGGAATAGGTGGTGCGATTGCGGCGTTGTTGTTTGCCGCCGACTAAGCGGCGTTTGGCTTAAACGCCCGAAATTCCGCGCGCGTCGTCGCGCAACTCACCGGTTAGGTGAGCGGTGTCATTGATTAAGCTCGCCTGATGTGGTGCATTGCTGGAAATAATCGTCACCGCGGTGTTATCGATATGCGTGGGTGTAGAGGCGTTGCCGGGCATCTGCACATGGTGCGCAAGCAAAGTGCGAATGAAAAATCCATGACTGATTACGAGTAAATCGTTTTTTAATGTCGCGCGGATCTCGCGCAATAAAGCTATTGCTTGAGTCGTCCGCTCGCGAATCGCATCCAACGATTCCCCGCCGGGCGGCGCTTCCTCCATTGAAATCGGATCGAATCCCAGGCCATCGTAGGCCAAACCGCGCAAGTCGCCGAAGTTACGTTCCTGCAACAATGAACTGAAGCGAACCGCCACCCCGCTCGCAGCGGAAATCGCTTGCGACGTTTCAATTGCGCGCGGTAAATCGCTGCTCACAATCGCGCCAATCGCCGTAGTTGAAAAACGCAGCGCAACGGCCGCGGCTTGGTGCCGCCCGCGTGCGCTCAACGGTGTGTCCGCGGGTTGCAATACGCGCGCGACATTGAGCGCGGTCTCGCCGTGACGTATCAGAATGATCGACATAATAATTCGCATTGTTCACGTAAAAACCGCAACCCGCAACCGTTACGCGGAGTTCAAAGCAACTTTGCGGTCATTAAGGAATTTCCCTAGTGCCTTTATCTAAAAAATGAGCGTGCAAGTGCTATCATTGGTCGTAAATTCATTTGCGCAAATTTGGGGGAAGTTTTGCCAAACGATCATCTTGAGACCATGCGGAATGTTGGCGCGTCCGTTGTGAAAACCCGGCGCCAAGAACAATTCCCGCCCATTCCAGCAAACGCAACGCTCGCCGATATCCTCACACTGCGGTTACACGTGCCCTGGTTCGGGATGCCTATCGCGGCTGCGCGCCATGGCGTTCAATGTGCCACGCTGGCGATGAAAGCTGGATGCGACGAAGAAACCATACTCGCCTGTTTATTGCACGATGTTGGCTTAGCGGTCAATCGGCCTGATCACGGTTGGTGGGGGGCGCAGTTGATTGAGCCTTATGTTTCCGAGCGCATCACTTGGGCGATTCGCTTTCATCAGGCGTTGCGCTACTTTCCCGACGCCAGTGTAGGCTATGCGTATCCGGAAATGTACGTAAAAATGTTCGGCGAAAATTATCAACCACCGGAGTATATTCAGGCCGCGCATCGCGAAGCACTGACGCATCGCTGGTACATGACGGCCCGTCACATCACTATGTACGACGACTACAGCTTCGATCGCAACGCGCCGATCAATCTTGCTCCATTCATGGAAATCATCGAGCGCCATTTCAAACAGCCACGCGAAGGGCTCGGTAACGATGCCAGTTCGACGGCGCATATGTGGCGCACCATCATCGATCCGAACAAACTGCTTTAGGGAAGCTCTGAATAAGTCCGATTTCGTCGTGATACCGCGTTGCTCACAAAAAATATCGCCTTACATATCATACATATGCTGCGTCGATATTTTTTGTTCGCGCCTTGTCTCACTTAGAACTCGAACTTATTCAGAGCTTCCTTAGATCGCCGCATGTCAATGTCTCGTAATGCTTAGGCGCGGAGTTTCGGCGCTAGTCCTCGCGTTAGTTTGGATCACCGCGACGCTTGCCATCGCGGCTGACGAAATCGCGATCGAACCTTCAACTAGCGCCCAGGCGCTGTTTAGCGCATCGCGGATAACCCAGTTAAGCGATATCGAACGAGCATGGCTCGCCAAGCTCGGCGCCGTGAAACTCGCGCTCGTGCGAAATGATTGGCCGCCGTTTGACATCATCGGTTCGAGCAATCGCTATCTTGGCCTCAGCGCCGACTACGCCTTGCTGATGGGCGCCCGACTCGGAATCAAAATTCAACCCGTGGTGTTCGCGACCTGGAACGATGCGCTTGACGGCGTTCGTAGCGGGCGTGCCGATATGCTGGTTTCGGTCGCGCGCACGCCGGAGCGCGAGAGTTTCCTCACCTTCACACGCCCATATGCGGAAAGTACTCGGGTGGTCATTACACGCGAAGACAATCGCTCGATTATTTCCTTAGCCGATGTTCGCGACAAACGCCTTGCCGTCGAACGGGGTTTTCCGATTCAAGAAGAACTCAAACGTTTTGCGCCGAATGCGGAAGCGATCGTCGTCGACTCCACATTGGAAGCGCTCAATCGCGTCGCGCGCGGCGATGCGGACGCTTATATCGGCAGCGGTATTCCGGCTCTGTATTTGATCGAGTATGAGTTAATCACTAATCTGGTGGTACGCGCGCCCGCCGGCATGGCCACCAGTTCGCTTGGGTTTGCGCTGCGCCTCGAATTGGCGCCGCTGGCGGCGTTGTTCGATCGAACATTGATTGCAATGACGGAACAAGAACGTAGCGCAATTTCGCATCGATGGATTACACTTTCCGCCATTGCCAGGCTCAACGCGAACAATAATCTTCTTTCCGACAGCGAGCGCGAATGGACCATTCAGCACCCAATCCTTCGTATCGGACAGATCGCAAATCGCCACCCGCTCAGCTTCGTCGATCCGCAAGGTAATTTTGTCGGCTTGACCAGCGACTATGCCACGGTTGTTGCGGAACGTGCGGACGTCCAGATCGAAAACGTCACCGCCGCGAATGAAACTGAGTTGCTCGAATTACTCACGTCCGGCCGCATCGATATAGCAGCGGCGCTTGCGCGCACGCCACAACGCGCAGAAGTCGCGGCGTTCAGTCGTGCATTCGTAACACTTCCGTGGGGGCTCGCCACCCGCCAAGGCGAGCCGACGCCGAAATCTTTGTCGGGTAAGCGGGTCGCGATTCCCGTTGGAATTGCGTCGACGCAGATTCTTGGCAGCGATGCAGTTAATGGGCGGTCGCATCGAAGTCGAAAGTGCGCCGGGCCAAGGTACCACTATGAATTTGATTATCACGTTACCGATCGCAGATGCGGGGCAAGGTCCGGTCATGGATGGCGAAACGTGACGCCGCGCGCGCCGATTTCGCTTCAAGAAGCGCGGCAAGCGGGAAAACTGGTTCTCATGCTCGACGATCATCCATCTGGACTCGCTCTCACACTACGACAACTTAGTCTGCTCGGTTATACCGCGGAAACTGCGGACAATGGCGCCAAAGGGCTGGCGATGTGGCGCAACGGTCGTTATGGATTGGTATTGACCGATTGCCAAATGCCGGTCATGGACGGCTACCAGCTCGCGACGGAGATTCGCCGTATCGAAGCGGCCGAAGGACTTAGCCGCATTCCGGTCATTGCGTGTACCGCGAGCGCGTTGCTCAGCGAGGCCGAAGCCTGCTTAGAAGCCGGCATGGATGATCACATTCCAAAACCCCTGACCTTATCCATCCTAAAGGGCAAGTTGGATCGCTGGTTGCCGCTTGACGCGCCGACGCCATCGAATCAAACGTACGCGAAGAATTCCGCAACCTAGCTACTGCAACATCGGGCCGAACGATTTAGGTAACGCTTCCTCGGTGCATTTTTTGTCGACGATGAGCCCGAATACTTCAACGCGATTGGCGTTTGTCGCCACATAAACGCGCCCATTTGCGACGGTCGGTGGCACAAAATCCGAACCTAAGTCGATACGGTCCTCGACGCAAATATCGCTGTCCCAAATTTTATTCAGTACAGCCGATGTATCGACATCCGGCTCGGCGTTAAACGCCATTAACTTGCCCGGGCCGTTAATCGACCGCGTGGTCGAAGCCCAGACAATCGCACTTTGAGTATCCGATTCGTTGGCGGATATCGCGAGCACGCCGCCAGGATTGTGGTCGATATGATCTTCACTTTGCGCGAGGCTGCGGCAATTGTGCGACGCGCTCGGCCCCGCGTCACTTAGGTCGCATTCGTCAAATTTGTCGCTAATACGATAGCTGCGTAGGTGATCGTTTACTCGCCACACATAAACGCGCGACCCACCTTGTTCTGCAGTACGATTCCACAACACCGGACCGCCCAGGATATGCCGATAATATTGATTCGGGCGCGGCGGCGTAGGGGCAATGTGAAAACTCTGAATGGCGCTCGCTTGGATGCAAGTTTCCGCGAGCGTGGGGTCGCAAGATTTCTCCGCATTAGATGCCTCAAGAACGTACATCACGCCCTGCTTGCCGCCGCCGATCAGCCGATGAGTGTTCGGCACCAACAGTGGGCCGGAACCACCGAGATCCAAATCGTTGAGCTCCAAACCTTCGGGGCCGGCAATATTCCAATTGATCGGGCGAAACCATCCCGTTAGTTTTAGTCTTTGTTCAACATCAAGTTGAATCAGCGCCTCATTGACGTCGAATGTTTTGTAATCTTCGCTTTGGTTCGCCTCGCACACATCGGGCCCACGACAAACAGCCGAAAAACGCGTTTCTTTGCATAGGCAACCCTCTTTTGCCGAACACGATGAGCACGCATTATTTCCAAATGGGATCATGCACCCTGCTTTCACAACGTGTTGCTTGTTCCCGGTAAAGAAATACACTTTTCCCGTCGAATCGACCACCGGCCCGCGGCCCGCCTGCCAAATACCGCCACCTGGCCCAAGCAAGATGCATTTTTCGTCCAGATATTCGACCTTCGATAACCCGACATCACGGCTTGCGCAACTCGTGCAAAACACCGCAGGCGGCGCCGCAAGATTTTTCATGTCGAAGGAAAATACCCAGCCCTCAAAATAATCGCCGCCAAAGGCAACGATAAGTTTGTCTTGCGCGATCGCCAGCGCCGCGCGCTGCACTGCAACACGTTTTGCCGAGGGTTGAAAAGCAATCTGATTTGCGCCGACTGCAACGGCTCCATGAATGAGGATCGGAGCATTCGCCGTGGTGCCGTCCGCAAGCATCAGCGCATGGAGCAGAAATCGTTGACCGTTTTCGGTAGCTAACGCCGCAACGACATAGATCAGTCCCCGTTCGCGATCGATTACCGGCGTGCTTAGTATGCCGTTGGCGGGCAATCGTGTGCCATCGGGCAGATAAACGAGTTCACGCTGCCAAATTAGCCTGCTTTCGTGAGTTCGGCCATCGAACGCAAACACCGAATTATTCGCGGTCGCAATCAGCACCAGATCACGCCGATCACCGTTGCTCATAGGAAAATCACTGACGACCAAAGGCTGCGCAAATACGGGTCCATCGACTGGGAGATGAAACATCCGCCCGAAGGTTTTAAGCGCTACGTTTTTCCTATTGAGCGTTAATTCACTTAGATTTGCGCCGGTCCGCGCGTTGTCATAGTTATTCGTCAACACATCGCGCGCATCACAAGGCGCCGCGACAAATAGCGCGAGCACGGCACAAAGCACAAAAGAATATGCCTTTAATGGAAATATTTGCATTCGAGGGCGGGACGAGATCAAGACGTTAGCACATGGATGCTACCACATGAGCAGCACGAATTTAGCAACGACGTTGACTAACAATTTTTTACAAAAATCTTATCGCAATTTGGAATGACTACAACCCATGTTCCTAAGGAAATTCAGGCTGTTTGGGGAACTTTTTTGACTTTAGCCTATTGACATCTTTTTTGTGTTCTTTATAGTAAGCGGGGTAGCGTTTTTGCTTAGCAGTTTCGCTATTCTCTAAAAACTAGCAGTCATGTAACACCTGAAGTTATCCTAGTAAGTCATTGATCATCGATAAGAACTAACGAAACACAACTGGAGGTAGTTAAATGCGTAAATCGCTGAAGTACCTAAAGGTTGCGGCTATTGCTGCGGCCGTAGTAGGTGGACAGGCATTTGCACAGGGTCTCGATGAGGCCGGTGCTTTTCTGTTCACTAACTACGTAACAGACGACATGTTGTTGAACGCCGATAAGGACGCCAACAACTGGTTGCATTATGGCCGTGACTATAGCGCCACCCGCTATAGCCCATTGGCTCAAATCAACGTTCATAACATCAATCGCATGGTTCCGAAATGGAATCTATCGTTTGGCGTGCTGGACGGCCAAGACAGCCAAGCTATTGCTGTTAACGGCACGCTGTACGTTACGTCGTCCTACAACAAAGTATGGTCGGTCGAAGGCACAACGGGTAAAGTGAATTGGAAGCATGAGCGCGAGCTGCCCGGCGATGTGTTCCCGAAACTGTGCTGTGACGTGGTTAACCGCGGCGTAGCGCCG
>JANOLP010000307.1:0-4215 GCA_031419835.1 Pseudomonadota bacterium | reverse complement strand
GAGCCGATCGAGCGCAGTTCGTCGCCGGTCGAGAAAAATGCGACTCGAAGCGGGCGATAAACCGATACTTCGCCGATGCCGAGCGAAGCGATCAGGCCCAATTCCGCCGGGCGGATCGCGTGGCCCTTCGGCAATGCGATTCCGCCGGCTTTTAGGTCTTCCCCAGCGTGGCGTAAATTTTGGCCAAGCTTTTGCCCTGGCGGCACAGTGATTTGTTTGCCGTTCACCTTAGCGCGCTCCTGCATCACGATGCAATCGGCGCCTACGGGAACCACGCCGCCGGTCATGATGCGCACGCATTCGCCGACGCTAATCGATTTTCCAAACGGCTGGCCGGCGAAGCTTGCGCCAATCTCGGCGAGCGTCGAATCGGCATCGGCCTTTAGATCGCTGTAGCGCACCGCCCAGCCATCCATCGCTGAATTTCGATGCGCTGGAACATTCACCGGAGAAATGATGTCCGCAGCGAGGATACGATTCAGTGCCGAGCGAATTGGCACCCGCAATGTCCCGGTGATCGGTGCGAGGAACTGTCGAATTAGCAAACGAGCTTGATCCACCGGCATGGAATTCGGATCGTAATCGTCCGCACAACTCGCTTCGATTAGGGTTTTTGCATCTTTGATTTGGGACATGGTTTTGTTAGAGTTGAGTAACGTTAGCGCATTCTACCGCGAGGTTGCGCTATCGATATTTTCTATGTTTCCTCTACGCGCCGGACAAAAGAGCGCCGCTCCTAAATACCGTCATTCCCGCGAAGGCGGGAATCCAGCGTCTTTACGCCTAAACGACACTGGGTCCCCGCCTCCGCGGGGACGACGATGATCGATAACTTTAATGAGCGCTATGCTGTAAGCCAATACCAGAGCCATTTTCCAGGCATGCCAAGCCGGGAAGCAGTACCCATGCGCCTTCTGGCGATGCCTCACCTCTGTCATTCCCGCGTAGGCGGGAATCCATTTGGCGTGTCACGGTCAACTTGGATTCCCGCCTACGCGGGAAGTGAGTGGCTGGCCTCGGGCCACACGACGGCGATTCCGGGTCTGATAGCACGCACACGAGATAGTGGTAGAAAAACGCTCGCTGTATTGAGCCGGGTGACAAATTACGTCACATGTTGCGGAAGAACGTGAGCTTCTAACCGCCGTTTATCGGCTACAGGCGGCCGCTTAATCCTCGCATGGACCCCGATCATCGAGGAAACTATCAGTTAAAAAGTTATTTATTTAACATTAAATAAAATTTATAAATAATTGATTTTTAATAAATTATTAAGTAAATTATTTTCAAGTAACAAAAAGACACAATTTGTTAAGTGCCATTTCTATAAACCTGGCACACCGATTGCTCCATGTACTGGCAAGACACAGCGATGTGTTGTGAATTTAACCCCCTTCACTTTTTAGGAGCTTTAAAATGAAATCAGTACAAAAAGGTTTTACGTTAATCGAGTTGATGATCGTTGTTGCGATTATCGGTATTTTGGCGGCGATTGCAATTCCGGCTTATCAAGACTACACCGCCAAGGCGAAAGTTAGCGAAGGCGCGAATATGTCGGCTACCGCTAAAAAAGCGCTGGCACTTGCGTTCAACGAAGGCACGTTGGATAACACGACCAATAATGCTTCACTTGGTTTGGCTTTGTCGACGGACATTACGAGTAAGTATGTCCTTTCGATCGTAGCTGCAGGAACTTCCGTCACCGCAGGTACGGTCACAGTCGCTATGCGCGCCACGGGTGTAGCGGCAATCGATGGCGTCAACCTGGTTTACACCATGGCGTGTGCGATCGGCGCGCAATGCGCTTTCACGCCCTCCGGCCTTCCTGCCAAATACTTGCCTAAGGCTTAATTAGGTAAAAGCGGGCAAGCAAAATCGCCCGCCAGGTAACGAAACAAACACCCCACTCGTGGGGTGTTTGTGTTTTTGGAGGCCAGTCGTTGGAGCGTAATTTGCCCTGCCGATTCACGTCACAGTTTGACGTGAAAAATATCCAATTTATCCGATTGTGAAATCAGTTGATACTTTGTCTGTGTCGGTGCGAAGATCGGGATATGTAACTCATTGAAAAATAATAAATTAAATTACACAAAAAGCTTTCGTTACAAATAGGTTTTTGCTTCGAATATGGCACGTAGATTGCTCTAAAAATTACTATGAACCAGTCGCAGCACTGCGATGCTCGTTGATAGAAGTTTTTTTTGGGAGACTAAATTGAATAAAGTACAGAAAGGTTTTACCCTAATTGAGCTAATGATTGTTGTCGCCATTATCGGGATTTTGGCCGCGATCGCAATTCCAGCTTATCAAGACTACACCGCTAAAGCGAAAATCGTCGAGGCGGCTTCACTGGCCAGTATCTCTAAAGAAGCGCTTGTGATCTCCTACCATAGTGGAACGTTAGACGCGACGACCGACAATACTGCGTTAGGATTGGCGCCGCCGGCGTTGATCACAAGTAAATACGTCGCATCAGTGACGGCCGTCGGTACAAGTACATCTAGTGGGACCGTGTCGCTAGTAATGAAAAATACTGGTCTTCCATCGGTTGACGGTCAAACTCTTGTCTATTCGATTACTTGCGTCGCGAGCGCGCGTTGTGTCACCGCGGTTTCCGGTTTACCCGCGAAATATTTACCGAAAACTTGATTCGTAATTCAGCCTAAATAGAGACGACGTCATCGTTGACAAATTTCTGGGTACGGCGTGCGCAATATTCTTAAATCGACACTTGGTATATTGAGAATGATCATGCAAGATATTTTAATGAACGTAATCGGATCAAAAAAGTTTTCTCAAGAGGAACTTGCGGCGCGGTCAAATACTAGATGGTTACATACGTCTCGCTGGAAAGCGTCAGCGATTCATTTGGTGATAAGCCTTGTCGTTGCCGCCGCAGTTTTTGCTGCAATGTCGACGATATGGTATCCGGCGCCGTATTTTGAGGTGTCGGGAGGGAAGTCACTGCTGATGCTACTGATGAGCGTCGACGTTGTTCTTGGACCCCTGATTACGTTGATTATTTTTAATCCTCTAAAAAAGAGCCTCAAATTTGACCTCGCTGTTGTCGCACTAATTCAAATAGCGGCCCTTGCGTATGGTGCAAGCGTTATTTTTCAAGCGAGACCTGCCTACACCGTATTTGTGAAGGATAGTTTTCATATTGTTTCAGCAAATGACATTGAAGACGAGTATCGGGAGAAGGCGACTAATCCGCAATTCAAATCACTTCCGCTCGCTGGCCCACAGATGGTTGCCGCGACGGAAGTAACATCGAACCCTGACGAAAAAGAATTGGTTGAGATTGCAAAAATGATGGGTTCAGGCGTGCAAAGTTTACCTCAGTTTTATCGTCCCTATCGAGACTATGCTAAGACTGTATTGGAACAGGCGCAATCAGTATCGTCATTGCGATTAGTGAATCCGCAATTTGCAGAAACTCTGCAACAACATCTAATACAGCAAAACATTTCAATCGAAAAAGTTGCAGTAGTCCCGGTACACGCAAAAACTCAGCAACTGACTGCCATTATTGACAAAAAAACTGCTGAAGTCTTAGCGATCTTGCAAATATCACCCAGTAAATAGGCGAGTCGGTAAACCCTGAGGAATGTAGAATTCAGCGATGCGTTGGCGCTTTAAATGAAGTTCTCCGCGAAATGATAATCTCGCCAGAACTGGGCGCTTGGTTTACAATCTTGCTGATCGCCTAAGGAGGGCACAGCCATGTTACAAACCACCCCAGCCGCCATCAAACTCAACCCCAACGACGATGTCATGATCGCGTGCCGCGAGTTGGAGGTAGGCACTGAGATTCCGGGAACAGGCATTCGTTGCTCTGCGCGAATTCCTTCGGCGCACAAAGTTGCGGTGACAGCGATTGCGAAAGATGCCCCGGTACGCCGCTACAACCAAATCATCGGTTTCGCGACGGCGGATATCAATCCTGGCGATCACGTTCATAGCCACAATCTTGGCATGCACTCATTCGAGCGCGACTATGCGTTTGGTTTGGACGTAAAACCAACCGATTTTTTCGCGCAGCAGGCCACCTTTGACGGCATTGTGCGAAAAGATGGTCGCATCGCGACGCGCAATTACATCGGCGTGATCAGCACCGTGAATTGCTCCGCGACGGTGACGCGGGCGGTATCGGATTATTTCAAACGCAGCGACATCCTCGCACAATTTCCCAATGTCGACGGCATCGTGCCG
>JANOLP010000306.1:0-8188 GCA_031419835.1 Pseudomonadota bacterium | reverse complement strand
GCTTCGTTGCTCGTCGTTGCGTAATGCCCGCTATGCGGCCTCCTCGCGCCTCACCAGACGGAAAAATACATCATTTTTATTTGTCTCGTTATTTACGTGTCACGACACTAGTGAATCTCGACCGATCAAAACGATCGATCGAGGTTCAAGTAACCAAGCCCGCGACGACTTAGAGTCCGCCGGTTGAATCGCGAACGAATACCGCGCGGGCGGATTTTGCGCCCGTCACTGCAACGCTGCAGATGTAGCCTTGCCCTGCACACGCGCCTTCCCAATGATCGAACTCATAGGCAATGTTCTTGAGCAGATTGATGTGGGGAGTCGGTTTCAAATTCACCACGGTGCCGGGATTGTAGACCGCGTTACAACGGGTCGCGCCCATACCGCAATTGATTCCTGCCGGCGTGCTGGTGACTTTGCCCCCGGCGCTGAGCGACACGGTCAATTTCGCGCCGGTACGGCCGTGCGCGATGTTCGACCAATCCGAGCAACCTAGTCCGTCGCAAGCGCGTACGCGGTAATCGACACTTGCGCCTACGCTTAAGCCAGTGTGGGTATAGCTGGTCGAGTTGGCTGGCACAATGATGATCGACGATGCGCTGCCGTTGACGTCGGTGGTCAGCACGGCGCCGGGGTCGATGCCGCCAATGCTGCCGATTTTTGTAGTGGCGAATTGGAGCACGCCGACATTTTTGGCGGCCAGATTTGCCGTGCTAAGAACGGTGCCGCCCACAGGCTGTCGCAGGATCTCAAAACGTGTCTCGCCCGGTGTGCGGTCGGTCCAACGCAGTTGCATCGTGCTCGCTGTTACGCTGCCTATACTAACGCCACTCGGCACAGGAAAACAGACCGCGCGCAACGCGTTGACGCGCCCAAACTGCCAGTTGCTGCCGGTGCCGGCAATGGCATCGGACGTGCTAGTGATTCGCGTAACGATGTCCGAGCCGGACGAAAAACCACAACTGGCGCGCACCAAAGCGGCGATCCCCGCGACATGCGGCGCGGCCATCGACGTGCCACTGCAATTAGCGAATTGCCCGACCAAACCCGATTGGCATTTAGTCCCGCCGGGTACCGCAGTCGAAAAAATGCTCGAACCGGGCGCAGCGACATCGACCCACGTGCCGAAATTAGAATTCGTCGCTTTCGCATCGGCAACGGTCGTATTGGCAACCGAAAAAACATTCGGACACGCGGCAGGCCATTGCTGCCGGCTCACACCGTCGTTGCCGGCGGACGCGACGAGAACGATATTGCGACTCCAGGCATAGTTGATCGAATCGCGCAATTCGTTGCGGCCGGTGTCGAATAAATCTTCCCACCACGACGTGCTGCAATCTTGGTCGGCGCCCAAACTCATGTTAATCACGTGGGCGCCGTGATCGGCGGCCCAATAAATGCCGTCGAACAACATCGAAATACTGCCTTCACCGCTATCGTCGAGCACTTTGACGTTGAGCAAACGACTGTCGTAGCCGACACCGGCGACGCCGACCGCGTTATTAGTGGATGCTGCGGCAATGCCGGCGACGTGGGTGCCGTGGCCGAACACATCGCCGGCGCCGACGGACGAACCGGTGAAGTCGCGCCGATTGATCACTTTGCCGGCCAGATCCGGATGGCCTTCGTCGATGCCGGTATCCAGCACTGCGATCACCATGCCGGTGGAGCCGTGGGTGCGGTTCCACGCGGCAGGCGCCTGAATGGTGTTGAGGCCACCCTGGCTACCGATGAATGGATCGTTCGGTGTCTCGCTCGCACGCATGATCCAATCCGGGCTGGCGTGCAGCACGTTAGGATCGAGCTTGTACGCACGTGCCGCTTCTTCCAGCGATTTCGCGCCGGAAACGTCGACTAGGATCGCCTTCGGGCCGATTTTCATCAGTGGTGAGGCTTTACCCGCACCGCGGGCAGTGGCACGCAAATGGCTCAGATTTTGATCGGCATCGACGAGGGTGTTTTGAAACACGACAATCAGGCGATCGGCAACCGCCTTTCGTTTCGACAAAGTCAGAACGGTTTTCAGCGGCCTAATTTGAATGACTTCGAGCCCACGTTTTATCTGAACCACTTGCGACGAGCGCGGGTATGTCTCCAGATTTGCAACAGTTGGCAATGCCGCTTGAGCGCTACGCGACAGCAAACTCAGGCAGATTAAACACAGCGCCAAAATCGCGGCAATGGCGATGCGCTCTTGGGTTGGGAATTGATAGTTGTCCATGCTCGATCTCCTGGTAGTTGCTTGGTGTCGGCGTGTGCTTAGTTGGCCGAACCGATTTTCAAATCGCCATCGACGACGTTGCCCGTACCGTAGGCGACGCGCTTGCCGTTTTCGTCCAGGATCAAAAAGCTGATGACGTCATAAGTCCGCCCAACGACTTGACCCGGCACGTTGTCGACGGCCATCAACCAGTAATGGCAACCCTTCACATTTGCAGCTTTGCAACGGCCGCTGACCCACATCGTTGGGGTGTATTTGCCACCAGAAGTCACCTGCTCAAAGGTAGTGAAAGCGACATCGCCTTGGATGGTTGAATCGTTCATACTGATGCCGTAAATGCCCAACACGCCGGTCGGATAAACGATTCCGGCCGCCGGGTTACAAGAAAGGCTGCCGCGCAACGAGAAAAATCCGCTATAGGGTGCGCCAGCGCGGGTGTCGATAATGACGAAAGCATTGGAAGACAGTTTCGTGGCATTACACACCTGCAGCGACGGTATTTGAATTTGCTGCGCGAATGCGGGCGAGGTCGTTATTGCAGCAGCACCTAAAGTTGCGATGGCGAATAGGTGAAAAACTGTCGTTAAAATTTTCATGATGTGCTCCGAGGTTTATTAAAAAATTGGGCGCCGGCTCAAAACGCGGTGCTTGTGAGAATCTTAGGGCTCGCAACGAATTAATAATATTGCCCAAATGACCTATGTCTTAATGGCAGCGCATCGGCGATTGAGGCGGGTCATCGGCGCTATCCCTCGGACGCTTGTTCAAATGCGGATGCAACACAAGCGAAATGGGCTATGTCTTTTGGGCTAGATCAAATGGCTGCCCGGCTCAAATGTTGGGGTGACGGCGTTACAGTGCCGACGCGAGCGGCTTCGAAACTTGGAATGCTCAAACTACTTTCGGCGACAGGCGCTATGAGTCAACGCTTGCTCGCGTTTGAGCCCAGGCTTATACTCCCCATTGCAATAAATAAAAAGCCTCACCACCATATGAAAAAAATTACAGGTGGTTGAATTTGAAGGATTTAAGGTTCGCCGCCCGTAGGAATTTTCCGCATGACCTGTTGTTTTCGTACTTTGATTCTCCCGGCACATCGGCATCATGGTTGATCGCCGTCCTCGCCTCAAGTCCACTTTTGTTATGTTGTGCCACATCATTCTGGTCGGATTCGGTTGGGCGCTGTTCTTCTATTTCTGGGCAAAGGTATTGGGGCGCGATTTGGAGACTGCGAAGCAGGCTGCTCTGCTCATCCTCATTGGCTTACTCCTCAGCCCGCTCATCACATTGTTTTGGGTGCTGCATAACAAATGGATTTTTCAGCGCAAGGGCGCGCGGGGTCGCGGTTATTCGCCTCCCGAAAACTACGATAACGACTGGTCGGGCCGTTCCGTTTTCGCGGAATTTCCGTTGCTCAAAAGGACCCGCCAGGTCGACGTGATTCCCGCCGAGACCGCCAAACTCTACAAGCCGTTCCGACGCATAAGCCAGGCTAGTGCACGGCGGTCTGATTAAGTCATGGATGCGCTGAGCCTGATCGTTGCGATTCAAAATAATCTCCTCTACCGCGTGGCGCTATTTTTCTTCGCCGCTTACCCGATCATCATGAGCTTGGTGTGGATCACCACCTCATTTTTTTATCGCTCGCGCTGGGAACCCGAAATCGAGGCGTCGTCTGGTGAAGGCGAAACGTCGCCCGACACTTTCCAACCTTTTGTCTCGGTAGTGATCCCGGTTTATAACGAAGCCGACGTCATTGGCGATGCGGTTCACGCTGCGTGCAGTTTGGACTATCCGAATTTTGAAGTTGTCGTTGTTAACGACGGTTCCACCGACGACACGCGGGCAGTGATCGAAAATTTCGTTACGGCCGGCATGGTTCGCATCGTCAATAAAACGACGAATGAAGGAAAGGCGTTGGCGATAAACGACGCTATCCCGTGTTTGAATGGTGAGATCGTGCTCATTATCGACGCCGATGCCGAATTAGAACCGTCAGCACTGCGCCATATGGTGGGCCATTTTAAGAGCGGACGCGTCGCGGCGGTGGCCGGCAACCCGCGCGTAAAAAATGTCGAGACATTTCTCGCGCGCCTGCAGTTGATCGAGTTTGCGTCCATCGTTAGCTTATTACGCCGCGCTCAGCGAGTTTGGGGGCGCGTCATAACAGTCTCTGGAGTCGTCGCAGCATTCCGCAAATCAGCGTTGATTGACGCCGGTCTGTTTAGCCCCGATATGCCGACAGAAGACATCGACCTAACTTGGAAATTGCAGAAAAATTATTGGGACGTGCGCTACGAACCGAACGCCATTGTTTGGATGAACGTACCGACTACGCTGAAGGGGTTGTTCAAACAGCGCTTGCGCTGGGCCCGCGGACTGTTGATGGTGTTGCGACGCCACCGCGGCGTCATTGCGACTTGGAAAATGCGGCGCATGTGGCCGATCTTTATCGAATCGTCGTTATCCGTGCTCTGGGCGTTGTGTTTCGTTTGCCTGACCACTATTTGGATATTGTCGTATTCCTTGGGCTATCCGCCGATTGGCGCATCGCCCATTCCCAATCTTTGGGGAATGGTCATTGCGACGATGTGCCTTGTGCAATTATTTGTCGGCGCATGGATGGAGCGTCGCTATGATCGCGAAATTTTGAATTACTACCCCTATGCGATTTACTATCCCATTGCCTATTGGATGTTCACCTCACTTTGTAGCGTGATCGCGTTGCCACGCTTATTTTGGACACCACGTGCTAATCCAGTGCGTTGGTCAACACCTCGCGATGTCAAAAGCACAAAGGCAGCCGCATGATTGCGCGTCTCAATTTTCTAATCGCAATACTGGTGGGCGCGCTGGCACTACCGATGTATGCAGACGAACCGCTGATCACGACCGGCCGCTACGCGCTAGCGACTGCGCGCCAATTGGTGGAGAAGCGAAATTATTCTGACGCGATCAAATGGTACCAACGTCTGCTAAAGGTAAAGCCCGACGATAGCGATCTGATGATCGAAGCCGCGCGGGTTTATGGCTGGGCGGATCGCAATAAGGAATCCGCTGAGCTTTATCAGCGCGCAATCAATCAATTTCCGGCGCGCCGTAATGATGTGCTGCCGTCGCTCGCGGCGCAGCTATTGTGGTCGAACAATCCAGACGCGGCGATTGCGCTTTTCCGCGAGATTCTCGCGCGCAAACCTGCGGATCGCGATGCGATGTTGGGCCTCGCAGAAGGATTGCAAAGCAGTAAGCGATACGACAAAGCCATGGCGCTCTACGATGGCTTGCTCACCAAGAACGGCGCTGACGAAGCCGCCCAGCGCGGTAAGGCATGGGCAATGTTACGTACGGATCAATTCTCCGGCGCCGAGCGGCTGTTTCGCAGTATTTTGCAAGGTCGCCCGAACGATATGGATGCACGAGTGGGTCTTGCTCGGACACTGAATTTTTCCGGTCGCCATCAAGAGGCGATTCGTGCTTACGACCAACTTGCGCAGGATTTTCCTAAAGATAAAGGCATACAAGTCCAGCGTGCGACCGCGCATTACTGGGCCGGCATGGAACAAGAGGCGCTAAGCATTGTCGATACGATCAACAGCGACGAAGCGGAAAAGCTGCGTAACAAGATTTTGCGCAATATTAAACCGGTCGTATCTGGTGGCGTCGCCTATTCGAAGGATAAGGATGATCTTAAAATTACCCGCGGCCAAATAAGCGGTAAGCTGCCCATCGGCGAAACTGCTGCGATCGAAATCAACTACGGTCGAGCCGAACTCAAAGGCAAGCGCAAAACGCGCGAGATGACCTTATCGGGCGCCAATATCGACAACCTTAAATTAAACGGTGTAAGTGCCAGCGCCGCGCGCATCACCGACGACACACGCATTTTGAATGTCGATATTCCCGGCGGTAAGAGCTTGCATGTGCCGGTCGATGCGAATCAGCAAAGCAGTAGTTTTCGCAGTGGCGATTGGAACGAATCAGGCCAACTCAGCGGCCAACAACTTTCCTTCACCTATAGCGATCGCTTCGGCTCTGCGTATTCCGATTTCGGATTGATCACGCCGCGCGTGACGCTTGGACTACGCGATTACGACGGTTGGCGTAGTGGCTTGGTGCGCATCGGTGCGAAATGGGCGCCGGTCGATTTCTGGCGCTTCGATGTTGAGGCGGGCAATGACATCGTCGAGAATTTAGATTCCATCGACAATCGCGTGAAGTTGAATTATTTGAGCGGCAGCGTCGATCACGTTTTCACACCGCGCTGGAATGCTGGCGGCGGGTTGTTCCTCGGAAAATTCGATGACGGCAATCGTCGTATGCGCCTGACCGGCCGTGTCGAATACGTCGCGTTACTTAAGCCGCGTTTGTCGTTCGGCCTCGAAGGTCTGGGATTCCGCGATAGTAAGCAAGCGTTTCGCGACGTCACACTGCGCTTCGACAATGTTTCCATAGCCGGTGAACCCGGCTTGCCGAACGTCGGTTCGATAACTTTTCGCGAAGTGGGGCGCGGCTATTACAATCCGAAGAATTATGCCGAGGCAAAACTATTTGGCGCGATATCGTATGACCAAGATGCTTGGTCGCTGTGGGCAAAACTAGCGGTGGGCGGTGTGCGCGAAACGTCGTTCGATGGCGATTCGAGCAACGGAATAATTTCCGCTGTGGAACTCAGTTATGCCTACCATTTGACCCAGCAAACCGAACTGCGCGCCTCAGCGGGCCGCACCAGCTCACGTGTATCAAGTTCGCAAGGCGGTGGTTACTATCGCAACTTCGCGGGACTATACTTAACCCACTGGTTCGATTACTAGATGAATTGTCATTGCGAGCTGCCTGTCTCGACACGGCCGATACTGCCTAGGGATCATGAATCGCCGGCGCTCTTGCTGCCGCATCCCCATGTCGTCCTGCGCAATGCGAAGGATCTGCTTTTTAACGGCCGTAAAAGCAGATCCTTCGCATTGCTCAGGATGACATGTTTAAAGGTGATAATCCCGGTAGAGTTCATGGAAAGTAGCGAAACTCAGAGGGTGGATCAACGCGTGTCGCGCTGCATCCACCATTGATCAAAACCTGGGGGATCTGCAGCGCATGAGCCATCCTACCAAAACGAGTCGTTGCGAGGAGCGCCGCGACCAAGCAATCTCGTTTTTTACCGCCATGAAATACGACATTGCTTCGTCGTTTCATTCCTCGAAATGACGGAAGACGATAGGAACACGCCATGATTCTTTTTAGATGGATGGGCATTTTCGCCGGCTACCCGTGGCTGGTGCTTTTTCCAATCGCATTATTTTTGCTCATCGGAGTCGCCGCAAAATCGCGTTTCGCGTTCACGACAGCGATTCTATGGGTAATCTACGGCATGTATGAATGGATGATGTACGCGCGAATTTTATGCAAAGGCGATTGTGACATCCGCATGGATTTGCTGATCATCTACCCGATACTTTTGCTCGTCAGCCTCACCGCGCTAATCGTCTACGGCCCGCGTGTATTGATTCGGCGTTAACGACGACTGCCTGGAAAGGCGCTGGCCCAAGGCCACCCAGTACCAGAGCGGCTCTTCAAGCATGTCGTGCCGCGAGGCAAGTATTATATGGCTCGTGGCAATGCCCAAAGAAAAAATGTAGGGTGGATCAAGCGAAGCGGATCCACCAACACCTCACAAAAGCAAACGCCCTATGGATTCCCGCCTTCGTGGGAATGACAAATTAGATTGCGCGGAACTCAGCGCGATGCCAACCGCTCAGCGATCGCCAGAATCCGATAAGAAGTCCGCACCACCGGCAACTCGATCAACTCACCATCGATCACGACCAGACCGGATTTTTCAGTCTCAAACGCCGCACAAACTTTCTTTGCCTTCGCGATTACTTCAGCGCTCGGCGAAAACACTTCGTTAATAATCGCGATCTGCTTCGGATGAATCGCCGCCTTGCCGGTGCTGCCAAGCTTCGCCGCGCG
>JANOLP010000305.1:0-3083 GCA_031419835.1 Pseudomonadota bacterium | reverse complement strand
GATACGGTAATCCAGACAACCCTTGCCGTTGTAGGCATCGGTGATAAAGCCGGTGGGTTGATCGCGAAATTGCGCGATGAGTTCGGCGCTGGCGCGCGGGATGTTGCGGCGGATGGTGAGCGCGACAGGATCGCCGATCATGGGTATTCTCCTTTGGAATGTTGGGGTTCGTTCCTCACCGCCAACCTACAAATATTTTGCCTTGCCAGGAGGCAAATAACGCTTGCCTCCTGGCAAGGCGCGGCCTGGAAGCCGCATGGATATTAGCGCCCAGGGGATTACATTTTCAAAAAAACGCGATGGTTCTCACTTCCACGCTCTCGCGCGGCAACGCATTCGGCGGTGTGTTCGGATCTTCGAACGCGCTGTGCGGCATGAAGCGTGCGCGCTTTTCGTCGGAATCATAGGTCTTGAGCATCAGCGCTTGCGTTGGTTCCATTTTCGGAAAGTAATACCAGCGATGCTGCGGCGAATGGCGCGTAACGTAAATCTCGCCGGTGCGCTCGCGATATTTCAGCTCCATGATCAGCCAATCTTCCGGCGCGACGGATTGCGAATCGCATACGCCCAGCGGTAATTCTTCGACGCGATTGCGAATCGGTTTCCACACGTTGTAAAACGCGACGCGGCCCTTGAGCAATTCTTCCGCTTCATCCGGCAACAAATCACGCACGCGCTGCGGGCCGGACTTCACCGTGTAATCGCTATGCACCAACATCACCGCCGGGCGATTCAGCGTCGATTGCTGTTCCGGCTGGCGTTTGCGAATCGTGTGATCGAATACCAGCACGCGATTGGCGCCGGTATTTTTTTTGACGAAGGCGACGACTTGTTCGTAGAACGTCGAGCGCACGGCGGCATCGTCATCGAATTGATCGAACAATACCGGAAATGGATGGAGCTCAAACCCCTCGCGGTCGAGCGAAAATTCGTCGAGCTTAGGCCAGCCGTCGCGCACCTCCACTTCCTGCGTATCGCCGCCGGGCGGATTCTTGATCGTGCCCGGTTCCGGCTCGTAAAAATAGTAATCCGGCGGAATGCCGTTATCCACCGTGTAGTTAAGTTTCGTGCGAACCGTTGACGCTTCAGCCATAGCAATATCCGTTAAAATTTCCCGTGTAGAAACGAGTATAGCTGCTTTAAAATTTTCCTGGTAGAGTGGAATCGCAGCGCTATCCGGCGGCCTCGCCGGCAAACAAATTATTCCATTGGAGGAAACAAATGAAGCTTTATTACGACCCCTGCACGGTGAATTGCCGCAAGGTTCTCGCCGGCTATGACCTTGTTGGCGTGAAATTCGACACAGTGAAAATCGACTACTTCACGGCCGGCCAAAAATCGCCGGAATATTTAGCGATCAACCCCAATGCGTCGCTGCCGGCGCTGGACGATGATGGATTCGTGCTGTGGGAATCGAACGCGATGCTGCAATACGGCGCGGATAAAGTGGGTGCCGAAGCCTACTATCCGAAAGACCTGAAAACCCGCGCCGATATTAATCGCTGGATGCTGTGGGAATCCAATGCCTGGTTCCCGAGTGCCTACATTTACCTCGTAGAAAATGTCGTTAAGCCGTTGCTCAAAGCCGAACCGGATCAAAACATCCTCAACGCTCAAGCGGACAATTTCCACAAACTCGCCGACATCCTCGACGCCCGCCTCGCGAAAACGCCGTGGCTATGTGGTAACAGCGTCACAATCGCCGACATCGCCGTCGCCGCGCCGATGCATTTGCATCCCCATCAAAAGCTGCCGCTCAATCAACATCCGTATTTGAAACGCTGGATGACCGAGCGCATGGAAAAATTGCCGTCGTGGAAAAAGACCGATGCCGCGCCGTATCTTGGTTTCCCGGCGATGTATTAGAAATTTGGAGTAGGGTGGATCAAGGCGCGAAGCGCCGGATCCACCAGCCTACATTCGGAGCAATGCGCTGCGCGTATCGTGCTCCACTCGCTGCATTAAGTTAAGGAGTCAAAGCATGATGATTAGAAATATTTTCCTTATTTTTGTTTTCTTTATCGGCGGATGTGCAACGCCATATCAGCCCTTCGAATTGTTTGGACGCGGTGGATATCAGGAAAAAAGGATCTCGGGTGATACTTATCAAGTTTCCTACTACGGCAACAATACAACATCAATGGAAACGCTTAATTCCCTACTTCTATACCGATCAGCCGAACTCACCCTTGCAAGTAGCTACGATTACTTTGAGGTGATTTCTGGTGTTGCCCGTTTGCCGCTTTCCGCACTTGGGGGATTTCGAACGGTTGAACACACGATCAAGATGTTTAAAGGGCAGCCAGGAAAGCAAACTTCTGGTGCATCACGCACGTATGTCGCCCGCAAAGTAAAAGAAGAATTTGGTCAAACGATTGGTCAGCAAAAATGACTTATCTAACGTGCCAATAACGGTCGCCCGGTAGGTTGGGTTGAAGAATGAACCCCAACATGATTTCGAATAAAATGAACTCCACTTTCAAGTGCCGCCGTCATGTCCGCTTATTGGCGACAAATTGATGTTGTGTTGGGGTTCGTACCTCACCCGCAACCTACGCGAATACAATCTGAACCCGCGTATGGCACATTCGGAACATGCGTACCGCGAAAATCTACGCCGCTTTTCGCACCCGCATTTCAACTTGCAAACCGGCAGCCGTAGCCATGTTAACCAAGGCATCCAAGCCGAACAGGTTGATCTTGCCGCGCATGAGGTCAGATACGCGCGGCTGCGTAACGCCAAGAAGTTTCGCTGCCTCCGCTTGACTAACGCCATTACGAGTGAGGTGTTCTTGCAACGCCATCATCAACTTTGAACGCAGCTTCATGCTTTCGGCTTCAGCCGAAGTATCTTCAAGGGCATCCCATACGCTGGCGAATTTTTGATTGCTCATTTGCCTAGTTCCTTCAATAAATCACGATAACGGCTTTCGGCCAAGTCCGTCTTGCTGGACTTCATTGTTTTCTTCTGAAAACAGTGAAGCACGTAAATTGCGTCGGTAAATTTTGCGACATAAACCACTCTGAACGCACCCGCAGCGTCACGAATCCGAATTTCCTGAACGCCAGCACCGATCGACGAC
>JANOLP010000304.1:0-20984 GCA_031419835.1 Pseudomonadota bacterium | reverse complement strand
ATTTCCAAGCGCATCGGCACTGGAAACGAACTCGACAATCGGCCTTCCGAAATGACATGTTTGGGTACAGCGCTTCGAAAAATCATCGCGGCGATCGCTAACGCTAGGGATACTATTTTTGGATCAACCTGCAGTAGCGATTCGCCATTAACCTCGATGAAAGCAGTCGTCGCACCGCCGTTGGCAAAAACGGGATGCGCCAAACAGCGCGACAAAAAAGAAAGATTGGTCGTGACACCAAGCGCGATCGTTTCCTCGAGCCCACGGATCAATTTTCTGCGCGCCTCGTCACGTGTTTCGCCGTGGCAAATAAACTTTGCCATCATCGAATCGTAAAACGGCGCGATCTCGATGCCTGCAGTAAGCGCGTGTTCAACACGGAGTTCCTCCGATACGCGCCACCGCGCCAGCGTTCCGCTTTGCGGCAGAAAAGATAGGCGGGCGTCCTCGGCGCATAGCCGCACCTCAATGGCGTGGCCATTGAAAACAACGTCGGCCTGCGACAACGACAGTGGTTCGCCCGCGGCAACGCGCAATTGCATTGCTACCAGGTCCAAGCCGGTGATGGCCTCGGTGACTGGATGCTCAACTTGTAAACGCGTATTCATTTCCATGAAGTAGAATTCGCCCGTTTCATCGAGCAAAAATTCGAGCGTACCGGCACCTTCGTAATTGATCGATTTGACGGCATTAATCGCGATCTGACCCATGCGTTGGCGCAATGCTGGCGTTACCGCAGGCGATGGTGCTTCTTCGATGAGTTTTTGATGGCGACGTTGCACCGAGCAGTCACGCTCGCCAAGATGAATTGCGTTGCCGTACCGATCCGCGAAAATTTGCATTTCGATATGCCGCGCATTGTTGATCGCACGTTCCAAAATTACCGTGGCATCGCCGAATGCGCTTTGCGCTTCGGACTTCGCACTTCGCAGCAACTCGGAAAAATTATTCGGTGATTCGACTCGGCGCATGCCACGCCCGCCACCACCGGCACTCGCTTTAATCATGACCGGAAAGCCAATGCGCGCGGCTTCGGCAATCAAGCGCGCCTCGCTTTGATCATTGCCTTCATAGCCCGGAATGCAGGGTACGCCTGCGGCCAACATTAAGCGCTTTGCGCCGGCCTTATCACCCATCGCGTCGATTGCGTCGGGCGAGGGGCCGATAAACACCAAGCCGGCGGCACGACAGGCGCGCGCGAAATCGGCATTCTCTGCGAGAAAACCGTAGCCAGGATGCACTGCATCAGCGCCGGTTTTTTCTGCCGCTGCAATAATCGCATCGATACGTAAGTAGGACTCCACCGGCAACGCGCCGCCGATGCAAACGGCCTGGTCTGCTTGGTTGACGTGCAGAGCACTCGCATCGGCGCTGGAATAAACGGCAACCGTTGTGTAGCCCATTGCGTGTGCTGTGCGCATCACGCGCAACGCAATTTCGCCGCGATTGGCGATGAGGATTTTAGTGAAGCGTGTAGGTTTGATCATCAACTTTCTTTTCCTACGACTATGTCATCCTGAGCAACGCGAAGGATCTGCTTTTTTGCGCGTCCATGGAAAAGAAAAAGCAGATCCTTCACTGCGTTCAGGATGACAGGTCAAGGCCGCGCCACCGAAAACTGCATCGCCTGAGGTACGCGCTCGTCAGCCTCACGGCAAATTGAGAGCACCATGCTCAGCACTGCACGGGTATCGCGTGGATCGATCACGCCATCATCGAGCAGCCGCGCGCTTGTAGCGAACACGCTCATCTGGCTATCGAAGCGTTCGATGATTTGCCGTTGCAGCTCGTCAAGTTTCGATTGGTCGACCTCGCCGCCTTTGCGCTTCATCGCCGCTTCGGTGACGATCGCCATGGTGCGCGCTGCTTGCTCGCCACCCATCACTGCGGTTTTCGCGTTGGGCCAAGAAAAACAAAACCTCGGATGAAATCCGCGACCACACATACCATAATTGCCGGCGCCGAAAGACGCACCGCAGTAAATCGTAATTTGCGGCACCGGCGCGTTGGTGACTGCTTGGATCATTTTGGAGCCATGTTTGATCATGCCCGCCTCCTCAAACGCGCGGCCGACCATGTAGCCGGTGGTGTTATTCAGATAAAGAATCGGCGTGCGCGATTGGCAGCACGCCTGAATAAAATGCGTCGCCTTGGCAGCGCCATCGCAATCAATCGGGCCGTTATTGGTAATAATGCCGAGCGGCCAGCCTTCAAGCGTGATGTGTCCGCACACCGTTGCGCTGCCGTAGTTTTCGCTGAATTCGAGAAAATCGGAATCGTCGGCGATGCGCGCAATCACTTCCTTCATATCGACCGGACGTTTGTGATCCATCGGCATGATGCCGAGTAGTTCTTCGGCGTCGTAGCGCGGCGGCTTGAAACTGCGCGGGGACTCGGGCGATGAATGCCAATCGATCTTCGCGAGAATTTCGCGAGCGATGCGCAATGCGTCGCGGTCGTCCTCCGCTAGATAGTCGCCGAGACCGGAAATCGAGGTATGCATTTCAGCGCCGCCTAACTCTTCTTCAGTCGCCACTTCTCCGGTTGCAGCAAGCAACAATGGCGGTCCGGCGAGAAACGCGCGGGATCGACCGCGCACCATGACGATGTAATCGGACAATCCGGTTTGGTAAGCGCCGCCGGCCGTCGATGATCCATGGGTTACGGTAACCACTGGCAAACCGCCCGCAGACATGCGCGCGAGGTTGCGGAATAAATTGCCGCCGCGCACAAAATCCTCAACGCGGTAGGTCAATAAATTGGCGCCTGCGCTTTCGACCAATTGCACAAAAGGCAGTTTATTCTCAAGGGCCAATTCCTGAACGCGCAATTGCTTGTCGATGCCCATCGACTGTAGCGCGCCGGCGTCGATGCCGGAATCCGACGCGCTAACCATGCAGCGAACGCCCGAAACATAACCGACGCCGCAGATTAAGCCGCCGCCTGGCACACTCTTGCTTAGGTTCGCGTCATCGAACCCAAGCCCGGCTAAGGTACACAACTCCAAAAATGGCGAGCCAGGATCAAGCAGCAACGCGACTCTTTCGCGCGGCAACAATTGCCCCCGTTTTTCGAAGCGGGCACGTGAGGCTTCCGAAGAAGCAATTGCTCGCCGCTCGAACACACGAACACGTTCAAGCAATTCAAGCATGCCGGCGCGGTTGGATTGAAAGGCGTCGGCGCTAGTTAGCAATTCGGATTCTAAGCTACTCATAATCAGAAGCGTACCAAATTGCGGATAGGAAATCTTGTGTGATCGTAGGATTCTTGGAAAATTCGCGCGACTAAGTGATCTGGAAATGCTCAAAAACCAAATCGCCACGCTACGCTCGCGATGACGCCGAGAAAATGAAAAGCCCGGATGTTTCCATCCGGGCTGAGGTTTGTTGCGTGTAAATTATTTTTAGTTAATCTTCGTTTTCAACTTCTGACGCGCTGATTTGATTGTCAGGACTTTCGGTTCCGCGCGCTTTGACGATCTTATTGATCGTGGTATTGGCGAAGAACGTTGCCGCGCTAATGCTGGTGCCATTTTTGTCTTGGAATGTCGCGCCGCTGGTGCTGACCGGGACGCGCAAGATGACGAACGATGAACCCGATGGATTTGCGTCTAATGGTCCGCGTAGCTCTGTCCGCGTTCCGCCGCCAGCATTGGTGATCTTGGACGCGGTCACTTGCGTTGCGCCGCTCTTATTACCTTCGATCCGCATCCTCGTCCCTTCCCTAATGGTACCCAGACTGTTTTCCGTCGCTGTCACCACTTTCACGGTAATGCCGAGAATGGTAAAGCTGCCGTCAGACAAGGCGGTATCGGCCGCACCTTCAATACGTACACCGTTACTCTTGATTTGAATTTTCTTCGCGACCAATACCCCGTTGGTCGTCGAACCTTCGGCTTCTACTTTCACGCCGTCAAGGAGATCGACCGATGTTCCGCCTTCGAATATTGTCGCCGAGTTTGTGACGACCGCTTGACCACCGACATTGAACTGCGCCGCACTGACATTGTTGATAATTCCTTCAACTTCGACTTGCGATAGGCTGCCGCTGATG
Organism: Pseudomonadota bacterium; assembly: GCA_031419835.1. Classification (GTDB taxonomy): domain Bacteria; phylum Pseudomonadota; class Gammaproteobacteria; order Burkholderiales; family JALYOK01; genus JALYOK01. The sequence goes on along the minus strand of JANOLP010000304.1, from coordinate 16,931 downwards.
GCGCTGCCGTTGCAGTCGTTGTCCGCAGTCAGAGCGCGGCTGAGAGTCAGCGTACTTCCGTTCAAACTTCCCTTGGCTTTGACACATCCGGTGAGGGCACTAAAGCCGGCGAGACTGATCGTTAGCGATCCGATTGAAATCGTGCCGCCGTTATCTACTGCGATGCCTTTAACTTCAAATTCACCATTGGCGATGGCTTTGGTCTCGACGAACGTGGCGAGAATTTGGCCGCTGCTATTACGGAAACCACTGACTTGCACAATCGGATTGGTTAACCCAGCAAGCGCGACCAATCCTGCGGCGCCCGTAATATTGCTGCCGTTGATTTGATACTTCGTTGCGTCATCAACAACAATCGATTGGCTCAAGACGGTGAAGCTTTGCCCCGTAGCGCTGATGCTTACAGCGGGACCGGCCACGGTATTTTGTGCGGTGACGGTTTGCGCGGTAAATACACTACCGCTGCTTGTGCCGGTCACGACAACAACCATACCGGGATCGAGGATGCCAGCTTGGTTCGCGGTCACACAGCGATCCCCAGGACCTTGATCGACGGTGCCGTCATCTGTTGTAACGGCCGCACCCGTACAGTTAAATGTGACGCCGTTAACCACCACGCTTCCAATCGCGGAGACGGTGCCTACGGCTGCAACGGATCCTGTGCCGCCAATACCCCCGCCGCCTATGACTGTTCCGCCGCCACCTCCGCCACCCCCGCAGGCGGCGAGGATTAGGCTAAGCATGAATAGAAAAATTCCATTTATGTAGTCGGGGCGAAGGAGCTGCCCGCGAACGTGGTTTGGGTGGGACATTGTGATTTCCTTAAGCGTTAAAGTGGCGTTTATAAATGATGGAACGATCATTCTTTGTGATCGGTTGGCTCGGCGTCGGTGTTAACTTTTTTTTCGTAATAAAAATAAATGCCGAAGTTAATGCGCTGATCGGCGTTCGGATCGTCGGCATCCTTCTTTTCCAATATCAGGGCGCGGCGATTTACCGTTTGTAATGCCTGCATACCGAGGGCCTCGCCGAGCGATACTAGTTCGGCGGCCGAGCCTTTGGTGAGCGTGTCGTAGTGCACGCTACGCTCGACGAACGGCGGGCCGAGTTCCAGCATATTGTTTACGCTGGCGGCAATATGGTCGTGCAAATTGTGTTGAAAGTAGTAGGCCTTTTCCTCAAATCCTTGTTTCGGGATGAAGGCTTCGGTATCGAGGCACACGCAATCGTTCGCATCCATATGGACAATGCCTAGGCGTAGCCATTCGTCGAGAACCGCGCGGGAGCGGATATCTTTGCTGACGGAAGCCACGAGCGCTTCGAAGGATTTTTCGCCGCCGTCTTTCACGCCGCGCGTCAGCGGAATGGGATGGCCTTGTTTATCAACGTATTGCGGTTGGCCAATCCATTTGGCCACCAGTTGCGCGCCAAGCGTGACATTTTCTGGCGGTGGCGCGTCGGTCTCGAGCATTTCGGAAAGACGTTTAACGTCTTTGCGATGTACGCCAGTCAATAGGCTGATTCGACTGTCGGTTTGACGTTTTTTCTCGAGCGTAAATTCGTTTAACGCAACTTCAACATAGATAGATTTGAGCAGCTCGATCAGGATGGTGTACGTCAACCCTTGCGATAACATGAACCGCACCAGTGGTTTAAGTACGCCTCGGACTGCCTGAATGACGATTCCGGATGGGGCTCCCAGCCTTGGGGTCGGGTCGTTCATAATCTTTTCGTTACCATATTGTCTGGGATCGTTAATTCGTTTTGGTCTGTGTTGAGACTTAAATTTAGTGTGAAAATTTCACACAATATAATATTTTTCAGATATCATGTCAAGGAGTATCCAATTGATAGTCAGAAAGGCGTGCAGGTTATAAGTGTATTCGTGACCCAAAGTAACAACATTTAATATGGCGGACCAGCAAACATCATTTTTTTCACGGAAGTCCCTGTGGACATGGGGCAACAAGGGCGTTGCTCGCCTGCAGCAACTCGTTGGAGGGAATGGTGAGCGAGCATTTAGCGCGACTCGATGGTTTACGGTGCTCGCGCTGTTAGTGATTACTGCGCTTAGCATTGGCACCGCCAGTGTGCTTAGCCGCATTATGGCCGACCTCATACTGCATCACGATGGGGTCGTTGCTATGCAGTTCGTTCAGGGTTTGCTGAAGACGCACGATATTCAACCATTTTTTCTGGGCATGAATAGTAAAAAGTCTGTTCTTGCAGAATTCGATCCCAGCGGCGGTGACCGCAAACTCGAACAGTTTCTTGCGCAAATCGCGGCACTACCCGACGTCCTTCATGCCAATGTGTACGATCTCGAACGGCGCGTAATTTGGTCAAGTAATTCTGCGGCGATCAATCGCGTTATGTCCGACAATGAGGAGTTAATCGAGGCGCTGGAAGGTCAATTGGTGATCGAAAGTTCGTCTGAGAACATGACATCACCGATCAAAACGGAACATTTTTTTCTCAATGCCAAGAAAGAGCGCTTTGTGGAAAACTATATCCCTGTGTTTGATACGCAACACAAGTCAATCTTGGGCGTCATCGAAATTTACAAATCACCTGCGCCAATTTTTTCGGTCATTGACACGCTGATTCGCTGGATTTGGCTGTGTGCCATGCTCGGCGGTGTATTGCTGTTTGCAAGCCTGTATTGGGTCATGCGTCGGGCCGAGCGTGTAATGCGGCATCAGCAGGGGCAGCTCGTTGCGAACGAGGCGATGGTGGCGGTCGGGGAGATGGCCTCCGCAGTCGCTCATGGCATACGCAATCCCTTGGCATCAATTCGAACCTCCGCCGAGTTATGGGCCGAAGAAAAATCGGGCGATAGCCGCGAACAAGCGCAAGACATTGTTTCCGAAGTCGATCGACTGGAACAATGGGTGCGAAGTTTATTAACCTACGCCGGCCAAGGACGCGCCAAGCTCGAGGCGGTTGATTTGAATCAACTGCTAAAGCATGTCGCTGACGGTTATCAGCGCGAGCTCACACGCACCAATATTCAAGTTCGCTATGAACTGGCAAACGACATACCGTGCATAATCGGCAATCCGGGTCTTCTTACCCAGATGCTCAATAGCCTCGTCGCTAATGCGATCGAAGCAATGGCGCATGGCGGTACGCTATCTCTGCGGACGGGCTTAAGCGAAAAAAAGCGCAATATCGAATTACAACTCATCGACACAGGCGAAGGCATTTCTCCTGAACAGTTACAGAAAATATTTCAGCCCTTTAGCACCAGTAAGCGCAAGGGTTTAGGCTTAGGTTTGGCGCTCGTGAGACGAACCATGGAACGCATCGGTGGTTCCATACGCATCGATAGCCAGATCGCCAAGGGCACCCGAGTAACACTTGTTTTTCCAACCGAGAATCTCTGATGCTTTCCGTATTAATTATTGAGGATGAGACCGTTCTCGCAAAGAATATCGCGACTTATTTGCGGCGACTAAACTATGACGTCAAACATGCGGAAACGGGCGAATTGGGCCTGGCGCTGGTCGAAAGCGATCGGCCCGACGTAGTGATTCTGGATTACAACTTGCCAGGAATGGACGGATTAGGACTGCTTCCACGCATTCATGCGATCGACCCGAGAATCAAATCGATTATGGCAACCGGCCAAGGGAGCGAACAACTCGCTGTCGATGCAATGAAGGCCGGCGCCTATGACTATCTGATTAAACCATTGGTACTCGGTAAATTGAAAATGGTATTGGATAAAATCGTTGGCGAAGCCCGTGTCGGGCAGGAACTGGACTACTATCGCAAAAAAGAAGCAGGTGAAGGCGGCATCGAACAATTGGTCGGTGAGTCCTCGCCGATGTTGTTGCTGAAAGGTTTAATTTCGCAAGTAATCGAGGCGGAGCGCTGCCTGGCCGATGCCGAGCCGCCCGCTGTGTTGATTACAGGCGAGACCGGTGCGGGTAAGGAACTGGTTGCGCGCGCACTCCATTACGCCGGGCCGCGGCGCACCAAGCCTTTCATCGAGGTGAATTGTTCCAGCATTCCGACTGCCCTTTTAGAAGCAGAGTTATTCGGCTACGAACGTGGCGCGTTCACAGACGCAAAAGAACGCAAGCTCGGGCTGATCGAAGCCGCTGAAGGCGGAACCCTGTTCTTAGATGAGATCGGCGAAATCGATTTGGCGTTACAAGCAAAACTACTCAAATTGCTTGAGGACAAGCGCGTGCGGCGCTTGGGCGCCGTGCGAGAAAACAAAGTCGACGTTCGCATTGTCACGGCCACGAATCGCAATCTCGAACAGCAAATTCGCGATGGAAAATTCCGCGCCGATTTATATTTTCGTTTACGCATCGTCCAATTGGAAGTGCCACCGCTTCGCGTGCGTGGGAGCGATATAGAACAATTGGCGGAGTATTTCTTAGCGATGCACCGAGGCCGGTACGGCAAACCGAATCTTCGTTTTAGCCAAGAAGTATTGGCGACTTTTGCTGTCTATGCTTGGCCAGGGAATGTGCGCGAGATGCGTAACGCCATTGAGCAAAGCGTAATTCTAGCGCGGAGTGATGTGTTGTATCCGAGCGACTTGAGCTTTAGCGGCGACCTGAGTTTAGCTTCGCTTGAGCCTATGCCAATGCAGTCGTGGGCGACGCCAATCCCGTTGCCATTGACGACGATTCCGCCAGGCGGACTCAGTTTGAACGACGTCGAGCGCACGTTGCTGGTTCAGGCGCTTGAGCGATGTGGTGGAAATGTCTCAAAAGCCGCGCGTTTGCTCGGTGTTTCACGCGATACGCTACGTTACCGAATTGACAAATATCAGCTTCGTTTAGCGATGTAAATTCAGCCGCAGTCAGCGGCTTAAACCTACCAACAGCTTATTTTTCGGATGCCTGCCGTAAAAGCCGCATAGATATTGGCTCTCAGCATGGCATACCTGGAGAGCGGCTTCGATATTGCTTCTCGTCGGACGCAATTTCTCGTAAAGTTATAAGCGTCCACGCCACCCACAAATTGGTGAAATCCCCCAGTTACCCCCAATTTTTGGGGATATTCCCCAACTCGAATTACCCCTGCGTCTAACGCCACATAGCGCGATGAAATTAATTTGTAATGTTTTTCAAACATTTCGTGTGAAATTATTACTTAATTTACGCTATTCGATCGGTTGGCACGTTAGTTGCTCCGATGCATATCTGTAAGCGAAAAAATATACATCGAATGAAATGACCTCGATGCAAAACGATAAAAATCGGATGGCGTGGTGACCATCATAAAGCGATGCAAATTTGGCTCGGCTGACGTGATTCGCTGTTCGGAGAAAAAGGATTGGTAATGAAAAGAATATTGGTCTATTCGCACGATACCTTTGGCCTCGGCAATATTCGCCGCATGCTGGAAATATCAAAGCATCTTGCTGCATCGGATCCCGATGTATCGATCTTGATCATTTCCGGTTCACCGATGTTGCACGCGTTTCGTATTCCGGAACGCGTCGACTACATCAAGCTGCCGTGCCTAACGCGCACCACGCGTGGCGGTTATGAAGTCAAGTTTCTGCAGACTAGTTTTGAAGACGTGATGCGGCTGCGTGCAAATATTATCCTGAGCGCGGTGCTAGATTTCGCGCCGGATCTCATCTTGGTCGACAAAAAACCCTTTGGCGTTAGCAATGAGCTCGCCCCGGTCATCGATCTGTTGGTTCGCCGGTTACAGCGCCCTAAGATGGTGTTGTTGTTACGCGATATTCTCGATAGCCCGGAAGCTACCGCCCAAGTCTGGGAGAAAAACGGTTACTACGAAGCGATCGAACGTTACTACGACCAAGTGCTCGTTGTCGGTTCGCTCGACGTGTTCGATCTCGGCGCGGAATATCGATTTCCACCGGAGACGCGCGCGAAAATCCGCTTCTGCGGATACATCAAGCGTAGTAGAGGGCTTACGTCGCGCCAAGTCACACGGGAAAATTACGGCGTCGGATCTGAGCCATTAGTGCTGGTCACACCGGGCGGCGGCGAAGACGGCTATCAATTAGTCACGAATTATCTCCTCGGTTTACGCGATCATGCGCCAACCCAAGCGATGAAATCTATTGTCGTTTGCGGCCCGGAAATGCACACGGACCAGCGTCGCGAAATACATACCCTCGCGGCGGCGTGTGCCAGTGTTCATTTGCTCGACTTCTCGGATGATATGGCAAGCCTGATGGATGCTGCCGATTTGGTGGTTTGCATGGGCGGCTATAACACAATTTGTGAATTGCTTACCCTGAAAAAACACGCGGTCATGGTGCCGCGTACCAAGCCGGTTCAGGAACAGTGGATTCGCGCCGAGCGCTTCGCGCGTAAGGGCGTATTTCGTGCACTGCATCCGGATCATTTGACCCCAAAAACGCTTATCTCAATGGTCAAGGAAGAAGTGGCAAACAGTAATGTACATTCGCGCCTGCTCTACCAAGTTGATTTGGGCGGGCTCGACAAAATCCGCGAATCTGTTGATCTGTTGCTGCATGATCAGGTCGCGAACCAGGCGCAGCGTCACTATCAGCTTGAGAGGGTGTCGTGAAGCGTGAGATCCAACCGCAGCGGATTGGATTTTTAGTCAAAACCTATCCGAAGCTTTCCGAAACTTTTATCTTAGAAGAAATTCTTGGGCTCGAGCGCCTCGGCGTCAAATTGCATATCTTTTCTTTGAATCCACCGCAGGATGCTGCAATTCATTCCGCGTTCGATCAAGTCGCGGCGCAAGTTACCTACTTACCAATCAAAACGGCGTCTCTTACCAGCCTGGTGTCGCAGTTGAAATCGTTGTTGCGAAGCCCGCTGCGTTACATCAAGGCGCTGGGGTTTGCGCTACGTCGCCCCGAGGCGGGTGGTATCAAAGACCTATTCCGCGCGAGCATTCTAAGCGATCGATTGCGTGATGCCGGCATCGAGCACCTTCATGCCCATTTCATTAGCCAACCGGCCGGTGTTGCGGAACTGGTGAGTCGCGTTAGCGGCATTCCGTATAGCGTTTCGGCCCACGCAAAAGACATCTACCTTTCGGATTCGCGAACCCTCAAACGCAAATTATCGAGCGCGCGGTTCGCCGTGACCTGTACTTGCTATAACCGCACGCACATGGCGAAAATCGCGCCCGCTGCGAATATTTTTCGGATGTATCACGGCATTAATTTGGAGCGTTTTTCTGGCGATCGTAAATCGCGAAAAGCCGCGCCACCATTGATTCTAAGCGTCGGACGGTTGCGCGAGAAAAAAGGATTTATGACGTTGATCAAATCTTGTTTGAGACTTCAACTGGCGGGCATTGTGATTCGCTGTGAAATCGTCGGCTACGGCGAAGACCGCGAAAAGCTGCAAAGCCAAATCGACGCTTACGGCTTAGCTTCGGTTGTTGTTTTGACCGGGAAAATGACGCACACCGAACTGATCGAACGCTATCGCCAGGCGACGGTGTTCGTATTGCCCAGCCAAATTGCGCAAGATGGCGATCGCGACGGAATTCCGAACGTGTTGCTCGAGGCGATGGCGATGGAACTACCGGTGGTTTCGACCGACGTATCGGGTATTCCCGAAGTGATCAAGCATGGCGTCAACGGGATGTTGGTCCCGTCGCAGGACGAAAATGCCTTGGCGAATGCCATAGCGGAGCTCATTTCCGATGCGCCATTGCGCGCGCGAATGGGAAAAGAGGGCCGACACTTGGTCGAGACGATGTTCAACAATGATCGCAATCTGCTTCTACTGAAAGATCTGCTAGCCGGTGCATCCCATAGCCGGCAGGCGCAGGAAACCGTGGTTGTCGGAGAAGGTTACTTACATGCCAACTGATTCGTTAGCGCAACCAGGCCGCGCCGCAAGCACGAGCATGCGCACAGCGGCGACGCTCGCATCGGCCGGCGCCCATTCTCCGAATGAGATCGGCTACGTCTTGATGGGATTTCCGCGCTTATCGGAAACATTCATTACCCACGAAATATTTTTGTTAGAGCAGCTTGGAATGAAGCTGCGCCTTTTTGCGATAAAACAGGGCGATATAGACACTGTTCACGGTGTCGTAGAGCGGATTCGCGCGCCGCTGACTTATTTGCCACCGGTATCGTCGCTATCGGGAACCAATATCGTCGCCTGGCTGTGGCGCAATTTGCCGACCTATACCACGCAACACGGGCGTTTATTTAAGGCGCGCCCACTGGCTTACCTAACAACCTTGGCCGCCGCGCTACGAATGGCATTCAAGTATCGAAAAAGTCTAATTGCACCGCTGAGAAAAGTATTCATCAAAGAATTTTTACAGGCCGGTCACATCGCGATGCAGATCATTGATGCGCCGGGAATTCGCCACTTGCATGGCCATTTTTGCCACGGCGTGACAACCATTACCTGGTTTGCGAGTCGCCTTACCGGTATTCCATTTAGCTTTACGGCCCATGCCAAAGACATTTATCAGGCCGATCAAAACCCAGGGGATCTGCTGGCCCGAAAGCTGAATGCGGCGCGTTTTGTGACCACCTGTACCGGCGCGAACGAATCCCATTTGGCGCAGCGTTTTCCAGAGTGCAGCCACGTTCACACCGTTTATCACGGTCTTGATACCGCGTTTTTCGCCCCACCGCTTTCGAAGGTCCGATCCAGCCCGGTACCTTGCATTCTTGCGGTGGGGCGTTTTGTTGAAAAAAAAGGATTCGCGGATTTAGTGGATGCGTGCGCGCTGTTGCGCAAGGGGAACGTACCGTTTCGCCTGAAAATCATCGGCGAAAAAGGCGATCAATCGGAGTTCATTCGAAACAAAGTACGCGACCTCGCGCTTAACGATGCGATCACATTACAGGGCCCCGTGACCCACGATGTGCTGCAGCGTATTTATCACGAATCGGTGATCTTCGCATTGCCCTGCTTGGTGGCGGCTGACGGCGATCGCGATGGTATCCCCAACGTATTAGCGGAGGCAATGTCCACCGGGTTGGCCGTGGTAACGACAGCGGTTTCCGGCATACCAGAATTGGTACGCCATAACATTGATGGCCTAATGGTGCCGGAACGCAATCCGCAAGCTTTAGCAACCGCGCTGCAAAACCTGCTGCAAGACCAAGCACAGCGCCAGCGCCTCGGCGCAGCGGCGCGCGCGCGAGTTTGCGCGATTTTTGACTCTCACAATACCACACAGCAACTCAAGAAATTGTTTCTAGACACCATGCGTTTAGAGGAGGTTCGGGCATGATTCTCGCAGAACGAATCCCAAGCAATCAGTGCGCGCAACAAAGCATTTTTCTATCGGCATATGCCCAGCTTGATCCTCAATCGCTGTTTGATCATTACCGGCAGCGTCGCAACGTCAAATTTTTTCCGGTGCCGGATGCCGACGAAACGCGGCGCGACAAAATCGACGCGATACTCAATAACCGCTTCGAGTTTAACGGCGAAAGTTTCGATTTACCCGACCGGATCGATTGGCTGGCCAATCCGAGCCGCGATGTCGAGTGGCATATTCTGCTGCACAAATTTTACTATGCGGTTGGGCTCGGCATGGCCTACACAGAAACCGGCGATCAACGTTATTTCGACAAATGGATGTCGTTGACGATGTCCTGGATCGAACAAACGCCACTAGGCTTCATCGCGACCGATGTAACGGGGCGGCGCGTACAGAACTGGATTTACGCTTACTACTATTTCATAGCAGAAGCGCCGCAAACCCGATGCTATCCGTTATTTCATCTGAAGCTAATCGAGTCAATTGCCGCGCAAGTCAATTATTTGTGCGCGAACCTGACGCCGGCGCGTAACCATCGAACCCTTGAGCTTTACGCAATCCTGCTCGCCGGCATCGTGTTCCCGGAGTTAAGCGATGCCAAAACGTGGGTCGAATTTGCGTTGCCGGAAATTGCACGCAACATGCAAACAGACTTGTTGCCCGATGGTGTGCAATGCGAACTGTCGACCGACTATCATCAATTGGTACTAAAAAATTACCTCTGCGTGCGCCGCTTAACAAAACTGAACGGCATCAATGTTCCGCCATCGATGGACGAGCAATTAGTCAAGGCGCTTGAATTCAGCATGTACGTGCACAAACCCGATGGCATTGTGCCGAGTTTGAGTGACGGCGATGCGCGGAGTTTTCTCGACTTGCTTTGTCAGGGTTATGAGTTGTATGGACGAGAAGATATGCTCTACGTCGCGAGTCAGGGAAAACGCGGTACGCCGCCGGCGAAGCGCTCGATTCATTTCGCCGATAGCGGCTACAGCATCGTTCGTAGTGGCTGGGGCAAATCTGCAAATTCATTTGCCGATGAGCAATACCTGATTTTTGACTGCGGTCCATTGGGCGCGGGAAATCATGGTCATTTAGATTGCTTAAACTTTGAGCTTGCTGCCTTCGGGCGTTCTTTGATTGTGGATCCCGGACGATACACCTACAGCGAAGCGGGAGACACAAACTGGCGCGTCAAATTTCGCGGCACTGCTTATCACAACACGGTAGTCGTCGATGGCAAGAATCAAACCCGCTACGAACCGCGCGAGATTAAAGAATCATCGCGCCATGCCCAGGGCAGCGTCAGACACAAAATCGCCGGCCCGGCGCCTGAGTTCGAGATGCGAACGTTTACATCTAAGTCACGTTTCGATTTCTTGCACGGTATTGCGCGCAGTCATGAGTATGACGCAGTTCATGAGCGCCGACTGTTCTTTGCTTTCGGCGAATATTGGATTTGTTGCGACACGCTTACCAGCGCCACGAAGCACAGCTACGATTTGTTATTTCATCTTTCCGAGCACGCGCACAATCAGGTTGCGATCAAACGCGATCGCGGCACGCTATCGGTATGTTCGCCGAACCTTGTCATCGCGCAAGAAGATCGTTTCGAATCGATGGATCTCGGCGTCGAGCCTGGATATGTGTCCTACCGTTATGGTGTCAAACATCCGGCGCCGGTTGTTCGATTAAGTCAGCTCGGCAACAACGTGGCGTTCCAAACCGTTCTATTTCCGTATCGCGATGACGCGCCGAGTATTCATATTCGCGAACTACCGGTCACGGCCGAGGCTGATGTCGCGACGAACGCCAGCGCTTTTTCTATCGCTATTGGCAGCGGCGAATTTAGCACGACTGATTATTGTTTTTATTCCGGTGGCGAAACGGGTCGCTGGCGCTTTGGCCAATACGAGTTTAGCGGCGCCTATTTGTTGTTGCGCAAAGACGCCTATGGGGAAATCGTGTCGGTCCATGCTAATGAGGGCGCACATTTAAGCGAGATTGGCCAAATGTCCGGCGGAACGAGACGTCAATAATGACTACCGTACGCACGTCGCCTCATGATATTAACTTGCCATTTCTGCCGGCGGTGCTTGATGAAAGCGCTATGGATCGGGAATTCGAACGGCAACTATGCGCGCGCCAGCGTACGAATATCCAGGTGATTTCCTGCGCAATCGAGCGCGTAAAGTACCGCCCGCAGCGCAATTGTCTGGTCGGTTACAAGCTGACATTGCGCGATGGAAACGCTGAATTCGAACAACGGCTCTATCTCGGCACCTTTGCTGCGGAGGAGGCCCGCGCACGCTACGAAAAGTCGTTAGCCGAGGCAAGGGTCGATACGGCATTGTTTGCGCCGGTCACTTTGCTGTCGTCGTTCAATGCCGTGGTATGGGCATTTCCCAACGATCGCACGTTAACCTCGTTAGTTAATTTCGACAACGCGGCATTGCTTCGGGAAAGTATGTTGCGCGACGTCGTCGCAGCGCATTGGGGCAAGGATTGGGAAATCGCGGGCGTCTCGCAGCGGATATCAAACTATTTTCCGGAGCATTCTTGCTGCGTTAATGTGAAGGTGTCGATGCGCCACCTCGAAAACAATGATCGCCGCGATTGGGAAATTATCGGCAAGATGCGTTACGACGATGCCGGTGCCGAATCCCATGATGTGATGAACGCACTTTGCCGGATCAAACATACCGATGTCGCGTGTGCGCGCTCCTTAGCGTATCAGCCAACGCAGCGGGTCCATTGGCAAGCGCGGGTGCCCGGCGTAACGCTTAATTCCCTGCTGGCTGCTGGCAGCGCCGATAGTACGATTTTGCAGCGCGTTGGTCGCGCCGTCGCAGCACTCCACAGTACACCGGTGATGACACCGCGCCGATTTTCCGTCGACAATCTGGTCGCCAATTTGGTCCACGCAAAAAATGTCATCACCGCGTCGCGCCCGGACTGTTCGATTGCGGTTCGGCGTGTGATCGAATTTCTACTTGATCGGGCGGATCGATTAGATTCCAATGCCGGCGTTGCGTGCCATGGCGATCTACATTCCAACAATATTCTAGTCAGTCCCAGCCAAATTTATTTGGTTGACATGGATCGGGTAACGAATGGCCCACCGCTTGCAGATCTCGGTAGTTTCCTCGCAGAACTCGCCTACCGCGCATGCGCGAAAAATCAGGCGTTACACGTTGTTCAAGCAAAATTGAACGCGGTAATTGTTGCTTATCGAGAACGAGCGTCTTGGCCGGTAATTGATGATGATATTGCTTGGCATACTGCAAGCGCGTTAATTCATGAGCGCGCCTTGCGCTGCATAACTTCGTTGAAACCGGGTCGCGCCGAGTTATTGGAAAACATCATCGCCACGGCGGAGCGCATCGCGAAAAACGGCTTGATCAGTGAAAGTTTCGAAACATCAGGGCGGGCAGCGTGATGGATCAATATCTGCAAACCGATGTGAGTGTCACAACGATCTTTCTCGCGCGTCATGGCCAAAGCGAATGGAACAACCAGAGCCGCATTACAGGACAGCTCAATCCCGGGCTATCGCCTAAGGGACGGCTGCAAAGCGACGCTATCGCGCAATGCTTAGCGGATGAAGATATTGCGGCGATTTACACAAGTTCCTTGCAACGTACGATCGATACCGCGCGCCCAACCGCTGTTGCGAAGAAATTGCCGATCGAATCGCGACCCGACTTAAACGAAATTAATCTCGGTGTGTTACAGGGCCGTTATCGCGATGATCGCGATCCGGAGGCCCAGGCGATGTGGGCGCGATGGCAAGAAAATATGTGGGAATACCAAGTTCCGGGCGCGGAGCGATTCAAAGATCTCGCGTGCCGTGCAGGCCGTGCATTGGAAGACATTTTGCAGCGCCATCGCGGACGTAGCGCGCTCATCGTTGGCCATCGTGGCACTAATCGCGCCTTAATAGGTACGCTCTTGAATTTGCCGAAGCAACGTTGGGCGGAATTGGGTTTGCGCAATAAGTTTCTTTATCGCATTCAAAAAGGTTCGGTCACTGAGATCTCTACGTTCACGCTCAGTGGAAGCAAAACAGGGGAGCACAATGACGGCTTCATCATGTGATCTGCCGTTTCAAGCTTTCGCACATTACACCGACTCAAATGTGATGGGCGATGTGTGGCGCAGACAACTGCCATCGCTGTTCACTGCGCCGTTCGACTTCTCGACGTGCAATGTACAGTACGCGCGCTGTCGAACCTATCTGAATCCGGCATCGTGGCATAAATCGTTCTTGTGTGTGTGCTACGAATTCGATGTGCTGCCTGAAGTTCAGGCGGGTCACAAACCTATGCTTTATGGCCGCGCCTATCTTCAAGGACGCAGCCGGGCGGAGTTCGATTCTCTGGCAGCATTCGAAGGCGCGCGCTTGGTGCCGGAGTTGGACATGATCGTCTGGAACTTTCCCGACGATCCGAAACTGCGGCAATTAAGCGAATTGCTCGATGCGATGCGGGTTGTACAGCACTTACCTTATGGGAGTTTACCTTTTGACCAGAATGGGATCGTCGATCTAAAAATAAGCGTCGTGCGCTATCGGCCCGAACAGCGCTGCATATTGCGTTACGACATCGAGTACGGTGCGCATCGCGAGCGCTGTGTGTTGTATGCGAAAGTATTTTCGGATGACAACGGCGAGCAAGTATTCAGTAGGATTCAACGCTGTTACGCCGCAGCCGACTCCATGGGTGTCCGAATCGCGCGACCCTTGGGTTATGCCCCGGCCGTGCGCACGGTTTGGCAAGCGGAGTTGCGCGGAAAACCCTTGGTCGCCGCGCATGAAACGGTCGAATCGGACGGGTCGATCGAGGCTATTGGCCATTGTTTGGCAAAACTGCATTCTGCGGATTTGCCCATGCAAAAGGCGGTGACGCGCGCAGCGCGGCTTGGCGATGCCACCAAAAAATCTCGCAAGCTGACGCAAATGTTGCCAGAACTTGACGCGGACCTGGCGCGGCTAATCGCGCGGGCTGAAGCCGAGTTGGCGAAACTGCAACCGGTACCCGAAGCAGTAATCCACGGCGATGTTCATTTCGGCCAATTCCTAATTGCCGAAGGTGGTGGGTTGGCATTATTCGATTTCGACGAGTGGTCGCGTGGCGATCCCGCGCAAGATTTAGGGGATCTCATTGTCGATCATCACGTGAGTCACTTCCAACGGGACAAGGCCACAACCAACCGCGTTCTATCTGCGAATGTTGCGGCAAAGTTGCTCGCCAGTTATCGGCGTCACGCGGCATGGAATATCGATGACGTGACGGTAATTTGGCACGCCCGTATTCAGCTAATCAATAAAGCTTATCGCGCCGCTATTCAGCAAGAGCCACGCTGGCGGGAAAAGGTGCCGACGTTGGTCGCGATCGCTACCCGCGGGATCGACTTAGGGACAAATTTACAACAGGATGTCAGTTAAGTGAAACCAGGCAATTCGCGTTTTAAGCGCATCGTATTAAATGATCTTCGCGCGCGAAAGTGGAGCATCGCTTTTGCTTTTTTTAGTTTGCTCGGCGCGACGGCCATGGAGCTATTGTCGCCGTGGCCGATCAAATTGGTGATCGACTACATCTTGTTGGCGAAACCATTGCCGCTATCCTACCTTTGGCTACAGCCGTTGTTTGCGAGCGGGGCGACGTTGGCGCTGGTGGTGATTTCATGTTCGATTGCGGTCATTGCATTGCTGAGTGGCGGTTTCGCCTATCTGCAAACTTACTTAAGCGCCAAGGTCGGCTATGAAATGGTTTACACCTTGCGGCGCGAGTTGTTTTCGCATCTGCAGCAGCTTTCGCTTTCGTTCCACAATCGTTCCCGTTCCGGTGAGTTACTCAATAAAGTCGCCTCCGACACCAATCTCATTCGCGACGTGTTTTCCGATTGGGCGATTCATTTTGCTGCGCAATTGTTGATGCTCGTTGGCGTTCTGGCAATCATGTTGGTCATGAATTGGCAGCTTGCACTCGTGGTGATCGCGACGTTGCCATTGCTGTTTGGCGTGCTGTACGTGCTAAATCGCCAGATTCGTCTGTCGGCGCGCTCGCAGCGCAAGCAAGAGGGAAAAGTCATGTCGCGCTTGAGCGAAGTGCTGTCCTCGATCGCCCTGGTGCAGGCTTTTGGCCGGGAAGACTACGAGCACGAGCGCTTCGCCGCGGAAAGCGCGCAGAGCTTGGAAGCGGGCCTGAAGAATGCACGCTCCGCCGCGGCGGTTTCTAAAGCCATCGGACTGTTCACCGCGCTCGGGACGGCGGGCACAGTCCTAGTTGGTGCGATGCTTGCGCTCAAAGGTTTGTTGACGCCGGGTGATTTATTGGTATTTGTCGCCTACATCAATAATCTTTATCGGCCGATTAAAGACCTCGGCAAGATATGGGCAAAGTTTTCTCGTGCCAGAGCCAGCGCCGAGCGCATCGGCGACGTCTTTGCCATCGAGCCAGAAATCCAGGATTTTCCCGATGCGATTGAGGCGCCCCAGTTGCGCGGCGAAATTGCGTTCGATCATGTTACCTTTGGTTACGATCAAGGCGCGCGGATACTCGACGATGTGAGCCTGTCGATTCGCGCCGGCGAACGGGTTGCGCTGATCGGCGCGTCGGGCGCGGGTAAATCGACCTTGGTCAGCTTGCTATTGCGGTTGTATGAACCGCAGGGTGGAGCGATCCGTATCGATGGCAGAAACCTCGCGGCGTATACGCGCGAATCCCTGCGCCGCGAAATTGGCATCGTCTTGCAAGACACAATATTGTTCGGCGCCAGCATTCGCGAGAACATCGCTTACGGCAAACCGGATGCGACCCTGGACGAAATCGAACAAGCGGCGCGCCTCGCGCACGCCGATGAATTCATCATGCAATTAACCGATGGCTACGATTCCTTGGTCGGCGAACGCGGTTGCATGTTATCCGGCGGTCAGCGCCAGCGCATTTGTCTGGCGCGAGCCTTGCTCAAGCAACCTTCGATCTTGATACTGGACGAACCGACTTCGGCAGTCGATCCTGAATCCGCGGTGGCGATCGATCGGGCGCTTAATGAAATTCATTCGGGCAAAACTCAATTGGTGATCGGCCATCAGTTTTCCACGTTCGCGAAATTCGATCGCGTGCTTGCGCTCAAAGGCGGCAAGCTCGTCGAAGTTGATGCCAAAGACAAACTCATGGCGGCGCGTATGGTGTCGCCGTTAAGGCCGGTCGGGTCCGCCGACGGAATCGGACGAGTCGCGTGATGGAAAAAAATAGACCAACACTGCTATTTTATTGCCAGCACTCCATCGGCATGGGTCATTTGACGCGTTCGTTTGCGCTGGCGCAGGCGCTTGCCGAGGAATTCGCCGTCGTGTTTCTCAACGGCGGGCCGTTTCCGCCGGGCCTGCGCGCGCCCGATGGCGTAACGGTGATCGATTTGCCGCCGCTGGGCATGATCGACGGTCACAATTTGATCAGCCGCGACGCGCGCTTTAACGTGGATGACGCCAAGCGCGTCCGCCGCGATTCGGTATTGAAAACGTTTGCGAAAATCGATCCGCAAGTCGTGTTGATCGAGTTGTTTCCGTTTGGGCGGAAAAAATTTGCGTTCGAATTATTGCCCTTGCTCACGGCGGCGCGTCAGCGCCAACGCCGGTCGTTAGTCATGACCAGCGTGCGCGATATTTTAGTGAACGCGCGTCCCGATCGGCAGCACCACGA
>JANOLP010000303.1:0-3475 GCA_031419835.1 Pseudomonadota bacterium | reverse complement strand
TTTCGCGCCGAGCGCATCGTACACCGTCGCCATTTCCAAGCCGATAATGCCGCCGCCGATAATCAACATGCGCTTCGGCACATCGGCGAGTTCCAATGCATCGGTGGAATCCATCAGGCGCGGATCGTCCCAGGGGAAGCCTGGTAGCTTCACCGCTTGCGAGCCGGCGGCGATGATGCAATTATCGAATGACAAGGTTTTCACGCCGTCTTTCGTTTCGATGCTGAGTGACTTCGGCGAGGCGAATTTCGCCGTGCCGTGAATGACCGTGACTTTGCGTTGCTTCGCTAATCCGCTTAAACCTTTGGTCAATTTTCCGACGACGGATTCTTTGAACTTGAGCACTTCCGGCAAATCGATTTTCGGCGCGCCGAAAGTAACGCCATGTTGACTCGCATCCGCCGCGTCGGCGATGACTTTCGCGGTGTGCAGCAACGCTTTCGATGGAATGCAACCGACGTTCAAGCACACGCCGCCCAAGGTTTCGTAGCGCTCGATCAGCGTCACTTTTTTGCCGAGATCGGAGGCACGAAACGCGGCGGTATAGCCGCCGGGTCCGGCGCCGAGCACAACAACTTCCGCATCGAAATCGGCGTTCGGTTTTGCGCTTGGTGTGGCAACAGCGGGCGTAGGAGGTGCCTGAAGAGGCTCGTCCTTATTGGCTCTTGGCGATGCTGTCGCAGGCGCAGGGCTTGCCGTTTGGCTTGATGCCTCAAGCGTAAGAATCAACGAACCTTGCGAAACTTTATCGCCCAGTTTCACTTTCAATTCTTTGACGGTGCCCGCGATTTCGGTCGGCACATCCATGGTGGCCTTGTCCGATTCCAGCACGATCAGTGATTGCTCGGCTTTCACCGTGTCGCCGGGTTTGACCAATATTTCGATCACTTCAATGTCTTTGAAATCGCCGATGTCGGGGACTTTTATTTCAATGGGTGTGGGCATTTTTTTGAGTCTAGGTTTTAGGGGCGAGAGGCTAGGGATTAGGGGCTAGGGGGCTGTGGGATTTTTCTAGTCCCCAGCCCCTAGCCTCTAGATCCTAGAGAATGAGTCGGCGAATATCGGAAAGCGCACCATTCAAAAAGGTAATGAAGCGCGCGCCGAGTGCGCCATCGACGACGCGGTGATCGTAGGACAGTGAAATCGGCACGATGAGGCGCGGCACAAAGCTTTCTTTTTCGGCGTTCCACACCGGCTTCATGTTCGAGCGGCCGACGCCGAGAATAGCGACTTCCGGCGCGTTGATGATCGGCGTAAAGTGCGTGCCGCCGATGCCGCCTAGGCTGGAGATACTGAACGTGCCGCCTTGCATATCCGTCGGTTTGAGTTTGCCTTCGCGCGCGAGGGCGGAAAGTTCGCCGAGTTCTTTCGCGATCGCCATGACGCCTTTTTGGTCGGCATTCTTGATGACTGGAACGACCAGGCCATTCGGCGTGTCGGCAGCGAAACCGATGTGGTAATAATTTTTCAAAATCAAATTCGCGCCGTCACGATCGAGCGAACTATTGAACTCCGGAAATTTTTTCAGCGCGGCGACGGCGGCTTTGATGACGAAGGCAAGCGGCGTGAGCTTGACGCCTTGTTTTTCCGCGTCAGCACCTTGCGCTTTGCGGAAGGCTTCGAGCTCCGTCAAATCGGCTTCGTCGAATTGGGTGATGTGCGGAATCGCGAGCCAGTTGCGATGCAGTGCTGGGCCAGAAATTTTCTTGATCCGCGACAACGGCTTTGTCTCGACCGGACCGAATTTCGTGAAGTCTACGTTCGGCAAATCGGGCAAGTTCGGCGCAAAGTTGACGCTCGTCGCCGCGCCGCGCGTGGTCGGCGAGCCGCCGCCGGCCATGGCTTGTTTGACGAAACCCTGTACGTCTTCTTTGGTGATGCGGCCTTTTTCTGCGGTACCTGTCACGGCGCTCAGATTCACGCCGAGTTCGCGCGCAAACTTGCGTACCGATGGGCTGGCGTGAGGATTTCCTTCGGCACTGGGGCCGGCGGCCGGCGGCGGGGCGCTGACGACTGTGCGAGCGGAGTCGAATATGGGTGCCGGCGCTGCGACAACCGCTTCTTTCACCGGCGCAGGGACACTAGCTGCGCGCTCGATCGCAACCTGGGCGACGGCTTTGGCCTGCTGCTCGGCGGCGGCCATTTCTAGCATCATGAACAACGTACCTTGCGATACTTTATCGCCGACTTTCACTTTCAATTCGTTCACGATGCCAGCGGAAGGCGAGGGGATTTCCATCGTCGCTTTGTCCGACTCCAACACTAAAACACTGGACTCGCTTTTCACCGTATCGCCGGCCTTGACCAAGATTTCGATGATTTCAACATCTTTGAAATCGCCGATGTCGGGGACTTTTATTTCGACTAAGTTGCTCATGAATGTTCCGTAAAAATTATTAGAAATTCTGGATGCTTCGCATTATAGGGGGATTATTACGCATCGACATCAGCAGCGCACTTACCCTCACCCCAACCCTCTCCCGCGAAGCGGGAGAGGGGGTTTTAATCCTTCGCCCCGTGTGCGGGGAGGGTAGGGTGAGGGGGCGGTGTCTCCACTGCAAAATGCGTTCTAAACTAACCGCGGATTGTCTTTCTCCGCATCAACGCCATATTTCTTAATTGCATCACTAACGACTTTGGGCTTGATTGTACCTTCATCGGCCAATGCTTTTAATGCGGCGATGGTGACAAAGTGACGATCGACCTCGAAGAATTTGCGCAACTGTTCGCGGCTGTCGGAGCGGCCGAAACCATCGGTGCCGAGCGCGACATACTTGCCCGGCACGAATTCGCGAATTTGATCCGCGTAGGTTTTTACATAGTCGGTGGCCGCAACGGCAGGTCCTGTTTGGTTCTTCAGACATGCTGTCACGTAAGGTAAGCGGGGTGCGGCTTCTGGATGCAGCATGTTCCAGCGCGAGCAATCAAGCGCCTCGCGGCGTAGCTCGTTAAAGCTGGGCGCGCTCCAAATATCCGATTCGACGCCCCAATCTTTTTTCAGCAATTCCGCTGCGGCGATCACTTCTCGCAGAATCGTGCCGGAGCCAAGCAACTGTACGCGCGGCGCTTTCGATTTCGCCGCGCTTGCTTGGAGCAAGTACATGCCTTTGATGATGCCTGCTTCGACGCCTTTGGGCATTTCCGGATGAACGTAATTTTCGTTCATCAGCGTCAGGTAATAAAAAACATTTTCCTGTTTCTCGTACATGCGCTTCATGCCGTGATGAATAATCACCGCAACTTCGTAGGAGAACGTCGGATCGTAGGAAACACAATTCGGAATAAACGATGCATGCAAATGACTTTGGCCGTCTTGATGTTGCAAGCCTTCGCCGTTTAGCGTCGTGCGTCCCGCCGTGCCGCCGAGCATAAAGCCGCGCGCTTGAATATCGCCCGCTGCCCACGCTAAATCGCCGATGCGCTGGAAGCCGAACATCGAATAATAAATGTAAAACGGGATCATGTTCACGCCGTG
>JANOLP010000302.1:0-5967 GCA_031419835.1 Pseudomonadota bacterium | reverse complement strand
CGATAACCGGAATCCACGTTCTCGATTTCACGTGCGATCAGCCCGTAAGAAACGTAATTCACCCCGGCGCAGCCATAGCCTTCAATGGTCGAGCCAAGTAAACCCAACTCGCCCATTTCGAACAAAATATCGCGATCGAATATCTCATGGCGGTTCGCCTCCAGAATTCGCGGCATCAATTTCTCCTGCGCATACGCGCGCGTCGTATCGCGAATCTGGCGCTCGTCGTCGGTGAGCAACTCTTCCAACAACAACGGATCAGCCCAGTCAAAAGAAAGGGATTTGGAAACTTTTTCGGGAGCGTTCATGGCGTGAGGTAGGCAAAAGGATAAGTCGACATTTTAACCGCAAAGCCAATTTCGTATTGCCTGGCAAAACGCCAAGTATCAAATCCCGCTACTTCTCGCGGCACGCTGGCTATGCGAATTGCCATCGCGCATATTTGCATCACGGGCATGTGCTCGGTGTAACGAAAAGGAAAGATCATGTTGAACTCAGTTAAGCGTTTGGCGGTTTCTTTGGCGATGACTTCGATTGGCTTGGGCGGATGTTATGTCGTTCCGATTAACAAAGAAGGCGCGTATTCAGTTTATCCCGCAGGGCAAACGCCGGTCGTGCAGGCACCGGTACCGACGACTTTGAACGTTCGTCTTTATCCCGCGAACGATGTCGCGAGCCGCAGCGGTATGTTGCTCGCAACCGTGACCAGCAACACTTCCGGCAAAGGCCGTTTCCAGTTGAACTATCACGGCGAAACCTTGAACGGCGAGGCGACACGCTCCGGCAACAACGATCGCAACGGCATCGCCAATGCCTACGCGCCGAGCGGCACGTTCTTGAGTTGCGAGTATCAGATGACCTCAAGCACACAAGGCAATGGCGAATGCGTGATGTCCGATGGTGCGCGCTTCAAAGCCCATATCGACGGTTAATGTGTTCGCTAAGAGTGAAATTGCGACCGAGCCAGGATCCGCATGGATACTGGCTCGCAGGGCAGACCTTGCCATGAGGCAGGCGGGATGCGGCTGCTGGTGCGGCAACATTATTTCATTGACCATTGTTCGTCGCCCCGGTAGTCTCACGACTTTTCCACAGGAACCAACGAGATGGCGGAGCGCATTATTTTTCGAACCGGCGAGGCGACGGTAGAAGCAAAAGCAGGACAATTTACTGACGCAATGCCGGAGATTCTAATCGGCGAGGTAAGCGGGCCGGTGGGCCAAGCGTTCGCAGGAATGATGGGGCAAAGCGCTGGACATACGCGCATGTTCGCGATTCGCGATTGCAATCAGATGGTGAAGCCGGCGACCATGATGGTGCCGAAGGTCACGATCAAGGATGGCGCGACGATTAATCTGCTCGGTGGCGTGGTGCAATCGGCGACGGCGGACGCGGTGCTCGATTGTGTGATCGAAGGCTTGCTGCCGCGCGACCAAGTGAACGATCTTTGCATAATCGCACTAATCTGGCTGGACCCGCGCGCGGTGAAGGATCCGAATTTGGATCAAAAAGATTTGTATCGCACGAATTATGCGGCGACGAAACTCGCGATTAAGCGCGCGATGAATAACGAGCCGAGCATTGATGAGTTGATCGCAAATCGGCATAAGATTAAACACTATATGTTTGACCCGGACGCGAAATAAAATACCAATGTGTCATTCCCGCGTAGGCGGGATTCCATAGTGCGGTTGCAACTTGATGGGCTAAATGGATTCCCGCCTACGCGGGAATGACACGATGGTAATCGAGCTGTCTTTGAGTTAACGGTTGGCTCCTTATCGGAAAAATATGCGGCGTTGGTTCTTAACATTATTAACGTGCTTCGCGATCACCGCCGTCTCCGAGCCATTGCCATCGACGGTGATCAAAGCGCTGCAACAAGCCGAAATCCCGCAAAGCGCCGTCGGCATTTACGTTCGTATACTCGGCTCAACCAAGCCGGAAATTGCTCACCGGGCCGAGCAAGCGATGAATCCCGCTTCGGTGATGAAGCTCGTTACGACTTATGCGGCGTTGGAATTGCTCGGCCCCGCGTACACCTGGAAAACCGATGTTTACGCCACCGGCTTAAGCGGCGATGCCGTTTCTGGAAACCTATATCTTCAAGGCCATGGTGACCCGGCCCTAACATTGGAAGATTTTTGGTTGATGTTGCGCGCGCTGCGCCAGCGCGGGGTGCGCCTGATCAAAGGCGATTTGGTGCTGGACCAGCGCTTCTTCGACGTGCCAAAAACCGACCCGAACGGTTTCGATAACAAAGGGTACCGTGCATACAACACGAACCCTGAAGCGACGCTGATTAGCTTCAAGGCCGTGAGTGCGCGATTCATTCCGAGCCCGGATGGCTCGAGCCTGAAAGTCGTTCTCGATCCCGATTTGCCACAAATCAAACTGCAGAGTCAGGTAAGCGCTAAGGCCGGCCCTTGCCCAAACGACTGGCGCGACGGTATCAGCAAGGACGTACAAAACGACGCGCGGTCAGCAACGATTGTTCTGCGTGGTAATTTCGCCACGGATTGCGGCGAAAAGTCATTACAGTTTAACTTGCTTTCTAATGTTGAATTCATCGCGGCGCTGTTTCGCTCACTCTGGACTGAAATGGGTGGGACATGGCTCGGCTCTATAAAAGACGGCCAATCGCCAGAGGGCGAGCGCCCACTTCTTTCTTGGGAGTCGAAGCCATTAGCAGAAGTGATCCGTGATACGAACAAGTGGAGCAACAATCTGATGGCGCGTACAATTTTGTTGACGCTCGGAGCGGAACGCGTGGGCGCGCCCGGCTCAGCGACCAAAGGCGAACGTGCGATTAAGTCCTGGCTTTCGCAAAAAAACCTGGAAATTCCGGAGCTTGTGATCGAAAACGGCGCTGGGCTTTCGCGCCAAGAACGCATTAGCGCGAAAAGTCTGGGCGACCTATTGGTTGACGCGGGAACCAGCCCGGTAATGCCGGAGTTAATGTCCTCGCTACCCGTTGCCGGGGTCGATGGAACGATGAAAAAACGCTTAAAAAATAATGAGATAACCGGTAAAGCACACATCAAAACGGGCACCTTGGAAGGCGTAAAAACCATAGCAGGCTATGTATTGAGCAAAGCTGGAAAACGCCTCGCTGTGGTATTTTTGGTCAATCACGCGAACGCTGCCGACGCCGATGTTGCGCAGGATGCATTGCTGCAGTGGGTTTACCAAAAATACTAACGGAATTACTTTTGCCGCGCTTTGGCTTTGAGCTATCATTGAAATAAGAAATTGAAGCTCGTGCAGTTAAACCTGCGCCTAAGAGGTTTTAAATGTTGTTTCGTTGGAAATCGCGCTGTCTTATCCCCCTCCTGGCTGGCCTGGGCTTAGCTTCGCCCGTGTCCTACGCCGCGGGAACGAACTGGTTTGGCGGCATCGACGTTAGCAGCCATTTGCCCGATCTAAGCGCGAAAAACTTCTCTGGCAGCGTCGACGACAACATGAAATCCCGCAAAGTCTACGGCGCCTATCAATTCAATCGCTTACTCGGCGTTGAGATGGGGGCGGACATCGGCCGCGTCGGCCCGCGAGACAATGGCTTGGCCGAACCCGGCAGCCTCGCCCTCGGCCTAAAACCGAAAGGCTGGCAATTTTCCAGTATCGGCACTCTGCCTATCGGCCAAAAACTCGGCGTCACTGGCAAAGTCGGCGCGTATCGCGGAGAAGTGGATTTGAGCGCCAGCCAATCCATCAACGACGACGGCAAGACCAAAGCTCTCTACGGCGTCGGCCTCAAATACGACTTCAGCCAAAACTTCCGCGTTCAGGGTGGTTGGGATCGTTATCGCCTCGGCACCAACACCACCACGATCGACGGCGATCGGAATATCGATTTGCTTTCTATTGGGTTGAAGTACCGGTTCTAAATCCTCAGTTCGTTTCGCGCGAGCCGCTATTGCGGTTTTCGTCATGAAGCCCCCTCGTCAGTTTCGGCGGTGGTAAAACCTCTCAAACAATTCTTGGTCAATATCGCAGCGATTCTGACTGCTCCAATCCTGGCAATTGGACTTTGGTTGTTTCCGGATCTTGAATCCGATGAGGAAAAGCACTTTAATCGGCGCTTGAACGATGCATTACGAAACTCGCAACAAGTCGTACCGCTGACGCAGCTCACAAATTTTCCATGGACCCGGGTTTGTTACGCTAATTCTTACACGGGTCTGCGCGACACCGAACACGATGCCGGCTATACCTTCAAATTAAGCGATTCGATTCGTTGGTGGCTCTATGCGCCAGACCGAGAAAACCACGGGTCGCTCATTTTCCTTACGCCAAATGGCATTGTGCCGATTAAGCTTGAATGGACACGCGCGCAATTTTTTGATCTTAGTGGCAATCTGTACGGCGCGAAGAATAGTTGTGATCACTCCGACCAAACCAAAATCTTCATAACGAACTGTACAAGTCGCAAGGAAAAATGGGCCAGCAAAAATTGGTGCCACCTCATGTTGATTTGAGGTTGAAACGATGAAGGATGAAACGGAAAAAGCGAGGCGGCGGTTTTTCGCTGCCGCTTCGCTTTAGTTTCGGCGAATCAGTAATTAGGTAATCGTACCGCCGCGCGTTTCAACGTAGACCGCGTACAGCGATTGCGATCCGGTCATGAACAAGCGATTACGCTTGGTGCCGCCGAAGCAGACGTTGGAAATAATTTCCGGCATGCGAATGCGGCCGATGCGCACGCCATCGGGCGCGAATACGTGCACGCCATCGTAGTTATCGCCGACCCAACCCATGCCGGCCCAAACATTGCCGTCTTCGTCGCAACGGATGCCATCGGCGAAACCGGTTTTGCCGTCCATTTCCATACTCGCGAACACCTTCGGGTTTTTGAGTTTTTTACCGTCGACGTCATACACCCAAATGACGCTTTTCGCCGTGCTGTAGTGGGACATACCGGTATCGGCAACATAGCATTTTTTGTAATCCGGCGAGAAGCACAGGCCATTCGGCTTGAACGGCTCATCGGCGACTTTCTCCACTTTGCCCGGCGCGTCGACGCGATAAATCGCTTCTTTCTGAATAGGTTGTGGGTTTTTTGCGCTTTGCGGTAAGCGATTGCCTTCGTATTCCATCAAGCTGCCATAGCCGGGATCGGTGAAAAACAGCGAGCCGTCCGGCGTCACAGCGCCGTCGTTCGGCGCGTTGAATTCTTGGCCGTTCGGCGCTTTGTCGGCGAGCACGGTTACCTCGCCGTTCCATTCGTAGCGAATGACTTTGCGTGTGCCGTGGCAAAACGAAATTTGCCGGCCCTGGAAATCGAAAGTGTTGCCGTTGGCGTTGCCGGATGGGAAACGATGCTGGCGCGACACATGGCCGTCATCCTCATTCCACCGCAGCACTTCGTTGTTGGGAATATCGCTCCACACCAAATAGCGCCCGACGCCGCTCCACGCCGGGCCTTCCGCCCACATCGTGCCGCGATACAGCCGCACGATCGGCGTGTTGCCGAGTTTGTATTTAAAGCGCTTGTCGAGTCCGATCACGTCCGGTTCCGGGTAGCGCACCGGCGCGGCGCCGTCGCTGTAGCGATCGAAATTCTGCGCGAAGGCTTCGGCGGACATGCTGGTGATGGCGGCCATCGCCGTTGCCGTGCGTAAAAACTGGCGGCGGTTTGAATCTTGCGGTGCTTCCTTATTAGGATCTTGCGGCGCAGCAAGATCGATAAAACGATGCTGTTGAATGCGTCCCATACTTAGTGCCTCCTAAGATTTTTTGGGCGCGCGTCCCGTTGCGGGCGCGCAGCCAATAATCTACGATGTTGCGCGATCATTGAATAGCGCCGGATACAAAAAGCCGGCATGGCTGGAAGCCTTATGAATAGGCGTTCTTCAGGCATGCATTGCCACGAGGCAAGCGCGTCGGGCTTGCTGGCAAGCCAATAAAACGTAGGTTGGCGGTGAGCAAAGCGAACCCCAACAAACCATTATCTCGATGCGATGCGGC
>JANOLP010000301.1:0-2324 GCA_031419835.1 Pseudomonadota bacterium | reverse complement strand
TGGTGTGCGGTGCAAACGGCGGTGTGGTCGTCGCCCAAACTTTTGGTGTGCCAATCAGCGTCAGTGGCAAAGCCGAAATCCGAGCTCATCTCATGCTACCGACCCAATGCGTCGCGCCGATCGTCCTCATACGGGAAATTTTTGATGGCGAAGTTGGTGGCTGGCTGGCGAGCACTGGTTTCTGAAACTTTGCCTCGAATTCGTGCGAGCGCAATAAATATTAGTGTCGCACCAGCGCAACACTAGGCGCATAACCAAGCGTCGCGAGGACATGCCTATAAATCCATAACCAAGGGTTTAGCTCAGGACTCGATAAATTTCGGCAAGAATCGCTCAACTCCTACTTGACCAAGTAGGGACTTTTGAAGAAATCGGCGATATTCTTATCCGAGACACGAAAGGGTGAAGAACAATCATGAAACGACTTGCTGCAATCCCGGAAACCGATATCCTCGAACTGCGCTTGGCGATAGTGGGTGTGGGGATTTTTCTTGAAGGCGCTCGGTCGAAGTGCCTCTCGACAGTGGTTGCAGAATGTATTCGCTAAGATCTATCCAGCCCAAAGACAGGGTCATGGGTGGTCAAAATTCTGGCAAACAGGTTCCCGATAAATTGGCGGCCCGGCCTCTCCGTCGACTCGCGAGTTTGAATCCGAAAGTAGAAATTTATTGCTTAGGCGACTTTTCAGTGCGCGCAAACGCAACATCGTCGCTTGCGCCTCTTAAGCGCAATAGCCAACCGACTGCACTATTACAACTGCTAGTCGCCGCAGGACCCCATGGGGTGGACAAGACCGAAGCTGAAATCAAACTCTGGACTCGATATCAAGCGGAACTAGCTGAAAACACATTAGATACGACCGTATACCGATTGCGAAAAATGCTGGGCAATCACAACACTGTCGAGGTGGCCAACGGAATCGTGCGCCTCGATGAAGCCCACGTTCGAATTGACGCGTGGGTATTTGCGGAGGTGGCGGAAGAGTTTTGTGTGCGCATGCAAGCATCCACCCGCGCAGCGGAGTCTAATGAAATCGCAGATCGCAGCAACGATCTTTTTGATTTATATAAAGGTCATTTTTTGGCGAAAGACCAGACAACGCCGTGGATCGTCCAAATGCGCGACGCGCTTCAGGCGAAGTTTTTCCGTGCGATCAAACTGGCGGGCGCCCGCTGGCAAGCAATTAAGGAATGGGAGCATGCGGTGCATCTGTACGAACGCGCCCTGGAGCTGGATAACTTGGCAGAAGAAATTCATCGCGAACTCATGCGCTGCCATTTGGCACGAGGTGAATTCGCCGATGTTGTGCGCGTGTTTCGTCGCTGCCGGGAATTATTTTCGGTGGTCCTGGGCGTTGGACCGAGCGATGCAACAGAAAAGGTTTATCGCCAAGCATTGGCGGGAAAGTCGTTCAAGTAATTTATTTTAAAAGTGTGAGTTTTATGTGAGTTCGCGACAGAAAATTGGTCGCACAATAGTGTGCAGGTCAAGGGTGGATTAATACCGCCCGGCCGCAAAGGAGAAAAACAAAGGAAATTAATATGGCTGGAATCCTATCGATTCACGCGCTGCGTTCTGATTTACCCAAGCGAAGCCGGATCATATCGTGATTCGCATCGCTTATTCCCTTCCTTCTTGTGCAGGCGGTGTGCCACGAGGCGCTCTGCGCTTGCGTCTTGGCGATGCATGCTTGAAGAGGCGCATGAATACGACGTCGCCGGCCCGTTCCTTGGGGCGGTTGATTTGCCTATCGATTTTGCCTTTTCAATTTATTGCAAAAGGTAAACAGTTTGCCAGCCGGTTGTTCGCGCTTGAACCGGAAGGTATCGAGCGTTTTCTGATCATTCGTCATCCCCCGACATTTCCCATGACGCGATGGTCGGTGAGAGGGGCAATCGTTTACCAAAGTCATTAGCGTAATTTCGCGAATTCGAACATCTAACAGGAGGCCAATATGAACAAGCAAATCGTCTTTGTCGACCCAACCGTCCAAGATCAACATGTTATGCTACATGGCATCGATCCGACGATAGAAGTTGTTCATTTAGCGGCTGAGCAAGACGGCCTGCGGCAAATCGCAGAGCACATGACTCAGCGCTGGGAAGTCGACGCGATTCACATCATCTGCCACGGCGCGCCGGGGACGTTGTATCTCAGCTCCGCGAACATTGATCGCACCAACCTTAAACGCTATTTCGTCGAGCTCGCGCACGTCGGCCGCGCTATGTGCGAAGGTGGCGATATTTTGCTGTATGGCTGCGAAGTTGGCTTCGGCGAACCGGGCGCGGCGTTGACTGAGGGCATCTCGAAACTTACCGGCGCGA
>JANOLP010000300.1:0-9739 GCA_031419835.1 Pseudomonadota bacterium | reverse complement strand
TGGCATGGCCTGTGAGGCAGTATCCATGCGGGTTTCCAGATCGCGGATCAAGCGTGGCATGAATACAAGTGCTGCCACCAGTAATGGAATCCGGGAACGGCCCCGGAATGGCTCAAGGCCACCCAGTCCGCTTCGCTCCTTCCGCTACGCTTTGGAAATATAATGCGCTCGCACGATTCGCAGCCGATACCGCTCGCGGACCATGAACCGACTATACCGTTGTAGGGTGCATTTATGCACCAACGGATTTGAACGGTGCATGAATGCACCCTACCTACTGAATTATTGAAAACGTTTACCGCACTTAGTCGTAGGCTGCAAGCGTGGCATGAATATAAGTGCTGCCACCAGCAGCGGATCCACCCTACTGAATATCGTTTTCCGCTCGCTCTAACCGTTTGGTGGATCCAGCGCTTCGCGCTTTGATCCACCCTACCTCCAGGCTTCGGTTCAGGGAAAGTTGCCACCGAGCGCGAGCGCTACGCTGCGGGCGGATTGTGATTCGCCGAAACAAGGCGCCCTATTTGAAAAGTAAGATACATTACCGCGATGATCCTTTGATGCGGCGGTAACGTTCGATCAGCTCGATGGTCAGTATGCATAGCGACAACCACGCGAGACCGGAAGCAAAACCGGCAGCCACGTCGCTTGTGAAATGGACTTGGAGAACAATGCGGCTGAACCCAACGGCCAGCACAAGCGAGGTCGCACCTAGCACCGCGGGCAAGTGCCACACGGACGGAAGCGTTCGCATCGCGATGTAGGTTAGCATTCCGTACGTCACCATTGCCCCGGATGCGTGACCGCTCGGGAAACTCCAACCGAGCGCGTTCGCCACGCCGTGCTCGTTTAGCGGCCGCAGACGTTCGAAATACAGTTTGAGCATCGGATTCAAAACGGCGTTGCCGGTCAGCGTAAACGCCCAGCCGATTGCTAACGGCCTACGGCGAGCGTGCCACAGCCAAACTGTCACGAGGACACCGATCGCGAAAAGTAACTGCCTATCGCCAAAGTGCGTCAAGACCGCGAATATCTGCAAAGCGATAGGCGATATATTTGTTTTAATCGAATTCGTTATCGTGGCGTCAATTAAAGAGAGCCGACTATTCACGGATATGCCTTGAGCGATCTCGATGAAGATGAATACTGCGCCGACCACCAATATCAAACCCAGCACATTACCCATCAAATAAACGGCGTTCGGCGATTTCATACGCGCTCGCAATATGAATTTTCTGTCGAAGAACCACCAGCCCACTGCTACAAGGATGAGCACTACGGCAAGCAGCGTTAGAAAAAAAGTCAATGCATTCGCACCCGCCTGCTCAGCCAACTCGAGTAAAGAATCGTTAACCATTGATCACCGGCAACGAATGCGAAGAAATTGCTTCGAAACTTTTGGTGCGCTCATCGAAATCCCAACGTTCGAGCTCACAGTAACGTAGCGCCCAATCTGCGCTACTTTTCATTTCCTTTACCCGCCCGCCTACACGAAAAACATTGATCGAATTCGCGGTGTCCGGGCGAACGCGATGGCTGATGGCGGTTCCGGCCTGCACGACCCATAGCGGCTTTTGTAATTCCGGCCAGCGCTGATGTAACGGCAGCACGAACGGTAAATGAATATGGCCACCGATCACCACATCGACGCCCGCTGCCGCCCAGCGCCGAATCGCTTGCTCGTGTCCATGAATGACATTTTCACGATCCCGCGCGGTCGTCACGGCCATCGGATGATGTACGACGACCATGCGGTATTTATCGGAACGGGCGCCTTCGCAACGTCGCGCAACGCGCTCGATTTGCTCGGCGGAAATTTCGCCGTCTTTGTGGCGGTACCAACAGGTCGTGTTAAGCGCAAGGATCAACACATCGTTGTCCTCATATTCCGGTTCGAGATTGCTGCCGAATGACGAGATGTAATGGCCGTATGGCGTAAGCGCTCGAGCCACCAAATTGAAAAGGGGAATGTCGTGGTTTCCGGGGATCGCTAGCACGGTCGGTACGTTCAAGCGTTCGACGAACGCCCGTGCTGCGCTAAACTGTTTTCTGGTGGCGCGCTGGGTAATGTCGCCGGTTAGCAGTAATACCTGTGGATTTAGTTTGCGAGCCAGTTGCACTAATGCTTCGACCACCGGCAGACGCTCGGTGCCGAAATGAGGATCCGAAACCTGCAGCAGTACCGTCAAAAAGGATCACGCTCGGGCGGCGGAGCCGCCGGTCGCAATAGCATCAGCGGCTCAGGTGACACACAAAACTCCAGCGGCAAAGTCAGCCATTTTATTTCACCATCCGTCGCTACTTTAACTCGACGCGCGCCAAGGCGTCGCGATCGCGTAACGGTCAGTCGCTTGAAAGTAAATTTCTCGACCTGATCGGCTTCACCTAACTTCCCTAACACGCCTTGAAGTATCAGCCAAATCATCGCCAAGCGACCGACTGGACGCAGCGCGATAGCGGCCAGTTGCCCGGCATCGATGGCGCGCGATTCGGTAAAACCAAGTTGCTCCATCTGTAACGCATTGTTACCGACAAACAACGACGGTGTGCGGATATCCTGGCGTTTGCCCTGTAATTCCATACTCAAATGCAGCGTGCGATAGCCGCGTAGTAAGGTCGCCAGCGCGGAACTAAATGCCACCCAGCGTTTGCGGCCCAACTGCTGTTTCCACGCTTCGCGATCTTCTAACAGTTTGGGATAAAGCCCAACGCTGGCGTTAACGAGAAACAAATGATTGTTCACCAGCCCGACTTGCACCGGTTGCGCAGTTTCTTGCAGTAAGACCTGCATACCTTCGCCGGTGTCGGCTGGAATCCCATGGGTGCGGCTAAAATAATTAAAAGTTCCTTTTGGCAAAACGCCGAAGGCGCAATTACTTCCAAGCGCAGCCTGCGCCAATGCGTTGATGGTACCATCGCCACCCGCTGCAACCACGATTCCGTTAGCGTCCTTTGCGCGACGCACGGCTTCCCCCGCGATATCGCCGATTCGGCGCGGGTCATCTACCACCATCATATGTAACGCTCGACCCGCCTCAGAGCAGGCGCTCTCGATTGCTGCGCGAGTTTCTGCGGCATCGCTAGCGCCGGCGCCGACGTTAAAAACAACGAATAATGGTGGATTAGATGCACGCATAAAAGTTTGTGGATATGACTCTTCTCAATTACGATATTTCGGACTTTCCTAGAATCACCAACGAATCGCCTACTTCAGACGAAGAGACCGGCGCGGTACGTACAACCCGCGCCGGTCTCAGGATTGCCGATAAGCTTATCTAGTCCATTTATACGCTAGAAAATCTACGCGGCTGACAATCCCATCCTTGTCTTTGTCGAGATTTATCCAAGCTTGCTTGACGGACGGATCGATGTTTGCTTCGGACTTACTAATAACGCCATCGTTATTGACGTCCACCCTTGTAAATCGAGCTTCGGGGCCCGGCGCAGTCGACGATTTTGGTAACGTTCCCAGATACCGATCGGTTTCTGCCCGGTAATTAAGATCGTTTATATCCGGCCAACTGTTTTTTTGATATGCACGCTTCGTGTCGATCGACTCCCTATCTATATTGAGCATCAAATCCTGGTCATTGGCAACGTAGTTGAACGATCGCAATGGCAGGGAAATGAGCTTGTCGTTTAAATTCCACGACTGATCAAATTCAAGCACCGCGTAGTGGATTCTGCCACTGCTCATATTCACCACCATGTCGTCGATTTCTCCCATGTCCTTACCCATGCGGTCGTCGACGTCTTTCCCGATTAGTTCGCTGGCGCGGACTAGTTTTTGATTAGCCATCGACTTGAGTTTTACCGTTTCGCCATAATACTTATCGACCTGTTTGCCATAAGTGAGCCAATCCGGCCAGCTATCCCGCGCGAAACCCGGCGCCGCTTTAAGCTTTTCTTTATCGACATTCAATACCAATTTATCCGACTCAGCGGAAGTTTGGTTGAAAGAACGCACGGGATAGGCGAATAACTTTTCGCCCATTCCTAAAAATCCGCCAAATTCTAAGATCGCGTAGAAAACGCGCTCGTTGTTAACGTCGATTACCAAATCTTTTATTTCGCCAAGATTCTCTCCTTGCGCGTTTTCGACGTTCTTGCCGATCAATTGGCTTGCTCGCATGAGTCGAAATGCCTTTGCCGCCGCGGAACTTGATTCAACCGCTTTATCGCCTTCTGCGGCTACGCTGGTAAGCGCCAGCGGCACGCCTAGTAACGGAATCATCATCGTGATAACAATGGTGGGTTTAAGTTTTATGTTCATCGCTAGTCCTTAAGTTCATAGGTTAATCGGTTCGATTACAAGGGCGTGCCGTTTTGCTAAACGACCGCCGCGATTAACCCTTTGCACGTTCCGTGCCAGAACAATTCATGCCGCAGGGTTATGCAGTTTGTTTATTCGGAATTCCGCTCGGCGAGCAATCCGCTGAGATAAAAAGCGAATTTCGGTATCGGCATGGTTGTTAAGACGGTCACGTTATAAAACACGCAATGAATGCTTCGTTCATTTTGAAAAATCTACTCGATTTTTTGCAATCTTTGCCGATCGAATACGCCCAGCCGGAAGACCGGTAGAATTGCCTCGATGCCGGCTTCGACCATCACGTGGTTAAGCCACTGAACTTTGA
The DNA here is from genome assembly GCA_031419835.1 of Pseudomonadota bacterium. Taxonomy (GTDB): domain Bacteria; phylum Pseudomonadota; class Gammaproteobacteria; order Burkholderiales; family JALYOK01; genus JALYOK01. Next base: position 5,102 of record JANOLP010000300.1, on the reverse strand, counting down.
GCGATTAAGAGCGCTGATTGCGGCCAGCGCAGAGGTGTGGTTAAGATCGGGCAATCGCTGTAATAAGTGCCGTGCCACGAGCCGCACCGTGCTTGCCGTTCGGCATGGCATGGCCTGCGAGCCAGTGTCCATAAGGTTCGCAGGCCAGTGCTATTTTTGTCGTAGCTCAATGCAATGAAATGTATTCCGGGAAATACCTTCCCGGAATACGCTGCGCTGCTTCCGGGCTACCCTATGGGAACTCAATATTACGTCACGGCTCGCCGCCCATAGTATCTTTCCATCAGCGGCGTTGGCGATATGCCGTGCACGACGAGCAATAAGAACGCGCCGATGAGAAGAAACCAAGTGGTCAGCACGGTGAAGGCGGCGCTTAGGGAAGCGCTACACTACGACATTACGCGGCGCGGCGTGCAAGCGCGTGAATTCCGCGCCGAACAATAAAATTTGTGCCGAATAATAAATCCAAACGAGGATCACTACGAGCGACCCGGCGGCGCCGTACGAAGAAGCGATTGCGCTGTTGCCCAAATACAAACCGATCACAAACTTTCCGACGCTGAACAATATTGCCGTTATCACGCTGCCGAGCCAAACATCGCGCCATGGCACCACCGCGTTCGGCAAAACTTTAAACAACAAGGCAAACAGCAGGGTGAGCATGGCAAAAGAAACGCCGAAATTGATCAATGACAAAACCGCGCCCGTGGCGCCGGCAAGCACCTGAAGGTATCCGGTAAATGCCGTGATGCCGGCGCTGGCAATCAGCGAAGCAAGCATCAAAAACCCGAGTGCGATAACGAGCGAGAACGATAACAGTCGGCTGATCATCATGGCGAGCCAAAAACTACGTGGCTGTGGCTTGCTTCGCCAAATTAAGTTAAACGCATCTTGCAGCTCGCCGAACACCGCCGTCGCGCCGACTAACAACGTTGCAATACCGAACAGGGTCGCCGTGAAGCCCGATGGCGATCGGTGTGCGTTTTCAATCATCGATTGGATCGTGAGCGCGGCGTCGTGGCCGACCAGACCTTGAATTTGCGTTACGACGTGGCCTTGCACCGCATCGCGCCCGAAGGCGAAACTGGCAATTGAAATTCCGATAATCAACACCGGCGCTAACGAAAAAATCGTGTAAAACGCAAGTGCGGCGCCGAGGCGTGGGCAACCATCATCGAACCAGGCGATTGCGCTTTGCTTCAGCAACCGGGAAACATTTGAGATTGATCTCAGCACGGGAAACTTAGTGAATCTCGATAACTAAATGACGATTCTTATTATCGTCAACGCTCTCCCTCATAGCCCTAGGGTGAGGGATGGGCTGTCACTCATTTATAGTTTCCTGAAAAGAACGCGGTTTATGCGCGATACGTCGCTCTGATTGAGTACGCCCTCGCGTAAACCAATGTCCGCTAGTTCAATCGCGCTTCCGACTGCCATTTTTCGGCGCGTGTTGTAGCGTCGGCGGGCGCGATGGCGACGGCCTGTTTTGCTTCCAGTTGCTCGACAGGCGGCGAAAGCTTACTGGCATCGACGGCAAAAACCGCAAAAAAGAACGTTACCGCAACGGGCACGCCCAATAGCCACGTGACAATCATTTTCATAATAACTCCTAGTTGAAATGGGAATGGTGCTTGAATGAGTCATTACGATGCACAAACTGTGCCGCACTGAGACCAGGACAAAATAGCGCTTTGAATCAAGGCGGTAATCGCTTCTCGCAGAAACACTTTGCGATCAGCTTTGTAATTCTTACACAATAACACGTCGTTGTTACCCGCTGTGGTGATATCTGGTCCCGTTTGTTAAGTGAGGAATTTCGGTTACCCAATTTTAGCAAGGTTGATTATTGAGATCTGGCCACGATACTGAAACAGTTTGAATTCATGCCCGCAACGCAAAGAGCGCATCCCCCCTCTTCGGGCCATCGCTGGGCCAAGTGGTGGATACGCAGAATCTCGACGGCTTCTTTGCTAATCCGGTGGCGGAAGATATAAGGCAGTCCCGGCACGGTGAGTTCGCGTATGGCTTTGAGACGACCCATAAACGGGTGCTGTTCAAGCCGAGCGGCTGTTTCGATGATCCGCTCGGCCACGTCGATGGCCGCGCTACGGTTGTCCTGGGCGATGTAGTTCACCGCTTGGTGCAGATTACGTAGTGCGCCACTCAGAATTTCGCGGCTTAGGTACTCGACCGAATTGCATGAAAAAAATTCCGAAAATCAGTGTGTCTGGGCGCGCCACCCGGCAAACTTAGGTGATTGCCGATTCTGTGCTGCGGCCATCACAACAGATCCAGAATATTTCTTGCGCCATGGGCGACCCGCACAATTTCCACACCTCGGGGAATGACGCGGTAGAGAATCAGGTAATTGGCCAGTGGGTGGTATCGTAAGCCTTTGGCAATATCGTCACGCGCAGGACCCAATTGCGGGTGATTGGCGAGAAGTTCGCATTGCGCCTCGATTCGATCGAGCAGCTTATCGGCTGCTGTGGGCTTATCTTGGGCGATGTACAGCCAGATCTCTTGCAGGTCTTGCTCGGCGGTCGGCGTGAGCTTGAATTTCGCCATAGCCAGACGCACTACTTCTTGTGTTCGAGCTTCGCGCGGGCTTTACGCTTAATATCGGAAAACGCAACAGTTCGACTGCGGCCACTGGCAATCCCGTCACTCCACAATCGCCGGACTTCTTCCATGGCGTAGTGGCGCATGGCGCGTTTCATTTGCCATTCACGCAGCGCATCACGGACGACCTCGCTGCTGGAAGCATATTCTCCGGCGTCGACGACATCGCGCACCAGGGAGACCATTTCCGGCGGAAGTGCGACGCTGATCTTTGCTACTTTTGCCATTTGATTGATCTCACAATATGGGTAGGAAAAATTCCTACTATTGTACATCGCATTGTCGTAGTACAAAATCGCGATCGAGATAGCGCGGCTATAGTGCGCCGATCCGCGATGGACAATGTTATTTTCTAAGCAGAAACAATTCTGGGAAACTGAAGTCCAAATTCGACTTAGTTGTAGTTGCCCTCGTATCGACAAAAACGTCGTCATCAAGGTAAGTCTATGCTCAAAATCTGGGATCGGATCAATTCAATCAATATGCATTTATCGCCACCGCGCTTTATGTCCTAGTGTAGTGTTGCATTCTGTTTGCGACTTATGCGTAATGATGTAGATGCAAAATTTGCATGGCTTGACGGGCAAACGGCCTCAACGCGTTGCGATATTGGCTAAATAACCGATTGTCATTCCCGCGAAGGCGGGGAATCAATAGGGCGTATAAGGAGGCAGCGATCCCTGCGCTTACCCGTTTGGATCCGTTGCTGCCCGGGAACAGCCGCGGCCAAATGGATCCCCGCCTTCGCGGGGATGACACATTAGAGATAAGGTGTATATCGTGAAAGTAAAAGTAGCATTAACTATGAAACGCTACACTGGTGCCTTAACAGCATCATCACCCCTCTTCGGGCCAGCGCTGGGCCATCTGGTGGATACGCAGAAGCTCGACGGTTTCATTGCCAATCCGATAGCGGATGACATAAGGAAATCCCGGCACGATGAGTTCGCGTGTGGTTTTGAGACGACCCGGACGACCCATAAACGGGTGCTGTTCGAGTCGCGATGCGGTTTCGATGATCCGCTCGGCCAGGTCGACCGCCGCGCTACGGTTGTCCCCGGCGATGTAGTCGACTGCTTGGTGCAGATTACGCAGTGCACCGCGCAACCACTTAACGCGCATCGCGTTTGTATTTGGCGAACGCCCGCTCGACTTCTCGCTCCGTGGCAAAATCGCCCGCTTCGGCCTCCCCGACCGCCTTTCGAGTATCGGCGAGATGCCATTGCTGTACTTCTAAATAGGCAGCGACTGCTTCGTTTAGTACATAGCTGCGATCACGATCCATGGCGGCGGCAACCGAATCCAGCGCATCGCGCCTGGCCTTGTCGGTTAAGAATGATATCTTGACGCTTTCCGGTTCTGCATCACGTTGTAGGGTTCGGGTTGGCACCGTATCTCCTTAAATAAGATATGCTCGGATTATAGCGGATAACCTATCGGTGGTGACGATGCTGAAATCGCTGACCGGTAATCGCTATGTTTGTTCGCCCATTAACACGCGAATCCGATGGGTACCCCCATCGTCACTCAGCACAATAGTGTGGTCTGGTTGAATCACCCCATTGAGTTCAACGCCGCCCACGGCGCAACTTACCGAATGCGGATTCTCGACCGTGATTTCATAGATCGCCGTCATGTAGCGAAGCGTCATTTGATAACTACGCCACGCCGTTGGAATACAAGGTTGAAAGGTTAATTTCGCGGCTCGTACGCGTAGCCCCAACACGCTTTCGATGCCGGCTTGATAAAGCCAGCCCGCAGCGCCGGTGTACCAGGTCCATCCGCCGCGCCGAGTATGCGGGGATGCCGCATAGACGTCGGCTGCCACCACATAGGGCTCAACCTTGTAAGCGAAGGCGCCCGCTCGGGTGGCGCTGCGATTGATCGGATTCAGCATCCCAAAAAGCTCACCCACTTTGTTACCGTCACCCAGCAGGCTGTTGGCCATTAGAACCCACACGGCTGCGTGAGTATATTGACCGCCGTTTTCACGCACCCCAGGCAGATAACCTTTTATGTAGCCAGGATCGAGGGATGTTTTCTCAAACGGTGGCGTAAACAGCAAAATGAGATCGTCGCCGGTTCGGACTAAATATTCATCGACGGCAGCCATCGATTGCCGCGCCCGGCCCGGATCGCCCGCGCCGGAAATGACCGACCAGCTTTGCGCCAGCGAATCGATGCGGCATTCGGTATTGCCGGCCGAGCCCAGCGGAGTACCGTCGTCGAAATAGGCGCGACGGTACCAACTGCCATCCCATCCCGCTGTTTCGACCGCACTCTTGAGTGCCACTGCATGGTCGCGCCATCGTGCCGCTGCTGCGCTTGCGTCGCGCGATTCGGCCAGGCTGGCGAACGCCATCAGCGTCGTATGTAGAAACCATGCTAACCATACACTCTCGCCTTGGCCCTTGTGGCCGACCCGATTCATGCCGTCGTTCCAATCCCCGCCGCCCATCAGCGGCAGACCGTGGACG
>JANOLP010000299.1:0-3867 GCA_031419835.1 Pseudomonadota bacterium | reverse complement strand
TCATCCTGAGCAACGCGAAGGATCTGCTTTTACGGCCGTTAAAAAGCAGATCCTTCGCGTTGCTCAGGATGACATGTTTAAAGATGACAATTCCAGTAGGGTTCATGGAAAGGAACAACGTGACGAAGCAATCTCGTAGTTAAAGGCCGTTGAAAAGCGAGATCGCCGCGCTTCGTTCGCGATGACAATTTTTTGGCAGACACGCTGACATCCGCGCCCAGCTTGGCTCCTGGCATGGCATGCCCTAGGAATCAACATCCATGAGCCTCCCAGCACTAGTCTCAATTATTTCTTCGCCAACTTGCGTTTACCGCTCGCGTACTCGCTGCCTTCCCACAGCACCCACTTGCCGTCTTGAATCACATATTTCGTAATCAAGTCGACGGTGTTCTGGCCGTGATCATCGAGTGTTACTTTGCCGATGATGGAATCGTAGTTTTTCGTATTGCGAATTTCGTCGCGTACCTTTTTGCGATCGGGCCCGACTTTTTCGATTGCGTCCAACACTAAATACATTCCCGCGAACGCGAATGCGCCGTAGGCTTCGTAAGGCTCGCCGTATTTTTCTTTGGCATAGCGTTCGACGAAAAATTTTCCGCCAGCGAGTTTTTCTGCCGGCGCGCCTTCCTGAAACGCGACCGTGCCCTCGGCAAGTTCCTTGCCTAAGCCTTCGATAAATGCATCGGAACGAATGCCCGACGTGCCTTGGAAAGCGGCCTTCACGCCGAGCTTATCCATCTGTTGGCGAATGCGCACGCCGATCGGCGTCACCCCGCCGAAGTAAATCACTTCGGGTTTGAGGTCTTTAATTTTCGTCAGCTCGGCGCTGAAGTCCTGTTGGTCGGCCGTTACGCCGAAGGTGCCCAATATTTGCCCGCCGTTTTCTTTGAGATATTGGCTGAAATATTTGTTATGGCCTTTGCCGTAATCGGTCGTATCGTGAATCACGGCCCAGGTTTTGAACTTCAAGCCGGTCATCATTTTCGCCGCGACCAGATTTTGGTTAATCATGGTGCCGTTGATGCGATTGATCTCTTTGTAATCGTTGGCGTAGGTGATGTCCGGCAACACCGCGCCCCACACCACCACCGGCAAACCGAACTTGTGATACACGTCCACGGTGCCGATCGCAACCGCCGAACAATAATGCGTTACACCGGCGATTACGGATTTGTCCGCCGCCGCTTTCGTCGCAACTTGTACGCCGATGTTGGGTTTGCATTCGTCGTCCAGCGCGATCATTTCGTAGTTGTATTTTGCTTTTGGATCGGCGTTACGAATCCGCACGGCAAGATCAGCGGAATTACGCCCGCCCAAGCCATTCGCCGATAGTCCGCCGGTGAGCGGGCCGATGAATGCTACCTTCACTGTGTCTTTGGCGCTTGCGCCAGATGCGCTCAACATCGCGCTCAAAAAAATCGCCGGCCAAATATTGCTTTTCTTGCTCATGTTCGTTCCCCCAACCCACACAGTCGATTTGCAATAATGAATGCGAGTTTAACAGCGGCGCGGCATTGGTCAAGCGATTAGCGATTGCCATTGTCGCGGGCGTCGCCCAGTGCGTAGCAGCGCATTTTCGAGTCGATTAAGGATATAATAACGGGTTGTGTTTGTTGGAGTTTTTTATGCCCATCTACGAGTATCGATGTGCTTCCTGCGGTTTCGAGGAAGAGTATTTGCAAAAGGTCGGTGCGGCGCTGTTGACGCAGTGCCCCGAATGCGGCGAAGCCACGTTCGCGAAAAAGCTAACGGCCGCCGGTTTTCAATTGAAAGGCAGCGGTTGGTACGCGACGGATTTCAAAAACAGCGGCGGCAAAGCGAAGGAAACGAAATCCGAAAACAAATCCGAAACCAAATCCGAGACCGCGTCGGAAACGAAGTCGGATACCAAAACGGAAACCAAGTCCGAGACAAAAGCCGCGGATAAGCCGGCGGCGAGTACAAGTTCGAGCACCGATTCCACTAGCTCCAAAGCCTAGCCTTGCGTAAATATTTCATCACCGGACTGCTGGTCTGGATCCCGCTGATTATCACCGTTTGGGTATTGAACCTCCTAAACGGTTGGATGGACGCAAGCTTATTGTTGATCCCGAAAGCCTATCGCCCGGAAACGTTACTCGGCTTTTATGTGCCCGGCGTCGGCGTGATTTTAACGGCGGCATTGTTGTTTGTCACAGGCCTGTTAACCGCGAATCTATTGGGCCGCAGGCTAGTTCTGCTCTGGGAAAGCCTATTGGCGCGCATCCCGGTGGTGAAGACGATTTACGGCGGCGTCAAGCAAGTCTCCGACACGCTGTTCTCCGGCAAAGGCCAAGCGTTTCGCAAAGCCTTGCTGGTGCGCTATCCGCATCAAGGCGCGTGGGCCGTCGCGTTTCAGACCGGCCACCCGAGCGGCCAGATTGCCGACATTTTGGAAGGCGATCACGTCAGCGTGTTCATTCCCACCACGCCAAATCCGACGTCCGGCTTCTTCATGATCATGCCGAAAAAAGACGTGATCGAGCTCGACATGAGCGTCGAAGCGGCATTGAAATATATTGTCTCAATGGGCGTCGTCGGCCCGGACAAACTTCTCAATCATTGATTTACTTTTAGAGTTTTCATGCGTACAGATTATTGCGGTCTCATCAGTAAAAAATACCTTGGCCAAAGCGTGACGTTGTTCGGCTGGGCCCATCGCCGGCGCGATCACGGCGGCGTGATTTTCATCGACCTGCGCGACCGCGAAGGCTTGGTGCAAGTCGTTATCGATCCCGATACGGCGGAAGCCTTCGCCAGCGCGGAAAAAGTACGCAATGAGTTTGTGTTGAAGATCGTCGGCAAAGTACGCGAGCGCCCGGCGGGCACCAGCAATAGCAACTTGATCAGCGGTGAAATCGAAGTGTTGGCGCAAGCAGTCGAAGTATTGAACCCTTCGCTGACGCCACCGTTCCAACTCGACGACGAAAACCTCAACGAGACCACGCGGCTAACCCATCGTTTCTTGGATTTGCGTCGCGAGCAAATGCAAAAGAATTTGCGCCTTCGCTACAAAGTTGCGATGACGGTGCGCAACTATCTCGACGCCGAAGGCTTCATCGACATCGAAACGCCGATGCTGACCAAATCGACGCCGGAAGGCGCACGCGATTATTTGGTACCGAGCCGCGTGCATCCAGGCGAGTTCTTCGCGCTGCCGCAATCGCCGCAGTTGTTCAAACAATTGCTGATGATCTCCGGATTCGATCGCTATTATCAAATTACCAAGTGTTTTCGCGACGAGGATTTACGCGCCGATCGCCAGCCGGAATTCACGCAGATCGATATCGAAACTTCGTTCCTTGGCGAACAGGAAATCACGGCCATCATGGAAAAAATGATGCGCAAGGTGTTCAAAGACTCGGCGAATATCGACTTGGCCGATCCGTTCCCGCGCATCACCTTCGCTGACGCAATGGCGCAATATGGCTCGGACAAACCCGATCTGCGTGTACCGTTCAAGTTCACCGAATTGACCGACGTGATGAAATCTGTCGACTTCAAAGTGTTCGCCGGCGCGGCAAATATGGTCGGTGGGCGTGTCGCGGGATTGTTGATTCCCAAGGGCAGCGAATTGTCGCGCGGCGAGATCGATGCCTACACTCAATTCGTCACGATCTACGGCGCGAAGGGATTGGCGTATATCAAATTCAACGAAATCGCCAAGGGCCGTGACGGTATGCAATCGCCCATTGTGAAAAATCTTTCCGATGATTCGTTGCAAGCCATCGTCGAGCGCAGCGGCGCGAAAGACGGCGATTTAATTTTCTTCGGCGCCGACAAAGCCAAAGTCGTCAACGATGCCCTCGGCGCGCTGCGCGGAAAAATCGGCCACGAAAAAGGTTATGC
>JANOLP010000298.1:0-8404 GCA_031419835.1 Pseudomonadota bacterium | reverse complement strand
ACCGACTGAGCTACAGACCCGGTCGCCGCGCGGTGATGAGTTTCACCGCGCGACAATTCGAGGAAGGTTTACTGTTCGTTGTCGATGAAGCTGCGCAGCCGTTCGGAGCGGGACGGATGGCGCAATTTGCGTAGCGCTTTCGCTTCGATTTGGCGAATGCGTTCGCGGGTAACGTCGAATTGTTTGCCGACTTCTTCCAACGTGTGGTCAGTATTCATCTCGATGCCGAAGCGCATGCGTAGCACTTTCGCTTCGCGCGGCGTGAGCGTGTCGAGAATATCTTTGGTGACATCGCGCAGGCTCGCGTAAACCGCAGAATCTTGCGGCGCAACGGTCGATAAGTCCTCGATGAAATCGCCTAAATGCGAATCGTCGTCGTCGCCGATCGGGGTTTCCATCGAGATCGGCTCTTTAGAAATTTTGAGGATCTTGCGTATTTTTTCCTCAGGCATTTCCATTTTTTTCGCCAGTTCCGACGGATCGGGTTCTTGGCCGGTCTCCTGCAAAATTTGCCGCGAGATGCGGTTCATTTTGTTGATGGTTTCGATCATGTGCACGGGGATACGAATGGTACGCGCTTGATCGGCGATGGAGCGCGTGATCGCTTGACGGATCCACCACGTAGCGTAGGTTGAAAACTTATAGCCACGGCGATATTCGAATTTATCGACGGCCTTCATCAAACCAATGTTCCCTTCTTGAATCAGGTCCAAGAATTGCAGGCCACGATTGGTATATTTTTTCGCGATAGAGATCACTAAGCGCAGGTTGGCCTCGATCATTTCGCGCTTCGCCCGGCGCGCACGCGCCTCGCCCGTGGACATCTGGCGGCCGATTTCTTTTAGCTCTTTAATCGGAATGCCGACCATTTTATGCAAGTCGATAATATTCTGTTGCTGCTCGACAATGGCGTGCTTAAAGCGACCGAGCGCGCCACTATAGGTTTTGCGCTGCGCGCCTTCGTCGATGACCCACTTAAGATTGGTCTCGTTACCAGGGAAGGTTTTGATGAAATAAGCCCGTGGCATGCCGGCGGAATTGACGCACAATTCCATAATCTGGCGTTCGTAGCCTCGCACTTGTTCGACCAACGCGCGCAAACTACTGCACAGGGCGTCGACGATCTTCGCGCCAAAACGAATCTGCATTAATTCGGCGGAAATCTGCTCTTGTAGATCTTTGAACGCGCGGCTGCGAGCGCCTTTTTCGGTGAGCGCCTTGCGCATTTTCTTGTACGCACGGCGAATGGCATTAAAACGCTCTAACGCATCTTGTTTTAACTGCTCAAGGTCCGCCGCATTTGCCAGCGCCTCTTCTTCCGGATCCGGCTCCTCGTCGTCTTCCTCTTCCTCTTCGACTTCTTCGTCGGGCGTGAATTCCGCTTCGAGCACTTCTTCTTCGTTCGGATCGATTAAACCATCGACGACTTCATCGACGCGAATTTCATCGCGCTCGATGCGATCGGCAAGATCAAGAATTTCGGCGATGGTGGTCGGGCAAGCGGAAATAGCTTGAATCATGTGCTTCAAGCCATCTTCGATACGTTTGGCGATTTCGATCTCGCCTTCGCGAGTGAGTAACTCGACGGTGCCCATCTCGCGCATATACATGCGCACGGGATCCGTGGTACGACCGAATTCCGAATCGACGGTGGTTAGGGCGGCTTCGGCCTCTTCAACGACATCTTCGTCGGCAACGGCGGGAGCAGCGTCGGTCATCAGCAAGGCTTCCGCATCCGGCGCCTCTTCAAAGACCTGAATGCCCATGTCGTTGATCATGCTGATCACGCCTTCGATTTGCTCGGCGTCGACGATGTCGTCCGGCAACGAATCGTTAATCTCGGCGTAGGTCAAAAACCCGCGCTCTTTGCCGAGCACGATAAGGTTTTTTAGTCTGAGTCGTTGAGTTTCGATGTCGACCGGTTTGGCCTCCATCTTCGCTTCGGCTTTACGGGCTTCGGCTCGTCTGGCTTCGGCTTTGCTATTGTTCGCTGCCATGCTTGATCTCTTTGATGCGGCGGGGGGAACCCTCAAGTATACACTTTTTGAGAGATCTTTTCTCGCTCGGTTGTTCAAGGGTTATTTCGCATTCGGCGCCGCGGTCGCCTTAAGGTCCGCGGTCGATTTGGCTGTCCGATAGCGCGCTTCGGTGGACTTCTTTTCGAGTTCCTTCTTCATTTTGGCCAATCCATCCTGGAATTCCAGTTCTATTTGCTGTGGGGTGAAATTCAGTTGTTCCATCCAGGCTAAACGATGGGTTATACGACTCAATTGCGTCGAATCGGTTACGTCGGCCAGGCCCGCCTCGATCGCGCCTGCGATCTGAACATTGGGATGACAACGGCAGAAATCCAACAATTGGGCGAGAATCTTCATGTCTGGTTCCGCACTTGCGGCAATTTCCAGGTCGAATTGTAGCGCCAGTCCAGGTGAGGCCAGGATTACTGCGGCAAGTTGTATCGCCGCCGAGGGCAAGCTCTCGCGCTGACCGGGTTTTGCGGTGATTTGCTTTACGTATGGGTTCTTGATGTTCAATAGGCCATCAAGTTCGTCACGCGAGATACCCACGATTTCCGAAAAACGCTTGCGCAACATAACGCTCAAAAGCGGCGCAGAGACTTGTTTTAGAAGCGGTTTCGCGGTCTGCAATAATGCCGCGCGGCCCTCCTCCTTGCGTAAATCCTGGCCTATTTGAAGTTCCTGTATCAAATAGGCCGACAACGGAATAGCATTCATCAACGCTTCTTCAAATTTCTCGCGGCCAAATTCCCTAATAAAGCTGTCCGGATCGTGTTCCGTCGGCAGGAACAGAAATCCGACTTCTTTTCCATCCACTAAATGCGGCAAACTAACTTCAAGTGCTCGCCAAGCGGCGCGGCGTCCGGCAGCGTCGCCGTCGAAGCAAAAAATGATGTGATCTGAAAGCCGCGAAAGCCGCTGTATGTGCGTCGCAGAAGTCGCTGTACCGAGTGTTGCAACGGCATATTCCACGCCATGTTGCGCTAAGGCAACCACATCCATATAGCCTTCCACCACGATTACCTTGCCGGACGCGCGAATCGCCTTCATTGCCTGCGTCAAACCATAGAGCTCGCGGCCTTTTTCAAACACCGGTGTTTCCGGTGAATTTAGGTATTTCGGCTCGCCTTTATCGAGCACCCGCCCGCCAAATCCGATCACTTCATTGCGTTGATTCCAAATGGGAAACATAATCCGATCACGGAAGCGGTCGTAGCGTTTACCGTTATCTCCGTCGATCACCAAACCGGCCGTGACCAGAGTCTTTTCGCCATAATTAGTGAAAACGGTCGCGAGGTTCTGCCAGCCGTCCGGCACGTAGCCGATGCCAAAACGAGCGGCGATTTGACCCGAGACGCCACGCCGCTTTAGATAGTCGATTGCGGTTGGTGACGCTTTCAATTGGGCGCGATAATAGTTCAATGCGTTCGTGAGGATGGCAGACAAATCTACCGCATCATGGCGTTGCGCACCGACGTCTTTATGTTCCGACTGCGGAACCTGAAGACCAACACCGTCGGCCAATTGGCGCACCGCATCGACGAACGGTAAACCGTTGTACTCCATCAAAAATCCAAGCGCCGTTCCATGAGCGCCGCAACCGAAGCAATGGTAAAACTGCTTTGTCTGACTAACGGTAAATGATGGGGATTTTTCGTTGTGGAAGGGACAACACGCGACGAAGTTAGCGCCGGACTTTTTCAGGTGCACCTGCTGATCGATTACATCAACAATGTCCACGCGCCCGAGCAAAGTTTGAATGAAATCCGCTGGAATCATCGTTGCATTATAAAAGATAAGCAAGCACAGTTGGGCCGGGGTACCGGACATTTTCCATTTTTATTCAAGTACTAATAACCTGCAGGAAGTGGCCGAAGATGCGCATGGATATTGCCTCTTCGGCCATGCACTGGCGCATTCCATTGCTGCGCCTTCAACTTCGAGACGAAGTTCCAACCGGTTCGGATTCCTGAGAACAGTCGGCAAGTGCAGCATTTGTTATAATCTTTTTTTTCGCTGTCGAGCGTCTCACCATGCAAAACAAATTCCTACCGAGCAAGAAAATCTCCTCGTTCCATCCGCCCCAGCGCACGCTGATGGGACCGGGTCCGTCGGAGATCAATCCGCGCGTGCTTGCCGCAATGTCGGTGCCGGCCATTGGCTATCTTGATCCCGTGTTCGTCGACATGATGGAAGAGTTGAAATCGCTACTGCGCTACACCTTCCAGACCAACAACATGCTGACGTTCCCTGTCTCCGGCCCAGGTTCCGTCGGTATGGAAATGTGTTTTGTGAACATGGTCGAGCCCGGCGATAAAGTTATTGTTGGCCGCAACGGCGTATTCGGTGGCCGAATGATCGAAAACGTCGAGCGCACTGGTGGCAAAGCGATTGTCGTTGAAGATGATTGGGGTAAGCCGGTTGATCCGAACAAAATTGAAGATGCACTGAAGAAAAATCCCGACGCGAAAATTGTCGCATTTGTCCACGCGGAAACCTCGACCGGCTGCGAGTCCGACGCGAAAACCATCGGCGAGATTGCGCGCAAACACGGCGCGCTGACGATCATGGATGCGGTAACGTCGATTGCCGGCACGCCGGTTCGCACCGACGAATGGGGCATCGATGCGGTTTATTCCGCCAGTCAAAAATGTTTGTCCTGCACCCCAGGCTTGGCACCCGTGAGCTTTAGCGATCGCGTCATCGAAAAAGTGAAGGCACGCAAAGCCAAGGGCCAAAGCTGGTTCATGGACTTGGGTTTGTTGCTCGGCTACTGGGGTGAAACCACGCGCACCTATCACCACACAGCACCGACCAATTCATTGTTCGCGCTGCATGAGTCCTTGCTGGTTTTGCGCGAAGAAGGGTTGGAAAATTCTTGGGCGCGCCACATGCGCCATCACCTCGCGCTTAAGGCTGGGCTGGAAGCGCTGGGCTTGAAATATCTCGTGCAAGAAGGCAGCCGCTTACCGCAGATGAACGCGGTGTATTGCCCAACCGGCGTCGACGAAGCGCTGGTACGCCGTACTTTGTTAACGGAATACAACTTGGAAATCGGCGCGGGCCTCGGGCCGCTTGCCGGCAAGATTTGGCGTTTCGGTTTGATGGGTTATTCGTGCAAACCGGAAAACGTGTTGCTATGTTTGTCGGCGTTAGAATCGCTGCTCGCGGACCTAGGAATGCCGATTGAAGTCGGCCAAGCTGAAGTTGCCGCCCATCACGCCTATGCGAAAAATCCTTCGCCGTTGCGTCGCAATATGCAAAAACCGAAAGTCGTATCGGGTTAATCGCGCGGTAATTTTGGCGAGGATAAACAGGCCGCCATTGCGGCCTGTTTTGTTTAATAAACGAGTGGAGTGTTCAATGCGCTATGAATTTTATTACTGGCCATCCATTCAAGGGCGCGGCGAATTCGTGCGCCTCGACTCGAATTCGCCAACGCCGAATATGTCGATATCGCGCGTGAGTCCGGACCGGGCATGGGCGTTGCCGCGATGATGGACTTAATTAAAGGCGACAATCGTCCGCCGTTTGCGCCACCGTTTTTGCGAGCCGGCAAACTACTCATCGGCCAGTCGGCAAATATTCTGCAATACCTCGGGCCGCGTCACGGCCTCGCACCGAAATCCGAGGCAGGCCGTTTGTGGGCACATCAATTACAACTCACCATCGCAGACTTTGTCGACGAAGTACATGATACCCATCACCCGATCGCGAGCAGCCTTTACTATCACGATCAAGTTCCGGAGGCGAAACGCCGTACCCAACATTTTTTGGCCGAGCGAATTCCGAAGTATCTTGGCTACTTCGAGGGCATGTTGAATTCCAACGGTTTGGGATATAGCATCGGGCGTTCCTTGACCTATGTCGACCTTTCACTCTTTCAAATTATCGCGGGGTTGCGTTACGCGTTTCCAAAAACCATGACGAAATCGGAACGAAAATATCCGCGCCTGATTGCCTTGCACGATCGGATCGCCCAGCGACCATCGCTAGCGTCGTATCTCAACTCTGCGCGGCGCATTCCGTTCAATCAAAACGGCGTGTTTCGCTATTACCCGGAACTAGAAGCGTAACTCACTAGCATGTCCGACAATCAATCACTCGCCGCACCTGCTTCCAACAAAGATCTATTCGTTACCTTCACGCGCTTGGCGTTGCAAGGATTCGGCGGCGTGTTGCCGATCGCCCAGCGCGTGCTGTGCGATCAAAAACGCTGGTTGTCGAAAGAACAATTCGTCGAGATAATCGCGCTCGGCCAAGTATTGCCGGGCCCCAACGTTTGCAATGTCGCGCTGATGGTTGGTGATCGTTTCTTCGGTTGGCGCGGTGCGTTCAGCGCGCTCGCGGGCATGATGACCGTGCCGCTCGTTATCGTGCTGATGATCACGGCGCTCTATGCAGAATTCGCTAGCCATCCGATGGTGGCCGGCGCACTCAAAGGCATGGGCGCAGTGTCGGCGGGATTGATTATCGGCAGCGCACTCAAGCTGATGCCCACATTGAAAAGCAACCCGATCGGCGTGCCTGGGTGCGCCATCATCGCAGTAATCGCCTTCACCTTAGTTGCGTTGCTGCGCTGGCCATTGGTGTGGGTTTTGTTGGCACTCGGCATTGTTGCCTGTTGTTACGCGGCAGTAAAAATTAAAGCGCAAACCACAACGGAAAAATCGACATCATGATCGCCGTCGATTGGCTTGCGCTATTCGGATATTTTTTATTGTTCTCGCTGCTTTCCATCGGCGGCGCAATTACCGTCGCGCCGGAAATGCATCGCGTGTTGGTCGATCGTATGGGCTTGCTCACCGATCCGCAATTTAGCGCTTCCATCGCCATCGCCCAAGCCTCGCCGGGGCCGAACATTTTATTCGTCGCCGTAATGGGTTATCAGGCCGCCGGCATTCTCGGCGCAGCAACGACACTCATCGGCATCATGCTGCCCTCCACCACCCTCGCCATCGCTGCGGCACGCTGGGGCAACGCGCGCCGCGATTGGCTCGCGTTACGTGCGTTTCGTTCCGGCATGGCGCCGATCGTCATCGCGTTGCTCATCGCGACCGGCTGGGTACTATCCGCGCAAATGCCAGGGCGCATGCATTTGTTGTTGACCCTCGGCGCAGCGCTCGCATTGTGGCGTACGCGTATTCATCTGCTGTGGCTAATCGCCCTCGGCGGCATTGTAGGTGCGCTCGGTTGGCTATAGAACGAGAACATCAATCACGCTGACAAAAACTGATTTTTATTTTTCATAGAGGCCCGTAGGGTGGATCAAGTAAAGCGGATCCACCAATCTGCCTAATGGTGGATCCGCTTTGCTTGATCCACCCTACCAAGCTATCACTTTCGTCCTATTGCCGCCACGCGAGTTTCGATGGTAGTCTGAGTCAACCATTTGAAATCGGTGCTTCCGCAAACCCATGGCTGGACCAGCGAAGTCGATATATTTCGGCATTCAACCGTACATCGATCAATCGGTCGCGCGCATCGAGCGTTATTTTGGCGATGCGAAGGAAAATGACGCGTTGGTGATCGGCGTGTTCGGCGAATGGGGCGCGGGCAAGTCGACGTTGCTATCGGGTGTCGCCGAGCGTTTTCCAAATAAGCCCATCGCGCAGCAAGGTACAACGGATCTTCGTGGCTTTTATCCGACGCAAACGATCACCGTTGAATTTAATCCTTGGCGCTTTGAGCGCGAAACCCATTTGCTTGTGCCGCTGCTCAAGACCGCGAGCAAAGTACTCAACGAATACGTCGCCGCTCGACTTAATGACGAAGCACCCGCCCTTGACCTCATTCAAAAATCATGGAAATTTTGGAAAGAAAAAACTGATAATCGCCCCGTGCATTGGCTTGCCAATCGTGCGATGACCTTAGCGAATTGCTCTATCGCTCTGACCAAAATGGTCAAACTCAAAGCCAGCGTCCCCGGTTTTGGCGAGGTTGAATTTGCACCCAGTGAAGGCCTTAAAGCGGCGCAAGAACAGATTGATCGAGGTAATAAATTACTCGAAGATGCCAAGAAAAAAACATCAACCGACTTCGAATCGCTTTACTACGATTTACACAACGAGTTGCACAAGGTCACGCGTGGCGAACTCGACGACGATCAAAAACTAAATTTTCTGTTTCTCGTTGATGACATCGACCGCTGCCTGCCCGATAAAGCCGTCGAGATGCTCGAAGCAATCAAACTCTTTTTGGATATTCCCGGCTGCGCGTTTGTATTGGCGCTGGACGATGAAGTCGTCGAGCGCGGCATCGCCCATCGCTATCGCGATTATCTCGATCTCACGGATAAGGCTGCGGAGAGTATCGCCTACTCATTACAGCCCAAGCGTTATGAGGAATATCGCAGCCGCTATTCCGGCGCGCGTTTGCCGCCAATC
>JANOLP010000297.1:0-4511 GCA_031419835.1 Pseudomonadota bacterium | reverse complement strand
CTCGCCGCGCCCATGATCATCGCCGGCACCGTCTTGTCGCAGCCGCCGAGTAACACCGCGCCGTCGATTGGATTGGAACGCAACAATTCTTCCGTTTCCATCGCCAACAAATTACGATACAACATCGTCGTCGGCTTCATGTGTATCTCGCCGAGCGAAACGGCGGGCAGCTCGACCGGGAAGCCACCGGCCTGCCATACGCCGCGTTTCACTTCTTCCGCGCGCATGCGAAAGTGCATGTGGCAGGGATTTAAATCGCTCCAAGTGTTGACGATGGCGATGATCGGCTTGCCGGCAAAATCTTCCTTGGCGTAGCCCATTTGCATGGTGCGCGAGCGGTGGCCGGACGAGTGCATATCTTGCACGCCGAACCAGCGGTGGCTGCGAAGGTCTTCAGGTGTTTTTTTGCTCATGATGGTTTTCTAAATAAATAGTCTTAATCGATTTGTGCGCCGGAGGCTTTAACAATCGGCGCCCACTGTACAAGTTTTTCTTTAACGAATACACCGAATTGTTCCGGCGTGCCCGGCGCCGGTTCCGCGCCTTGGGCGATGAAGCGCGCTTTCATATCCGGCAAGTTCAATATTTTGCCGACTTCACGATTGAGCCGCTCGACAATCGCGCGCGGGGTATTTGCCGGCGCCATCAGACCGAACCACGCGACAATCTCGAATCCCGGCACGCCCGACTCATGGACCGTCGGCAGATCGGGCATCGCGGCGGCTCGAGTCAAACCGGTCGTTGCAAGCGCGCGCAGCTTGCCGCCTTTGATATGCGGCATCGATGACGTTAAGTTATCGAACATGATATTGACCTGGCCGCCGATCAGATCGGGTAATGCGGCACCGGAGCCTTTGTACGGAACATGAGTCATTTGCACGCCAGTCATTTTTTGAAACAACGAGCCGCCGATGTGATGCGACGTGCCATTGCCGCCCGAAGAAAAGGTAATTTCGCCGGGCTTGGATTTTGCCAGCGCGATTAAATCTTTCACGGATTTTAATGGGAGGCTCGGATTTACGACCAATACATTCGGCGTGGTAGCAACCATAATAATTGGCGCAAAATCTTTAATCGGATCGAACGGTAATTTTTTATACAGTGCCTGATTGATCGAATGGGTTGCAACGGCGGCCATGATGATGGTGTAGCCATCGGGCGCGGACTTCGCGACCATTTCGGAGCCAATGTTACCGCCGGCGCCGGGGCGGTTGTCGACGATGACTTGTTGACCGAGCGCGGCTGTGAGTTTCCCCGCAATTTCCCGCGCTAAGATGTCTGGCGTGCCGGCGGCGGGATAGGGCACGACAATTTTGATCGGTTTGTCGGGATAGGTCTCGGCGTGTGCGCCGAGCACAAAGTTCGACAGAAATACCGCGATGACAAAAAACGCGATGCGCAGGTAGGGTGGATCAAGCGAAGCGGATCCACCAATAGGCCAACAAAAAAACGGCGAACCTTGTTCGCCACGGGGCATCCGCTTCGCTTGATCCACCCTACCGTTGCACTGAGGGGTATTTGATGCAAATTTCATTCTGGCAAAAACCCTTTGCGATCTAAAAAATCCAACAGCGCAAGCGCGCATTCTTCACCATGGGAATAGGGCAGGCCGTGGCGCGAATTGGGAATGACCATCAATTCCGCTTTGGGGATTAGCTTGCGCATCGCGCCCGCTGTCTCGACGCTGACGTAGGGACTGTCGTCAGCCGCGAGCAATAAGGTCGGGACGGAAATATTCTGTAACGTGTCGGTCAACTCGGCCTGCAGCAAACAATCGCTCCAACCTAATAATGATTCCACGTCGCTTTTGCCCTGTTCCTCGGCAAACCAGGCGGACTCGGCCTGAGTCAAGCGATCCGCGTAGAAACGCTGTTCCAACATGGTTTTTGACCAGGCGGCGACACCGTTCTTGCTTAAGCGCTCTTTCCAGTCGCTGACGCGCGGCAAGTCCGCGCCGCGATAGGGCGATGAACAAGTCGTCAGCGACAATAAGCGCTTGCTATGTTTCGTTCCGGAAAAATGCAATGCCACCGTGCCCGACATGGCCTCGCCGACTAAGTGAAATTTTTTCGCGCCGGCCGCATCGGCAATTTCTACAATGTCGTCGGCCCATAAATCAAAGCTATAGGGAAAGTCCGAGCCGTGCCGGCTGGAACGCCCGAAGCCGCGGGTGTCCAGGCATACCAGCCTGAAGAAGGGCGCCAATATTGGCTTCCAGGCATGCCATATTTGAGAATTCGCACCGACGCCGTGAGTGAATAAAATCGTATGCGGGTTTTTCAGCCAAGGCGGCGTGAGGTCGATCACTTCGTAATAAAGCGATCCGTTGTTGGAAACGGCGAGTTGCATGGATTTGTTTTGAGCGATGAATAATCGTTATAGTGACACAAAATCCAAATCTTTGAGGAGGCTCGCGCCATGAATTTATTTTCTCCGCCGCAAATTATTCAAACCGAAGTGTTTAGCGAAATGCCCGCGCAGTTTCACAAACAAAAACAATTTCCCGTTTGGGCTCGGGTGAATCGTCCCGGTTTGGAATTGTCATCATTCATCGAAGGCCCGTCGTTCGATCGTGTCGGAAATTTGTTTATTGTCGATATTCCCTATGGCCGAATTTTTCGCATTTCTCCACAGGGAAAATGGGATCTCGTCACGGAATATGATGGCGAACCAAATGGCCTGAAGTTTCACAAAGATGGCCGTGCATTTATTTGCGACTACAAAAATGGCTTGATGCAGCTTGATGTTGCGAGCGGCAAAGTGACACCTGTGCTCGAGCGCGCCCAGTCGGAACGTTTCAAAGGTTTAAACGATTTAATTTTTGCGTCAAACGGCGATGTGTATTTCACCGATCAAGGCCATACCGGCATGCACGATCCGTCGGGACATGTGTATCGCTATTCCGCTGACGGAAAATTGACTTGCTTGCTCGACAACGTGCCGAGCCCGAATGGGTTGGTGCTCACCGCCGCAGAAAATGTATTGCTGGTCGCCGCCACGCGCAGCAACAGCATTTGGCGTGTGCCGTTGACGCCCGATGGCGGCGTCACCAAGGTCGGTATTTTCGCGTACTTGTCGGGTGGTTTCGGTCCGGACGGGATGGCGATGGACGCCGCTGGGAATGTACTGGTCGCCCATGTCGGCATGGGCTGCGTATGGATGTTTAGTCCCAAGGGCGAGCCGCTGTATCGCATTCAATCCTGCCTCGGTAACGACGTCACCAATATGGCGTTCGGTGGTGCGGATGGCAAAACACTGTTTATCACCGATTCGGAGCATGGTACGATTTTGAAAGCGGTAATGCCTCATCCTGGCGCACGGCTTTTTTCACACCAATGAAGTCTATCCCCTCTCCTGCGGGAGAGGGGCGGGGGTGAGGGCACACCGTTCGCAGGCACCACCGGCGGATATCTCGTCAGTGAACGGCTCAAAAGGGCAATTCGGCCAGACCAATTATTCCGCCGCGAAGGCGGGCTTACACGGCTTCACCAAGGCGCTCGCGCAAGAAGTGATTCGCTACGGCGTGACGGTAAATTCCGTTTCGCCGGGTTATGTCGGCACCGATTTAGTCATGGCGATTCGCGAAGACGTGCGCGAGAAAATCATCGACCAAATTCCCGCCGGGCGCCTCGCGATGCCGGAAGAAATCGGCGCGATGGTGGCATACTTGGCGTCCGATAAAGCGGCGTTTATCACCGGGGCGAATATGGCGGTGAATGGTGGGCAGCATATGTTTTAGCAAGTCGAAATAGGCTAGGTTCCCTCCCCATCAAGGGGAGGGTTAGGGTGGGGATGGATTATGCCTGATTTTTGCGACGACCTATCCACGTGACCCGTACACGGATTCAAATGGAATGGCGCGTCTGTTTTGTTTGGACAGACGAGGGTGTGAAGGACGTTGAAATCGTCGACTACCACTGAATGATCGTTTGCTGAAATGGAGTACAGGATGTTGAAAAATGGAATGCGGCCGGTTCATCCCGGCGAGGTATTGCGTGAGGATTATCTGAAGCCGCTGGGCTTGAGTGTCAACGCCCTGGCCAAGCGCCTGAACGTACCGACGTCGCGCATGAACGACATTGTCCTGAAGCGCCGCGGGGTGAGCGCCGACACGGCCCTGCGGCTCACGCGTTGTTTTGGTGGCGACGCCCAGACCTGGCTCAACCTTCAAGCGATCTATGACCTACGAACAGTTGAGATTGCCAGTGCCAAAACCATCAAAGCCGAGGTTGAGCCACTTCGCATGGCTAATATTGCACAAGGATAGTTTTCTTGCCGAATCAAGGGTACAGCGAATCCGCGGCCGACACTGCTTCGCCCCAATTCGCCGAGATGCAATCGATGCCTAAAGGCTGTAGCGGCTAATGGGATGCGGCCTTCCGAGCATGCACCGCCACGAGTCAAGCAGGGTGCGGCTCGTGACATTTCCAAAGAATGTAGGGCGTCAATAAGCGAAGCGCATTGCGCCAGATGTGTAGTCAATCGGAGTCTCGTTCGGCGCAATGCGCTTC
>JANOLP010000296.1:0-10347 GCA_031419835.1 Pseudomonadota bacterium | reverse complement strand
TCCCGCAAGCCAAGGTTTCGCCGGCACCGCGCTCCCACACGCGCAGCTTGATGTTGTTACGATCGGCGATCTGCATATAACCCGCATTCACGCGCGCCGGAAAATCGGCGTGATGTTCGATCAATGGCCCCTGAGCCAATAGTGGCGCGGCTTCCACGTCATCGACCAATTGCACCGCGTGTGGATTACCCATCGAAAGGGCATTGATGTTGATTTTCGTGCCACTCACATCTAGCTCATAAAGTGCCTCACGCACTGCACGGCGAAACGGAATCTCAATCGGCTCAAAGCGCGGCGCGCCCATGTCCACCGTCACATCGCCATTGTCGTTTAATCGCGGCGCGATGATGCCGCTTTTTGTTTCAACGCGAATTTCTTTTTTCGTCGATAGCCCTTCATCGCGCACAAAATGCACGAAACAGCGCGCACCGTTGCCGCACTGCTCGACTTCGCCGCCGTCTGAATTAAAAATTCGATAACGAAAATCCACGCCGGATTGGGTCGGGCGCTCGACCAACAAAATCTGATCGCAGCCAATGCCGCGTTGCCGATCGGCGATATAGCGAAGTTGATTCGCGCTAAGTTGAATGTGTTGCGACACACCGTTGAGCATGACGAAATCATTGCCCAGGCCATGCATTTTCGAGAACTTTAGCCGCATTGATGAGTGCCGAGAATCACCTTTGACATCAAGCGATTATATCTAACATTCGGTCTCAACCGAGCTATTCGTCGTAAAAACTTGGCTCACCAATCGGTCGCGTTTTGAAACGTTTGTGCGTCCACAAATATTGCTCAGGCATTTCTTTCACGCGATCCTCGATAAAGGCATTCATGCGCCGTGTGTCGGCCGCTAAATCGTCGCTCGGAAAATTTTCCCAAGCCGGATAAATAGTCACCTCATAGCCGCGCCCACGGGGGAGTTGGCGCGGAATCACCGGCAACACGACCGCATCGGTAAGCTGCGCAATGCGCGATAAGCCCGTCACTGTCGCCGCCGACACGCCAAAAAACGGCACGAATAGCGCATCGCGCCGACCGAAATCCAAATCCGGTAAATAGTAAAACGAAATGTTTTGCCGCAGCGCTTTGACCACACCGCGTAAACCATCTTGGCGCGAAAATAACACCGCGTGATTGAAGCGATTACGGCTCTTAAGCAAGATGCGATTCAGCAACTCGCTTTTCTGTTTGCTGTAAACCGAGGCAATAGGCCCTTCGACGCTAAGCGACAAGCCAGCCCAATCCAGCCCGGCGAAATGCGGCGCGAGCCAAATGACCGGGCGTGATTTCACGGCACGCCAATGTTCCAAACCGTGCAGTTTGATCAGCGCGAGGATGCGGTGGTCCGCCGCCCACCACAGCAAACATTGCTCGAAGACAACCTGGGCAAACGCGCAAAAATGCTCGCGCGCAATGCGTCGATGCTCGCGTGCCGAGAGTTCCGGAAAACACAAACTAATATTTTTTAGCGCCACACGCCGCCGTGATCGGCCGACGTAATAGAGTAACTTTCCGAGGCCGCGCGCGAGCCAGGCCAAAACCGGCAACGGCAACCAATGCAGCAGCCAAGAAAGGCCGAGAACAATGCGGCTGCCCATTTCAGCCATTGCAGAACCCACCAACGCATGGCTTGAACAGGCAATACTGGCGCGCGTCTCTGGGCATATCTCGCCACGAAGTAGTATCGATAGGGCTCCCCAGACACACCACTAATGGAAAGATAAACGGCCGCCGGCGACGCGCAACCAGTGAAGCGGAATGCTTGGTCATCCCAGCGATTTTTTGAGTTCCGGCGAAAATTTGCTAGGATTAGGGGTTATCTGACAGCAAATTAACCGATAGGCCGAGCCCGACCATGAGCAATTACCTCTTTTCTTCCGAATCCGTCTCCGAAGGACATCCCGATAAAGTTGCAGACCAAATCTCCGATGCGGTGCTGGACGCGATTCTAGCGCAAGACCCGCACGGCCGGGTAGCGTGCGAAACCTTGGTTTCGACTGGACTCGTGGTGATTTCCGGCGAAATCACCACCAAAGGCCACATTAATTACATGGAAATCGCGCGGGATACCGTGCGTCGTATTGGTTATACCGATTCCGATATCGGCTTCGATTACAAATCCTGCTCCGTACTAACCGCGGTCAATCGCCAATCCCCCGACATCGCCCAAGGCGTGAATGAAGGTGAAGGCTTGGATCTGGATCAAGGCGCCGGCGACCAAGGCTTGATGTTCGGCTATGCGTGCCGCGAAACGGCTTCGTTAATGCCGTTGCCGATTTACTATGCTCACCGCGTCATGCAGCGCCAAGCCGAAGTGCGTCGCGATGGCCGTCTGCCGTGGCTGCGCCCGGATGCGAAAAGCCAGCTCACGGTTCGTTACGTTGACGGCGTGCCGACGGAAATCGATACGGTCGTCGTCTCCACGCAGCACAGCCCGGACGTTTCCCACGCACAACTCTCCGAAGCCGTGATCGAAGAGATCATCAAACCGGTGTTGCCAAAAGAATTGCTCAAAGCCAACACGCGTTATTTGGTTAACCCAACCGGGCGCTTCGTGGTCGGCGGCCCGCACGGCGATTGCGGCTTAACCGGCCGTAAGATTATCGTCGACAGCTACGGTGGCGCAGCACATCACGGCGGCGGCGCATTTTCCGGCAAGGATCCGTCTAAGGTCGATCGCTCGGCTGCGTACGCGTTGCGTTACGTAGCGAAGAACATCGTCGCAGCCGGACTTGCGGATCGTTGCGAAGTCCAAG
Source organism: Pseudomonadota bacterium (assembly GCA_031419835.1). Taxonomy (GTDB): domain Bacteria; phylum Pseudomonadota; class Gammaproteobacteria; order Burkholderiales; family JALYOK01; genus JALYOK01. The sequence continues at coordinate 7,588 of JANOLP010000296.1, read as the reverse complement.
TCGCTTATGCGATTGGCGTCGCAAAGCCCGTTTCCGTAATGGTGAGCACTTACGGCACGGGCAAAATTTCGGACGACAAAATCTGCGATCTGATTCAAAAACATTTCGATTTGCGCCCGAAAGGCATTATTCAGGCGCTGGATTTGCTGCGCCCGATTTACAGCAAAACTGCGGCTTATGGCCACTTCGGCCGCGAAGAGCCGGAATTTACCTGGGAATTTACCGATAAAGCGGATATACTTCGCGCCGAATCGGGTTTGAAAGGCACACGGCCGACATTGGCTGTTGCCTAAATTAAATTAGAAGGGCGGCGCAACGCCGCCCCCGCATGTCTACCTTGCACTGAGGGGCGCTGCGACGGGGAAGTTTCAACACCTCGCCAGGCTCAGGGCTTCAAGGGTAAAGCTTCAACCGCGCTCATTCATTAACTTGAATGGAGATTTGACCTATGAACGCAATCCTCGAACAAACCACTAAAGACTACTACGTCGCCGATATGAAATTGGCCGACTGGGGCCGCAAAGAAATCAAAATCGCCGAGACGGAAATGCCCGGCTTGATGGCGATTCGCGACGAATTCGCCAAAGCTCAGCCGCTAAAAGGCGCGCGCATTACCGGCTCGCTACACATGACGATCCAAACCGCCGTGCTGATCGAAACCTTACAAGCGCTCGGCGCGCAAGTGCGCTGGGCCTCGTGCAACATCTTCTCGACGCAAGACCACGCCGCCGCGGCGATCGCCGTGACCGGCACGCCGGTGTACGCTTACAAAGGCGAAACCCTGGAAGAATATTGGGACTACACCCATCGCATTTTCGAGTGGGCCGACGGCGGTTTCTCCAACATGATTTTGGATGACGGCGGCGACGCGACATTATTGCTGCACCTCGGCGCACGCGCGGAAAAAGATGCTTCGCTTATCGCCAAAGCCGGCAGCGAAGAAGAAAAATTCCTGTTCGCCGCGATCAAGAAAAAACTCGCCTCAAATCCGGGCTGGTACTCGAAACGTCTGGCCGCCATCAAAGGCGTGACCGAAGAAACCACCACCGGCGTGCATCGTCTGTATCAAATGCACAAAGAAGGCAAGCTCGCTTTCCCGGCAATCAACGTCAACGACAGCGTCACCAAATCGAAATTCGATAATCTATACGGCTGCCGCGAATCCTTGGTCGATGGCATCAAGCGCGCGACCGACGTCATGATCGCCGGTAAAGTCGCGGTTGTCGCGGGCTATGGCGATGTCGGCAAGGGCTCGGCGCAGGCGTTACGGGCGTTGTCGGCACAAGTGTGGGTCACGGAAATCGATCCGATCTGCGCGCTGCAAGCGGCGATGGAAGGTTATCGCGTCGTCACGATGGATTACGCCGCAGACAAGGCCGACATTTTCGTCACCGCCACCGGCAACTTCCACGTTATCACCCATGACCACATGGCGAAAATGAAAGACCAAGCCATCGTCTGCAACATCGGCCATTTCGACAACGAGATCGATGTCGCCGGCGTTGAAAAATATCAATGGGAAGAAATCAAACCACAAGTCGATCACATCATCTTCCCCGACGGCAAGCGCATCATCATGCTCGCCAAAGGCCGCTTGGTGAACTTAGGTTGCGGCACCGGTCACCCGAGCTATGTGATGAGTTCGTCTTTCGCGAATCAGACCATCGCACAGATCGAGTTGTACGCAAACACCGCGAAATATCCCGTGGGCGTTTACGTGTTGCCGAAACATCTCGACGAAAAAGTCGCGCGCCTGCAGTTGAAAAAACTCAACGCTCAACTAACCGAATTGAGCGACACGCAGGCGGCGTACATCAGCGTGCAAAAGCAAGGGCCGTATAAAGCGGATCACTACCGCTACTAGGTTCGGATGAACTGGGGGCAGCAAAGCGAACTTCGCATTTGCTGTCTCGATATTTTCAACCATACCTGCCGATGTCATTGCGAGCAACGCGAAGCAATTTCGATTTTCCTGCGCACGAAATACGAGATTGCTTCGCGTTGCTCGCAATGACCCAGTTAGATGTATCTCATGTGTCGTTCTAAATGTACCCAACCAACATGACCGCTCCCACTCGCACATTTAGCTTTGAATTCTTCCCACCGAAAACGCCGGAAGGCGTAGAAAAACTTCGCGTCGTGCGCAAGCAACTCGCGCAATTAAATCCAGAGTTTTTTTCTGTAACCTTCGGTGCGGGCGGCTCCACGCAAGATCGAACTCTCGAAACCGTGTTGGAAATTCAGGCGGACGGCTCCGACGCCGCACCACACTTATCTTGCATTGGATCGACGCAAGAAAACATCCGCGCAATTCTACAAAAATATCGCGACAGTGGAATAAAACATATCGTCGCGTTGCGCGGCGACTTGCCGTCCGGCACCTACGGTACCGGCGAATTTCGCTATGCCAATGAGTTAGTCGAATTCATCCGCAAGGAAACCGGCGATCATTTTCAAATTGAAGTCGCGGCCTATCCCGAGTTCCATCCGCAGGCGCGCTCCGCACAAGAAAACTTGCAGCACTTCAAACAAAAAGTAGACGCGGGCGCGAACGCCGCGATCACCCAATATTTTTTCAACGCCGACGCATACTTTCATTTCGTCGACGAATGTCAGGCGATGAATATCGCAATTCCCATCGTGCCGGGCATCATGCCGATCAACAACTTTAGCCAACTCGCGCGATTTTCCGATGCCTGCGGCGCAGAAATTCCGCGCTGGATGCGATTGAAAATGCAAAGCTATGGCGATGATGTCGCATCGATTCGCGCGTTCGGCCTAGACGTAATTTGCGCGCTGTGCGATCGATTGCTGTCGCAGGGTGCGCCAGGTTTACATTTCTACACGCTTAATCAAGCGGGAACGACCAGTACCATTTGGCAACGGCTTGGGCTTTAGAAATAAGCCATTGCCAGGTAAGCAATGCGACATAGCCGCTTAGGACGTTGCATTTACTCCATGCGCTTTCATGACTTCGGATTTTAGCGTCTGCCAAATTAACGAATGTAATTCCACGAAGCGCGGCGTCATGCGGATTTCAGCGACGTCGCGCGGACGCGGCAAATCGATGGCGAATTCGCCGACGGGATGGCACTCAGGTCCGGCCGAGAGAACGACGACTCGATCGGCGAGCGAGATCGCTTCTTCCAAATCATGGGTGACGAAGATCACGGATTTTTTGTCTTCCGCCCAAAGCGCGAGCAATTCGTTTTCCATGAGCGCGCGGGTTTGAATATCCAGCGCGCTGAAGGGTTCGTCCATGAGCAAAATTTTCGGATTGAGCGCGAGAATTTGCGCGAGCGCCACGCGTTTTTTCATGCCGCCGGAGAGTTGGTGTGGATAGCGCTCGACGTGCGCGGCGAGCCCGACTCGCTGTAACCATTCGCGCGCGATGCCGTTCGCTTTGCGTTGCGATTCGCCGCGAAACGTTAGCCCGAGCGCGACGTTATCCAGCGCGTTTTTCCATGGCAACAGCGCATCGGACTGGAACAGGTATGCCGCATCGCGGTTCAAACCTTGAAGCGGTTTATTAAAAACCTTTACGTCTCCTTCGGTCGGCGCGATTAATCCAGCCGCTACATTTAGCAGCGTCGATTTTCCGCAACCGGTGGGGCCAACCAGCGCAACAAATTCGCCATTTCTAATTTCAAGCGATGTGTCGGAGACCGCCACATAGCGCGACGCTTCAGGCACATGGCCTGGAAAGGCGCATGTAATATGGCTGAGCGATAAGGCGGGTATCGCCGCTGCGGCTGCTTCGGCAATCATCTTCGCGGCGAATTGTTGGAAGGCCACTATTCGTCTCGACGAAATCCGGCCGCGGTGAAAACAAGTTCCCTCCCCTTCAAGGGGAGGGCGAGGGTGGGGATGGGTTCACTCTGCGGTGACCAAGCAAAACCCATCCCCCTCCCGACCTCCCCCTTGAAGGGGAAGGAGCGTAATGTTTTCGGGGCGGTCATTTCAGTTTTGCCAACGCATTTTTCACAAACGTCATATCGTAAGTCTGATCCAACCATACGACCGGCGAGCGCCGCACCGTCGCGTTGTGCGCCTTCAACACTTCGTAACTATTCTTTACCGCAGCCGCAGTGATCATGCCATCGGGGGAATAATTTGCGCGCAATTTTTCGAATACCTCCAGATACAGAGCTTTGTCGCCGAGCAAGTATTCCGGCGGCAGCGTTGCGACGAGCTGATCGGGTGTCGCGATCTTGATCCACTTCAACGCCCGCACGATGGCGTTGGTCACCGCTTGAATGGTTTTCGGATTGTCCTTGATAAAACTGGCCTTCGCATACAATGTCCCGCTCAACATCGGCCCGCCGAACACATCGCGCGTTCCTTTCAGCGTAGTGGTTTCTGCGACGATCGTCATCGCGCCTTGTTTTTCCAACATCGTCATCACCGGCTCAACGTTCACCAACGCATCGATCTGGCCGGACTTCATCGCCGCTACGGCTTGCGGCCCCGTGCCCACGCCGATCACTGAAACATCATCGGGCTTGAGATGTACGGAGGCGAGCAAGTGATCGAGCATCATGTGCGTCGTCGAGCCCGGCGCCGTCACACCGACTTTCATTCCCTTCAAATCCTTATGCCACGTGTAGCTCGCGGCCTTCGCTTTGGAAATTCCCAGCGCGATGCCTGGGTTCGTACTGAGCAACACAAACGCCGATAACTTCTGCGCCATCGTCTGCATGTGAATCGTGTGATCGAATCCGCCCGCAACGATATCGGCGCTGCCGCCAACTAGCGCTTGCAACGATTTCGCGCCACCGGGGAAGTCGGGGATCTCGACATTCAGACCTTCGCCTTTGAAATAACCAAGCCGCTCCGCCAGCGTGAGCGGTAAATAATACAGCGTCGCCTTGCCGCCGACGGCGATGGTGAGGTTGGGCTTTTCCAGCGGCTCGGCGTAGGTGAGCGCGGCAAGAAGAAAGCAAAAGAAAAAAATCGAAGAACGAATGACGGCGCGCATGCTGTGTCTTGTTAGGGTGACTGAGCCTTGATTTTACAGAAAAGTCTCGGGCTGATCGCCGAGATTCAAGCGTTAAGCGTTGCTCTTCCAGTTTGTCATTCCCGCGCAGGCGGGAATCCATTTAGCGTGAGCGTAGCCGGGACGTCATTCAATAGCAATCGGCGGCCACCCCAATTTGAAACGATCTGTGCATTATTCAATGCCAAATGGATTCCCGCTTTCGCCGGAATGACAATTGGGAGTGGTAGCGTTAATTGTGAAGAGGCGTTCTAGTCGGGTCGGTGATGTGGTAGGTCGACGCGAAAACAAGTCCCCCCTTGTTCTCGTGGACCGCATTCCACGCGGCCGCGATGTTTCTCCGCGATTTGCTTGACCAAAGATAATCCGAGTCCCACTCCGCCATCGCGTTCGCGCGCGCCGGGCAAGCGATAAAACGGCTCGAATATTTTCTCGCGCTCGCTTTCCGGCACGCCGGGGCCGCGATCGCAAATTTCTAGCGTGATCGATTGGCTTTCGGCGCGGGTGAGCGCTACGTGGATCGGCGCCGTTCCGCCGTAGCGTCGTGCGTTGTCGAGCAAGTTGCGGATCAAGCGGCGCAATAGTTTTGCGTCACCGTGAAAGCGAATGACTTCGGCTTCCAATTCCACTTCGACGCGCGCACATTCTTCTGCGACTAACGCGGTTAAGTCGATCTCTTCGCGCACGATCGATTCGGTGGAGGCCGCATCGAGGCGGCTTGCGAGCAAGATTTCGTCGATGAGTTGATCGAGTTCGCGGATATTTTGTTGAAGTTCGTGGTTCGTTTTGGAGTCTTGGTTTTGCTGCGTTTCCAGTGCCATGCGGATGCGCGCCAACGGCGAGCGCAGTTCATGCGAGGCGTTGGCGAGCAAGGATTTCTGTGACGCGACGAGTTGTTCGATTCGCGCGGCGGACGCGTTGAAACTTGCCGCAAGTTGCGCAACTTCGTCCTTGCCTTGGATCGAAACACGCGTCGACAGTTGGCCCGAGCCAAACGCATCGACACCTTGCTGTAATTGCTCCAATCGCCGCGTGAGACGTCGCACGACGGGATACGCGCCAAGGCCAACGCCGAGCGCAATTAAGGCAATCGTCGCGGCGAATCCAAACGGCGCGCGCCCGCGCCAATGTGGGCGGCGCGCGACGAGCCAACGACCGTCTTCGAGTTTGAGCGCGAATGCCGGCGGGCCGCGCTCGCCATGCACCCAACCGCTTTGCATTTGATCGATATTGGGTGTCGGCAGCGGTTTCGCCGCGGCGCGGGCAATAGGTTCACCTTTGTCATTGAACAGCGCCAGATCCGTTTCAGCGCGACGATGCCAGCGATCAAGCGCCGCCTGTTGTTCCGATTGCGCTGCCGCAATGGGTGGTAAAACTTCGCCGGCGATTTCTGCAATCGTGTCAAGGTGAGCGCCGTGACGTGCGGGGTCGAAAGCGAAACGCCACGCGGCGCCAACCAAAATTGCGGTCAGCAACAGGCTCGCGAGAATCGCGAGATAAATGCGGAAATACAGGCGCCGAATCATCTATGAGGACATGCTGTAGAGCAATTATCCATGCGGCTCTTCAGGCATGCATGGCTGCGTGGCAAGCGGAAAGCGCTTGCTGGCATGATCACTCCTGCGCTTTCGCAAACACGTATCCAGCACCGCGAACGGTGATGATTCGGCGTGGATGTTTCGGATCGTCTTCGATCGCGGCGCGGATGCGCGCGATGTGGACATCAATGGAGCGATCAAACGCTTCCAATGGTTCGCCTTTGAGCATGTCCATCAATTGCTCACGCGTGAGCACGCGGCCGGCGTGTTCGGCCATGGCGATGAGCAGATCGAATTGATGCGCCGTCAATTCTCGCGCGATCCCATCAATGCGAGCGGCGCGGGCATCGCGATCGATTATAAGGCGACCAAAATGGAGCGCTTCATTATTGCTTTGCGTGTTGGTGTTTTCGCGTCGCCTTAATACGGCGCGAATGCGCGCCAGCAACTCGCGCGGCTCGAATGGCTTCGGAATGTAATCGTCGGCGCCAATCTCAAGGCCGATCACGCGGTCCATCGGATCGCCTTTCGCGGTGAGCATGACGATAGCGACATTTGACGACGTATATTTGCCATTTGACGGCAACGCGCGAATTTGGCGACAGGCATCGAGCCCGTTGCCATCGGGCAACATCAAATCGAGCAAAACCAGATCGAATACTTCGCGGCGCAAGTACGAAAATCCCTGCGCGATATCTTCCGCCAAAGAAACCGCGAACCCCTGCTGTTCAAGGTAATCGCGAACCATCGCTGCGAGGCGATGGTCGTCTTCGATCATGAGGATGCGTTGCGCCATAGGCGAATGTTATTGCATTTCAATTGACGGTGCTGTGTCTCAAAAACCGTTGTCCCTCATCCCCACCCTTCTCCCAGGGGGAGAAGGGATTATTTTCCCTCTCCCTCTGGGAGAGGGTGCAGGGTGAGGGACACGCATGCGCGATCGTTAAGCGTTTCGAACTCTGAGACGTCGAATTCCCTCGCCGTTCTTGATTCAGCCGTGGCGCTTCTTCCACTCGGCCGCGAGTTTCACGCGTTGTTCCGGCGTCAACACCTC
>JANOLP010000295.1:0-9237 GCA_031419835.1 Pseudomonadota bacterium | reverse complement strand
GCGACGGAAAAAGCGCGAGAAATGACTTTCGCTCATACCAAGCTCGCTCGCAAAACTGCTCGCGAGAAACGGTTGCGCAACGTCCGCCGTGATGCGGCTAACGATCACATTGATTGACTCTAGTTGCGCATCGTCGTTGTTGCCTTGCATTTGTACATTCGACAACAAGCGATAATTGGTACAACTCGCGAGATCAGCGAGAAAGTCGCAAAAGGATGCAAAGCGCAACATACCGTGAGTGCGTTTGGTGCGAATCCAATGTTTGCGCGCACGTTCGGAAATGCCGAAGAATTCGATGCCATGCCGTGCGCGTTCCAACAACGGCAATACTTCTTTCAGTTCGGAAATATTTTCCGCCGCGCGCGCAAGCGGTTCATGACGGAATTGAATAACCAAATCTCGTTCCGGCACACCCTCTTTGGGTAGGTCCAGAGAAATCCAATTGTGCGGCAAGCGCGGACCGCACAACACCAGATGCCCAGGCTCAAACGGCCCGATCCAATCACCGACGAATGCCTTGCCCGACGTAGCGACGATCAAATGCAACTCGTATTCGTCGTGAAAATGCCAACGCGCCAGCGGCGTTGGAAACCCATGCGCCAAGCACCGCACCAGGCCTGCCTCTTCAGGCGGTTCGTAGCCAAGCTCGGGGGATCGCGTGTACTCGCGCTCCAATTCGGGCTGACGCTGACGCGGTAAATTGTGATCACGGGTTCTCGCCATGGCTTAACTCATTACGCTGCCGCCATCGACATTCAAGGTTTGCGCGGTGATGTAAGACGCCTCGCTGCTCGCCAAGAACACCGCCACACCGGCGATGTCTTCGGGCGAACCCATGTAGCCAAGCGGTACCGCCTTGCCGACAGCGATTTTTTTTGCACCGATTTTCAAATCTTCATAACGCGCGAATAACGCATCGACTTCCTTCCACATGGGCGTGTCGATCACCCCGGGCGAAATCGCGTTTACGCGAATTTTATACGGCGCCATCGCCAGTGCCGCACTCTGGGTGTAGCTAATGACGGCAGCTTTTGTCGCACAATAGTGGGATACCAATGCCTCACCTCGACGACCCGCCTGCGACGCGAGGTTAATCACGACACCTTGAACGTTTTCGGCCACCATCTGTTTTAGCACGGCTTGCATGACGAAGAACATGCCCTTCACATTGACGGCAAATAATTTGTCGTACATCGCTTCGTCACTTTCCAACAGGGGCGCCATGTCAAACAGCGCCGCGTTGTTGTACAAAATTTCAATCGGCCCAAACTGCTTGCGCGCAGCATCGATGGCTTTAGCAATCGCTATACTTTTCGTCACATCGGCGCCGACGTACTGTAGGCGCTTCCCGTATTGCGTCATGAGCGACTGCACGCCGCCAGTAGGTTCCTGGGCGAGATCCACGACGGTACAGTATGCACCCTCGCGCAGAAAGGCAGCGGCCACTGCGAGACCTATGCCGCCGCCCGCGCCCGTCAATAATGCGTGACGATCTTGTAGTCGCCCACTCATCGCAAATGCTCCGTTAAGAAAATATTCACGCGCGACTGCGCAATTCGCATTGCGCTGATCAGCCTTGCATCACCGGCCTGCAAACCCCACAACACGCTATCGTTGCAAAAAGCATCGATCGGATCCGATGAATTGCAAATCGCGCGAGCGATCTCAACGTCCATGCCTTGGTCTTGGTAGGTATAGGGAATTTGCCCTTTGTGCCAGCGCTGTAAGAATGTGAAAAACAACGCCGGCAACATTGCGACACTAGCAATCGATTCATTTTTCGCCAGCCGCTCGCGAATTGTCGGCGCCATAAATCCCGGAATTTTAGAGAAAGCATCCATCGCCACGCGCTGATTGGTATCGCGAATCGCCGGATTACCGAAGCGTTCGAGGACCACGTCGCGATACTCGGCGAGATTGATGGGGCTCGGTGTGAGACATGGAATCACATCGTCGGTCACATAGTCGTAGGCGAACTTACGAATCGCCGGATGGTGTGTACCTTCGTGGATAAATTGGAAGCCGACTAAGGTGCCGGCCCAGGCAATGCAACTGTGACTCGCGTTAAGGATGCGAATCTTTGCTTCCTCATAGGGTGCAACCGATTCAACCATTTGGGCACCCACTTTTTCCCAAGCGGGTCGGGCGTTGCAAAAATTGTCTTCGATCACCCATTGGATGAAGCTCTCGGCCATCACCGGTGCGGCGTCGTCAACGCCGGTCGCTTTCTTCACCCGCTCACGCACATCCGGCGCGGGCCTGGGTGTAATGCGATCGACCATGGCATTAGGGGACGTGGTATTTGAATCCACCCACGCCCGCAATTTTTCGTCGCCCGCATGGGCGATAAATTGCAGCAATCCGGCACGAAAACGGTCACCGTTATGGCGTAGATTATCGCAGTTGAGCAACGTCACCTTGCCACCGCTGGCGTTCATGCGTGCACGCAAAATCGCAGTCAACGCACCGTAAATCGTTTGCCCCGGTTCGGCACGGCAAGCCTGCGCCAAATCGCTTGCGAGATCCGGAAAATTTAGGTCTAAATTATTTTTTGCATCGAGATAATAACCGGCCTCCGTGACGGTAAATGAAATGATGCGTGTACTCGCCATAGCGCCCAACGCGACCAACCGCGCTAATGATGGCTGATAAGGAACCACCTCGCGTATTGCGCCGACGCGCTCGTAGTGACGCTCGCCCGCCGGAGATATTGTCTCCAAGGTGTAACTGCCGCCTTGACTTGCAAGCGCGGCAATCACGTCAGCCATATCGGGGCGCAGGTTACCGGCAGCCAATATCCAATCGTTATCGCCAGAATCGATCAATTTTTGTAAATAGACGGCCTGGTGAGCGCGATGAAAAGAGCCGAGGCCCAAATGCAGGATGGTGAATGGGTTGTTGACCATAGTCTTCAGTTATTGTTTTTCGATTATTGAGGCGCGGCGACGACTTTTCCGTCGCGATCAAATATATGAATGAAACGCGAATCCAATTCGATGCCAACTGCATTTCCCGGCTCGAGCGCGGTGCGCTCATTCTGTCGCGCGACTAAGGACGTGCCAAGTGCGTCAATGTAAATCAGCGTATCGGCACCTAACGCCTCAATCAACTCAACACGGCCCTGAAACTGACCAGCGCCCGCGGGCAATACGCGGATACCTTCTGGACGAATACCAAAAAAACCGCTAGTCGGAGCAACCATGCCAATCGCCCCAGTCACGGAATCGGACGATTGCACCGGAACTATATTCATCGAAGGCGTGCCAATGAATTGCGCGACGAACTGATTGGCCGGATGATCGTACAGTTCGAGCGGTGAGCCGACTTGCTCGATCAACCCTTCTCGCAATACCACGACGCGGTCCGCCAAAGTCATCGCCTCGACTTGATCATGGGTGACATAGATGGTTGTTGCGCCGAGTTCGCGATGGAGTTTATGAATTTCGACGCGCGTTTGTCCGCGCAATGCCGCGTCTAAATTGGACAGCGGTTCATCGAACAAAAACACTTTCGGTGCACGCACAATCGCGCGGCCGATTGCCACGCGCTGACGTTGGCCACCGGATAGCGCGCGTGGCGTGCGTTCGAGATAGGGTTCGAGATTTAGGATTTTCGCCGCGCGTTCGACTTTTTCGCGAATGACCGCTTTATCAACGCCGGCCAGCTTCAGCGCAAACGACATATTGTCGAACACGCTCATATGCGGATACAACGCGTAGCTCTGAAACACCATGGCGAGGTCGCGTTTGGCTGACGGCAGTTTGGAAATATCTTTGCCGTCGAGATGTATTTCGCCGGTGTCGAGATTTTCCAGACCGGCGATAAGGCGCAGCAACGTTGATTTTCCGCACCCTGAAGGACCGACGAAAACAATGAATTCACCTTTTTCGATGGTGAGATCCAGGCCTTTAATCGCGCGGTGTTGGCCGAACGATTTTTCCACGCTTTTGAGATTCAAGAATGACATTACTTGACCGCCCCGAAAGTTAGGCCCTGCACAAGTTGTTTCTGGCTAAACCAGCCAAACACCACGATCGGCGCAATCGCCATTAAGGACGCCGCCGACAATTTCGCCCAAAACAATCCTTCGGGGCTGGAATACGAGGCGATTAGTGCGGCCAACGTCCCGGCTTTCGCCGCGGTAAGATTCAGTGACCAAAATGCTTCGTTCCAACTCATCACCAAGCAAAGCAGCGCGGTGGAGGCGAAACCGCCAATCGACAACGGCAACACGACGTTGCGAAATTCGGTCCAAACGTTGGCGCCATCCATTTGCGCCGCTTCTAAAATTTCCTTGGGAATTTCTTTGAAACTGGAATAAAGCATCCACACCATGATCGGCAAATTGGATAGCGTGAAAACAATGACAAGGGCCGTTAACGAATCCAACATTCCGGCACTCTGCGCCAACACATATACGGGCAATAAAGCGCCAACCGCGGGCATCATTTTGGTCGACAACATCCACATCAAAATGTCGCGCGTGCGTTTGGTTTTGAAGAAAGCCATCGAATAGGCAGCCGGTGCCGCTATCGCCAAACCCAACAGCGTCGACACGAGGCTGGTAATGAGCGAGTTCTTTGCATACAAAAGGTAATCGCTACGCTCTTGCACCAAAGAAAAATTCTCCAGCGTGGGCGGAAAGGTCAACAATGGCGGTACGCTGATCGCTTGCAACTCGGTTTTAAACGCGGTTAACACTAGCCAACCGAGTGGGAAAAACACCAGTAACGCGGCTGCCCAAGCGGCGATCGAACGAATAATCAATGGCAATTTCTCATGCATGACTGTTCGCCTAATCCAAGTTCTTGCCGATCATGCGAATCAGAAAAATCGCAGCGATATTCGCCAATACGACGGCGAACAACGCGCCCGCCGACGCGACACCGACATCGAAGTTCATCAAGGCTTGCTTGAATATCAGAAACGCAACGTTGGTACTATCGTTACCCGGGCCGCCGCCGGTGGTCGTGAAAATCTCCGCGAACACACTCATCAAAAAAATCATTTCGATCATGATGACGACAGCGATAGCACGACCTAAGTGCGGCAACACCAAATAAGAAAATCGCTGGAGCGCGTTGGCGCCATCCATGCGCGCCGCTTCCATTTGTTCGCGATCGAGCGACTGTAACGAGGTGATGAAGATCAAACAAGCGAACGGCAACCATTGCCAAGCCACCATGATAATGACCGCAAGAAGTGGATGGTAAGTCAGCCAATCCACCGGCTGTTGGCCGAAAAATATCCACACCTGGGCCAACACACCGTAGATGGGATTCATCATCATGTGCTTCCACAACAGCGCGTTTACTGTCGCCATGACAAAGAATGGTGAAATCAGTAACACGCGGACAATGCCGCGACCGGGAAACGGTTCATTGACCAGCAAGGCCAGACCAACACCGAGCACTACAGTGATCGCAATCACGCTGCCAAGCAGCACCAGGGTGTTAACAATAGCGGGCCAAAAATCAGGATCCGTGACAAAGTACTCGATGTTCTCCAGCCCGATGAATTCGTGTTCACCTGGCTGCATCAAGTTGTAACTCACCACGGAAAAATAAATCGTCATCACCAGTGGCACGATCATCCACAGGAATAGGGTGACAACGGCAGGAGCGAGTAGCACGCGAGGCAATACGCGGCTCATAGCATTAGTATATTCGTTCGCTAACGGGAACTTTGATTCGACTTCGAATAAACCCTTCACCACACCTGCTGCGCGATAACCGGCGCAGCAAGTGGTACTTCAAATTAACCGAGGCAAAGGGCTTGTCCGAAAGCCTTTTATTTGTAGTACTTGGCCTTGCGCATTTCGCGGTCAGCAGCCTTTTGCGATGCCTTCAAAGCGGCGTCGATCGAGGTTTTTCCTGCTAATGCCGCGCTCATTTGTTGGCCTACCGCGATACCAATCGCTTGGAATTCCGGAATTGCGGCGAACTGCACGCCAACGTATGGCGACTTCGGCAAGGTCGAATCGTTCGGATTCGCGGTGTCGATCGCTTTCTTTTCTGCGTCGGCAAATCGTGCGGCCTTCACAAAATCAGCGTTCGCATAGGTCGATTTGCGCGTACCGGTCGGCACGGCATTCCAACCTTCTTCCTTGGCAACCAGCTTGATGTAATCCTTCGACGTCGACCAGGCGATAAACTTCTGCGCCGCGTCGGCATTCTTGGTACCGGCTGGAATCGCCAAGGCCCAGGCCCAGAGCCAATTTGCGCCCTTCGGGGTGACCATCGTCGGGGCTTGTGCGAACGCTACTTTGTCCGCCACTTTGGATTGCTTCGGATCGGTGATGAAAGAGGCTGCGATCGTCGCGTCGATCCACATACCGCACTTACCTTCGTTGTACAGCGCCAAGATTTCGTTGAAGCTATTCGCTGAAGAGCCAGGTGGGCCGTAGTTTTTCAAAAGATCGACATAGAAGGTAATGGCATCTTTCCACGGTTTGGTTTGGAGTTGCGGCTTCCACTTCATGTCGAACCACTGTCCGCCGAAAGTATTAACCAAGGTCGTCAGGAACGCCATGTTGTCGCCCCAACCCGGCTTGCCGCGCAAGCAAATGCCGTAAACGCCATTCTTCGGATCGTGAATTTTCGACGCGAGTTCCTTGATTTCCGGCCATGTCGGAGTATCGGAAACTTTGATTCCGGCCTTGTCAGCCAAATCTTTGCGATACATCAGCATCGAGCTTTCGCCGTAGAACGGCGCTGCGTAAAGCTTACCGTCAAGCGACAAACCATTGCGCATTGCCGGCAACAAATCGTCTGCGTCGTAAGTCGCATCGGTCGCGATTTCTTTCAGCCAACCTTTTTTACCCCAAATCGGCGTTTCGTACATGCCGATTGTCATCACGTCAAACTGGCCACCTTTGGTCGCGATGTCCGTGGTGACACGTTGGCGCAGCACGCCTTCTTCCAGCGTCACCCATTTAACTTTAATATCGGGATTGGCTTGTTCAAAATGCTTAGTCATTTTTTGCATCGTGATCATGTGGCCGTTGTTCACGGTCGCGATCACGAGCTCCGCAGCGGCTTGCGCCAAACCGCCGGCAAAGCCCAAGGCAAGCGCCAGCGAAATCTTTAATTTCATGTTGAGTCTCCTCTGTGTGGATAGATCAAACCGATGTTCAGTTTCATGCGATGCATTGCCGCCACCGCTTGCGACGTATGCTAAAGGCGTTTTGTTTCGCCGATTGATACTTCGCTTGCAAGTTATGATACTTAAATTTCCGCTATTTTGAGAAATTCAGGTAAATTAACGCGAAACCGTATCGATTATGCTAGTAATTACTCGCATGCGGAAGACGCCCATGGATAATGACTTTCCGGGCATGCATTGCCACGAGGCAAGCAGGGAGCGGCTCGTGGCTCGGTCACTGCGGAACAATTTTCGCCACGTTTTCTTGTCGCCACGTGAAGTACGTCCACAGTGAACTTATCCTATTCGACAACAAGAACAATATTCAGTCTAAGCTGCGCACTAATCGAAGGAAACTAGAGGAGGTTGCATGAAAGCCCAACGGCAGCACAGCCATGTCGCCTGATTCGCAACGACGCGTAGTTTTAAAGATCTCGTGGCGGCTGATGCCGCTGATCGTGGTGAGTTATTTTATCGCCTACGTCGACCGCACCAACGTCGCATTCGCGGCGCTGACGATGAACAAGGATCTAGGCATCAGCGCCTATATGTACGGCTGGGGTGCCGGTATTTTCTTCCTCGGTTATGCATTGTTCGAAGTTCCGAGCAATATGATTTTGGCGAAAGTCGGCGCACGCCGCTGGATCGCACGGATCATGCTCACATGGGGATTGATCTCCGGCTCGATGGCATTCGCTACCGGGCCGACTAGTTTTCTCGCGTTACGTTTTTTATTGGGCGTCGCCGAAGCCGGATTCTTTCCCGGCATTATTTTCTATCTCAGCACGTGGTATCCGGCGGCCTATCGCGCGCGCGTTATTTCGGCGCTGTTTATCGCAGTTCCGATCTCCAATGCGGCGGCGTCGATCATCTCCGGCGCGATTCTCGAAATGGACGGTATTCTCGGATTGAAGGGCTGGCAATGGGTGTTCATTATCGAAGCAATTCCGGCAGTGTTACTTTCTTTTGTTGTTTGGCAACGCATGATTGATCGACCCGCCGATGCAAAATGGCTAAGTCTCGATGAACGAGAATGGTTGGAAGGCCAATTGCGTGCGGAGCGAAACAAAGTTGAAAGTTCCGGTCACATGAGCCTATGGCGCGCGCTGACCGATAAGCGCGTGCTGGTGTTGGCAATGATTTACATGACCAGCGTTACGGCAAGCTACGGCATCGTTTTCTTTTTGCCGCAAATTGTTAAAGGGCTTGGGCATTCGAACTTAATGACCGGCGCGCTCACCGCGATTCCATACAGCGTCGGGATCATTGGGCTAATTTGCTGGGGCTATTCGTCCGATCGGCGCAACGAGCGTCGCTGGCATTTGATCGTCGCGGCAATCGTTGCCGGCGTCGGTCTGTTAGGCGCTGCGGTATTTCGCGATTCCTATTGGGCTATCGTTTCGATGTGTGTCGCCACCATCGGCCTATACGGTTCACGGCCGTCATTCTGGCCAATACCGTCACAATTCATGACCGGCGCAGCGGCCGCCGCCGGCATCGCGCTCATCAATTCCATCGGCAATCTCGGCGGCTACATCGGCCCGTTCATCGTTGGTTGGATTAAGGACAGCACAAACAGCTTTGAAATGGGGCTATACTTCCTCGCCGCCTGTGCATTCGCCTCGGCAACGATCACCTATTTCGGAATCGGCAAAACCGAGAAATAGCGTACTCAATCGGTAACACGTCCGCCGCGTGGGGATGACAATCACATCAATTCAATTCGCAAGGCAATCAAATATGAAAGCCGCTTCTACTTCTCGCAAATCCCAGACTGACGTTAAGCGCCTAAAATCGCTGAAAGACAGCGCGATCGTCATCGACCAGGATGCGCGCGCGGTCGCCGCGTTCTGAGCATGCGGCTCTAAGAGCCAAGCTGGGTGTGGATCTTGGCAGAGTTAGAAAAATGTAGGGCGTCAATAAGCGCAGCGCATTGCGCCGAATGACGGGCCGATTGAATGCTCATCCGGCGCAATGCGCTGCGCTTATTGACGCCCTACATTTTTCTACCCCAGCCAAGATCCACACCCAGCTTGGCTCTTAGAGCCGCATGCTCGGAACGCCGCGACCGCGCGCACATCCTGGTCGATGACG
>JANOLP010000294.1:0-6658 GCA_031419835.1 Pseudomonadota bacterium | reverse complement strand
TTTGTCGGAGAATTCGAAATCCATAGTTGTTCCCAATGTAGGGTGCATTTATGCACCAAAAAAATAAAGAGCGGTGCATGAATGCACCCTACGTTATTGCTTAAGTATTTTTTCTACTTGCCGCCAACCCGCTTCCGCCATCGGTCGTGCGCGTTTGCCGGATTCGATCGCGTGCTCGCTTGCGGCCGTGCCATCGACCACGCGACCCATAATGCCCTGCAAAATTCCCGCGAGGCGGAACATGTTGTAGGCCATATAGAAATCCCATTGGCGCGGATCGATCGGCGCGCGATTGGTGCGTTTGAAATAGGCGGCGACGTATTCTTCTTCGGACGGAATGCCCAACGCTTTCCAGTCATAACCGGCGATACCGCGAAACTCGCCGGGCGATAAACGCCAGCTCATGCAATGGTAAGAAAAATCGGCCAGCGGATGGCCGAGCGTCGAGAGTTCCCAATCGAGAATCGCGGCGATGCGCGGCTCGGTCGCGTGGAAAATCACGTTGTCCAAGCGGTAATCACCGTGGACGATGCTGGTCTCCTCGCTCGGCGGAATGTTGTCCGGCAGCCACGCGATGAGGTTATCCATCGCGTCGATTTTCTCCGTTTCTGAGGCTTTGTACTGCTTGGTCCAGCGGCCGATTTGCCGTGTGAGATAGTTGCCCGGCTTGCCGAAATCACCGAGGCCGATTTTTTCATAATTCACTTGATGCAACGCCGCGATGACGCGATTCAGCTCATCCCAAATGGCTTTGCGCTCATCGGGCTGCATGCCCGGTAGCGCCTGATCCCACAGCACGCGGCCTTCGACGCAATCCATAATGTAGAACGCGGTGCCGATGACATTTTCGTCTTCACATAGTGCATAGGTTTTTGCCACGGGAACGCCCGCGCCGTACAACGCGGTGATGACTTTATACTCGCGATCCACCGCGTGAGCCGAGGGTAATAATTTACCCGGTGGCTTGCGGCGCAGCACGTAGCGCTTGCCGCCCGCACTCAAACGATAGGTTGGATTGGATTGGCCACCTTTAAATTGCTCGACCGTCAGCGTACCGGAAAACCCCTCCACGTTGTCGCGTATGTAGCGTTCGAGCGCGGTGGCGTCGAAGCGATGTTTTTCTTGAACCGGCATGGTGCCGACGAATTCTTCGTGCATGGTTTTAGTCGTTCACTTTCTTGTTATGTCATCCTGAACGAAGTGAAGGATCTGCTATTAATACGCGCCGAAAAAAGCAGATCCTTCACTTCGTTCAGGATGACATGGTTGGTTTATTAACAGGCGCTTCCTTCACCCAAGCCCGCATATCCCACGGCTGATACAGCGTCCAGATGTAATCTTTGCACGCTGTTTCACGCAGATGATGGATATTGTCGCGGTCCATATCATCGATCATTTTCTGGAAAACCGCTTCACTGGGGAACTCAACGACGATAAAAATTTGCCGCTTGATATCGCCATGCATGTGCCGAATCGGATCGTGACCCGACGCGACAACCTTGCCGCCATAACCGTAAATGATCTTGCCGACCTTAACACTGTATTCCTTGTACTGTTCCTCTTTGCCGGGGATAAGCGTGAATACGTTGAGAGCGTAAACCATAAGAATGTTAACATTCGAGAATGTGAGATTATGCCATAACCAGCAGGTCTTTACCCTCGGAGGAAACCCACAATGCCAACGCAAAATACGCAAGTGCTACTAGCTAGCCGTCCCGAAGGTTGGGCATCGGAAAGCAATTTCAAAATCGTGCAAACATCGGTAGCAAGCCCAAAAGAGGGCGAGCTGCTGGTGAAAAATCATTACCTGTCTCTCGACCCCTATATGCGCGGCCGGATGAACGCGGTGAAGTCGTACACCAAATATCAAGAGCTCAACGAAGTCATGACCGGTGGCACGGTGGCCGAAGTGATCGAATCGAAACATCCCAAATTTAACGTGGGCGATTATGTCGTCACCATGACGGGTTGGCAACAATACGCAATCAGCAACGGCGAAGGTCTGATGAAGGTCGATCCTAAGCTCGCGCCGTTATCCTATTACGTCGGGATTCTTGGCATGCCTGGCGCGACGGCGTGGATTGGCTTGAACGAATTCATGCAACCGAAAGCGGGCGAGACCGTCGCTGTTTCCGCGGCGTCCGGCGCAGTTGGTAGCGTGGTTGGTCAGTTGGCGAAAGCCAAGGGTTGCCGCGTCATCGGTATTGCCGGCGGTAAAGCGAAATGCGATTACGTCGTGAAAGAATTGGGCTTCGATGCCTGCGTTGATTACAAAGCGGGTAACTTGCGCGAAGATTTCAAAGCCGCCGTGCCGAACGGCGTCGATGCTTATTTCGAAAACGTCGGCGGTGAAGTGATGGACACCGTGCTGTCGCGCCTCAACGCGTTCTCGCGGATCGCGCTGTGCGGCATGATTTCCGAATACAACGACGCCGATCCGAAAGGCATTCGCCTATTGCGCTCGTTGCTGGTCAATCGCACCATGTTGCGCGGCTTCATCGTCACGGATCATTTGGATAAATGGCCGACTGCGTTTGCCAATATCGGTGGAATGATAAAACAAGGCAAGATGAAATATCACGAGACGATGAGTGAGGGTATCGAGAGCGCGCCGAAGGCATTTATCGGTATGCTTAAGGGTGAGAACTTTGGGAAGCAGTTGGTGAAGTTGGTTTAGAGCAGCATTGCTGGAAGGTTGTATTGGTGCGGCTTTCCGGGCGTGTCGTGCCGCGAGGCAAGCTAGATGGGCCTGCTGGCGTGGTTATATTTCGATTGCGTTCAAATTGCCAATTTGTCATTCCCGCGCAGGCGGGAATCCGTTTTGCCTTTCTCATTTCACGGACGCTATGGATTCCCGCCTGCGCGGGAATGACAAGAGGAGACGGAGTAGGGTGGATCAAGCGGAGCGGATCCACCATCAAATTAAAACATCGCGCCGCGCGCGGTGATCGGCCATAGCTGCTCGACGACACTATTGCGCACGCCGACGTACCAATCGTGCATGTTCACCGTCGGGTCGCAATGGCCCGGTGTTAGGCGAATCTTCTCTCCCAGCGCGATTTTCGTTTCGCCATCTTTGATCAGTAATACTCCATGTTCGTCCGACGCGCGCGCATACTCAACGCCGCGTAAATCGGCCACGAGCGGCATACCGGAATCGACACTCAGCGCTTTCAATCCCGCGTCGACCACCGCGCGATCGGATGTCGGCCGGCTCATCACCGTCGCCCACACAAACAAGCTTTGGCGAAATTCGGAAACCGGCGCGCCGCCTTCACCGTGATTGCGGCCATAATCGGCATCCATGAAAATATAAGAGCCCGGTTGGATTTCGTTGTAAACCTTGCTTGCGGCTTCAAATAAATAGGTTCCGGTCCCGGCACCAGTGATGATGGGGCAATCGAGCCCGGCGCCTTGCAGTGCTTGCCTCGTGGCGATGGCATGCTCAGAAGCCGCATGGATACTGGCGCTGCGGGCAGCATGGGTGCGCTGATGTTGTGCGGCGCCGTGATAGGCATGCAATCCGGCAAAGCGTAAATGTTTGCTGACGTTGATTTCCTTCGCGAGCGTAACGGCCGCTTCGCCCGGCGTTACGCCGCAGCGAAATGTGCCGACATCAATTTCCACGTATACGTCAAGTTTGGCGTTTTGGCGCGCGGCGACGAGCGCGATATCGCGCACGTTACTAAGATCGTCGACGCACACGCCGATCTTGGCGAGTTTCGTCAACGCGGCGAGGCGTTCCAATTTTTGCGCGCCGATGATTTCGTTACTAACGAGCACATCTTTCACGCCGCCATAAACCAACGCCTCGGCTTCACTGACTTTTTGACAGCACACGCCGACCGCGCCCAACTCGATTTGTTTGAGCGCGATGATCGGCGATTTGTGCGTTTTCGCGTGCGGCCGAATGCGCACGGGTTTGCCGATCAGCGATTCCGGCAATCGCCGCAAGTTAAACTCGAACGCTTCAAGGTCGATGATTAGCGCCGGCGTATCGACGGCGCTGAGCGGATCGCCGATGCGGGCTGGAGGACGCGTCATTCTGAGTTTCTCGGCAACAATAATTTGAACGTGCCGGTGGCTTTGGCGCAAAGATTCTCATCGACATCGCGCACTTCACCTTCGCAGAACACCAGCGATTTTCCGGCGCGCGTGGCGCGACCTTCGGCGTGAATGCGACCCGTTGCAGCTTTGATGAAATTGACTTTAAGCTCGACGGTGATCGATCCGTTCGAGCGCATGTCGACTGATCGAGCCGCCATGCCGAGCGTGAGATCGAGTAAGGTCATCACCGCGCCGCCGTGGGCGACGCCCCAACTATTCATCAGTTCCGGTTTTATTTCCAGCGCCGTCCGCACGAAGCCATCTCCTTGCTCAAGGGGCTCAATGCCGACGTAGTCGCCGAATGGGATAGTGAGGCCGAAGATGCGTCCAGTCATTTTTTCTCTGAAATTCGCGCGTAGCTGATGGTGTGGTAGGTGAGTAATTTACCACTATTGGTACGGCATTCGGCCGTGCCGAAGATTTGCGTTTTGCCAAGTTTTAGAATGGTTGCGCTGCCGATAATTTCTTCTTCTTTCGCCGAGCTTAAAAACGTTGAGTTGAGTTCGGTGGTGACGGTCTGAACATCCGTACCAAGCTTAGTCATGATCGCCAGCCACATCGCGACATCAACGCATGCGATGTAAACCGGCCCGGCGACGATGCCGCCGGGGCGCTCCGTGTCTTTTGAAAATGGCACTCTGAGGATACATTCGCCATCTCCATGGGAAACGAGTTGGAAGCCATAGAGTTTTCCGAAGGGTGTTTGCTGAAGGATATCCTTGAGGTCTTGTGATGTTGGTTGTTGGTCGTTTAGCATTGCTAGGAAGCGGGCGATAAGGTGACAGCGTTTGATGAATTCGAGCGGCGCTTTTTTTTCCCCTCTCCCTCGTGAGGGAGAGGGCTAGGGTGAGGGTCCGGCGGCAACTATTGACGCTTGCCCCTCATCCTAACCTTCTCCCCCGAGGGGAGAAGGGATTTCACTACACCGCCATCACGCCGCCATCCACGGCAAGACACTGCCCGGTAATCTGCTGCGACGCGTCCGACGCGAACAACACGCATGCGCCTTTCAAATCTTCCGGCCCGCCGACACGGCCGAGTGGCACGCCCTTGGTCAATCCTTCTTGCCCCAATATTTCGAATATACCCTTGGTCATTTTCGACGGAAAAAATCCTGGGCAAATCGCGTTGACGGTGATGTTGTATTGCCCCCATTCCGCCGCGAGCGCACGCGTCATGTTCACCAAGCCGCCTTTGCTGGCGTTATACGCGATGGTGCGCAACGTGTCGGGCATCGAGCCTTTCATGCCGGCGATCGACGCGATGTTGATGATACGGCCGTATCTGTTCGGGATCATGCTGTGTTTGCCGACGGCTTGGCTGACCAAAAATACCGAGGTGAGATTGAGGTTCATGACTTTGTTCCACGCATCAAGCGGATGATCTTCCGCCGGCGCACCCCAAGTCGTTCCCGCATTGTTAACCAGGATATCGATCTTGCCCCAGCGTTTGATGACATCGAGAACGGTCGGCTCGGCGACGCTGGGGTCTTGCAGGTCCGTTACCAGCGGAAAGGCTTCGATGCCCATGCCGGAAAGATGCGCGACGGCTTCGTCGAGTTCATTTTTCTTGCGCGCAGTGATCGCGATTTTCGCGCCCATTTCGCCCAGGCCTTCGGCCATTTGTAAGCCGAGTCCGCGCGAGCCGCCAGTGACTAGCGCGATTTTTCCGCTTAAGTCGAATAGTTTTTTGATGCTCATGGAAGCTCCTAAATGAATCGTTCGTTATTTAATTTCGATTTGTACTGCTTCAAATTCCTTGTCGCCGAAATTGCCGATGAATCGCTCCAGATTTGCCGGCGCAAAATAATGGTCACCGGGATCGTAGTCAGTCAGACGGCGCTCGCGCGGGAAATTAAATACCGCTTTGCTCGCTTGGACGATTACGAATAACGCGCGCCGCGTTAACTTGTGCTCCGGCGTTTTTGCGCCGGGAATGAGCGTCAGCCGCGAGATGCGCACACGATCGTTTTCCAGAACCGAGACGAATTCCTTCGGTAACTTCGCCATCGGGACGTCAGATTCTGTAGGCGCTTGGCGCAACTCAATATCGAGCACACGAAAATCCGTCTGGCCGAGATTGCTGACGCGGTGAGTTAGTGGCGCGGTTGCATGCGGCCGATACCAAACATCGCCGGCTTTGAATGGTGGCCGCTTTTGAATCGGTTTGCCGAGTTCTTCCGATTGAGTTTCACCGCCGTTGATGCAGACGAAGGCACTGTCGAAACTGTGGATATGAAATTGCGAAACGTCACCGACTGGGATGCGCGTATCGAAAATACGAATGAACTCGTTTTCGAAGACGAGTTTATGCCGTGGTTCTTGCTCGATGGGCACCGGCGCGTCTTGTGCGAACAATTGCATTGACGCAAACAAGAGCAGGAAAATGGCAAATCGAAATGTGCATTTCATGAGATTCAAGGCCTGGTTGTAGATTGCGACAAAATTTCGAACGGAAGACAAACCTATTTAGTCATCGCGAGGAGCGCTTTTGCGACGAAGCAATCTCGATTTTTTCCGCCGCGAAATACGAGATTGCTTCGTCGCAAAAG
>JANOLP010000293.1:0-1576 GCA_031419835.1 Pseudomonadota bacterium | reverse complement strand
CGGCGCATCGACCGATTGGTCGATGGAATATTTCACGATGGACGACAAGCTCTCGAAAGTCGTCACGGAAGTGTTCGTGCGGCTGTTCGAAGATGGCTTGATTTATCGCGGCAAGCGTTTGGTGAATTGGGATCCGAAACTGAAGACGGCTGTGTCCGATCTGGAGGTCGTTAGCGAAGAAGAAGACGGCCATCTGTGGCACATTCTTTATCCCTTCGTCGATGGGCAACAGGGCGAATTGCGCGGCCTCACGGTTGCGACCACACGCCCCGAAACCATGCTCGGAGACGTCGCCGTCATGGTTCATCCCGAAGACGAACGTTACAAACATTTAATCGGCAAACACGTCACGTTGCCGTTAACCGACCGCACCATTCCCATCATCGCCGACGATTACGTCGATCGCGAATTCGGAACGGGTTGCGTGAAAGTCACGCCCGCCCATGACTTCAACGACTATGCGGTTGGCCAACGACACAGCTTGCCTTTGATCGACATCCTCACGCTCGACGCCATCATCAACGACAACGCGCCGCAAGCCTATCGCGACCTCGAACGATTCGACGCGCGCAAAAAAATTGTCGTCGATTTGGAAGCGCAAGGCTTACTTGTAAAAGTCGACAAACACAAACTCAAAGTCCCACGCGGTGATCGCACTGGCACGGTAATCGAACCGATGCTAACCGACCAATGGTTTATGGCGGTGAACAAAGCCGCGCCGGAGAATCATGCTTATCAACCGTCAAAATCCATCGCGCAGAAAACCCTCGAAGTCGTCGAAAACGGCGATATCAATTTTGTGCCCGAGCATTGGATCGCAACCTATCGCCATTGGCTGAATAACATTCAGGATTGGTGTTTATCGCGGCAGCTTTGGTGGGGCCATCAGATTCCCGCTTGGTACGACGCCGACGGCAATTGCTATGTCGCGCGCACGGAAGAAGATGCGCGAAAAAAAGCAGGCGGGAAAAGTATCACTCGCGACAACGACGTGCTCGACACCTGGTTCTCGTCTGCACTCGTGTGTTTTTCCACTCTGGGCTGGCCGGAGCAAACGCCAGCGCTGAAAACTTATTTGCCCTCGAACGTGCTTGTCACCGGCAGCGAAATTATTTTCTTCTGGGTGGCGCGCATGATTATGATGACCACTTACTTCACTGGCAAAGTGCCGTTCAAAACCGTGTACATTCACGGCACGGTGCGCGATGCCGAAGGCAAGAAGATGAGCAAGAGCGAGGGCAATGTGATCGATCCGGTGGATCTGATCGACGGCATCGATCTCGCGAGTTTGCTGGAAAAGCGCACCACCGGTTTGCGCCGCCCCGAGACGAAACCGAAAGTCACGACGCAGACCAAAAAAGAATTTCCGGACGGTATTCCCGCCTTCGGTGCGGACGCGCTGCGCTTCACCATGGCTTCGTATGCCTCGCTCGGTATGAATGTCAATTTCGATTTCAAGCGCTGCGAAGGCTATCGCAATTTCTGCAATAAACTGTGGAACGCTACGCGCTTCGTGTTGATGAATGTTGAGGGCAAAGATTGTGGACTAGAACCTCACGATGCCGCAGCATGCCAT
>JANOLP010000292.1:0-7214 GCA_031419835.1 Pseudomonadota bacterium | reverse complement strand
CCGCATCGCTATTGCCTCATGGCATAGCCCTGTAGGTTGGCGTGAGGCACGAACCCCAACATCAACGTGCCATGAAATGGAATGTTGGGGTTCGTACCTCACCCCAACCTACGGGGGCTAGCCTTTTTTGCGTCAATTGATTGCCCCATCACAATTCAAACACAGCCAGTTCGGGGCGCGCACCAAATCGCAGAGGGAGCAACGACGTGCCGATCCCCCTGGAGACGTACATAGGGCAATAACGTGTTTCATATAGCCCGGCGGTAAATTCCCCGCTGCCCGGTGGCGTCCATAACGTCATGCCAAACAAGGTGATTTGCCCGGCGTGTGTATGGCCGGACAGACAGATTTGGAATTTGGGTGGACTGACCGCGTTCCGCGCCATATGGCTTTGGCTGAAAAAGCCCGGCGAGTGCTCAACGAGGATCGAGACTTCGTTTTGTTGTGCCGGGCGAAAAAAACGTAGTCGAGGGGATCCGGCGGTAAAGTCATCCAGCCCGACGACGCGCACCGTGCGCCCCTTCAGTGTCAACGTTTCTTCGGTGTTGACGAGCAAAGATACTTGATGACGCGAATAAATATCTCGGAGCGCGTTGAGATCAACCTTGCTCCAGTATTCCCAGTTTCCGAGGGTCGCTATGGCTCGGGTGCCAGAAAGGTGGGACAGAAATTCCGCAACGACGGGCAACTTGTCAGACTTGTCCACCACGTCACCGGAGAGAATAATGAGGTCGGGATTAATCTTGCGGATGGTCGCGATGACATTGGTCTCGTATTTCCCAAATTTTTGCAGATGCAGGTCCGACAGTTGCGCGACTTTGATTATTTGTGCTGCGGGCTTACCTATTCGGTGTGTTGTCACTTCGAGCCAGGTCGGCTCAATGAAAAAGGCGTAAAGGCCGCTCACGCCAGCAAGGCACATTATTGCCAGAGATAATTTTTTCATGGTGATCTGCTTGTTAATTTTTCGCAAATAGCATTGTGTGTTGGGGTTCGTACCTCACCCCAACCTACAAATCCATAGCGTCGCCAGGAGCCGCATGCCTACGGGGTGGCCTCGGGCCATTGCCTCGCGGCATGACCGATCAAAAATCATCTGCGCCATTTTAAACGCACGCGCAACGCGCGAAAACTTTCAGCATCGAGCATGTCGCTCAAGATGACGATTGAGACGGGCCATCGATCAGTTTCCGTGCGGCAACGAATGATCGTAAGCATGGGATGACTAAATTGTTCGCCCACCAACTCGGCCGACTGCCAATCACTGCGAAAAATTTCGAGTCTGCCTTCGGACAACATTCGTAGTTCGCGCACAGCGGTTGGCGTTCTGAGCAAGGCATAGCGTCGTACATAGTAAAAAGAGGCGAGTACGATAACCGCGATGCCCACTAACTTAAGCCAAAGAGCCAACGGCAACATCAAGATCAACACACCACTAACCGCATGGGCGATAAGCAAGATCACCGCAAGTATGCGCGAAGGCTTGAGTACGATCACAAGCGGCGTGAGATTCATAGCGAGTGCAAGCGTGGTTTCTCAAATTTGTTAATATTGGGGCTATGACTCAAACGTGGCAACACCAACTCGAAACCCTCGGCGCAACGATTACTGACGGCGTCGCGCAACACTTCGGCGATCCGGCGAAGGAGTTAACCGCAGCGGAGAATTCGACGGTCATCGCAGATTTATCGCATTTCGGTTTGATTGAAGTTTCCGGCGTGGACGCGCTTTCTTTTCTGCAAGGCCAGTTGACGCAAGACGTCGCAAAAATCACGAGTGAACGCGCGGCGTTCGCCGGGCATTGTTCGCCGAAGGGACGATTGCTTGCGCATTTCCTCGCATGGAAATCCGGTGAAAGTTATTTCCTGCAATTGCCGCACGAGCTGATCGAGCCGATTCAAAAGCGTTTGAAGATGTATGTGCTGCGTTCGAAGGTTGTGCTCACGGACGTTTCTTCGTCGCATATTCGTTTTGGACTTGGCGGCGCGAATACGGAAAGTGTTATCGCGTCCGTGTTCGGAAACCTACCTACGCAACCGCTGGATATTGTTAGAACGACGAGGGGAAGCATCATCGCGTTGCCGAATGGCGGATATCAAATCCTAGTGGCGGGGAACGCCATCGAGCTTTGGCAAACGATTGCGAAAAGCGCAACGCCGGTGGGCGCAGCCGTTTGGCGATGGTTGCAAATTCGCGCCGGCATCCCAGAAATTTATTTGGCGACGCAAGAACAGTTCGTCCCACAAATGGTGAACGACGATCTCATCGGCGCGGTGAGTTTTCAAAAGGGTTGCTACACGGGGCAGGAGATCGTCGCACGGCTGCATTATCTCGGCAAGGCGAAGCGGCGCATGGTTGGCGCGCATCTTGATACGCCGGAATCGCCGCAGCCGGGTGACTCTATTTATGGGAAGAAATTAGAGGGCCAGGCGATCGGCATGGTGGTAGACGCTGCGGCCGCACCAATCGGTGGTTGGGATTTATTGATTTCGGTTCCGGTGGATGAAAATTCTGAGACTACTCATTATTTCAAAACGCAAAATGGGCCGGAAATAACGATAAACTCATTTAAAATCAATTAAATAATATCTTCAACGCACAGCATTTAGCGACACAAAAAAAATTTCAAATAGCGCTTGACAGTTACTAGACGACTGGTCTAATATTCACTCCATGGACACGCGCAACACAACACGAGACGACATTATCCGAGTGGGGCTTGAGATCCTTGGTGAAAAGGGTTTCAACTCTTGCGGGATCGACGCCGTGTTGAAGTCAGCAAAAATTCCGAAAGGATCTTTTTATTATTACTTCCCGAGTAAGGAAGAGTTCGGTCTGGCCGTCTTAGATTTATTCGCAGTGCAAGCTAAGGCGCACGCCGAAAGTTATTTGCAGGATAAGAGTTTGACGCCGATGGCGCGGCTGCGTCGCTACCTCCAAGTGGTGGCGACGGAGATCGAAGTCGATGGCTGCGCGCGCGGATGTTTTCTCGGCAATATGACTCAGGAAATGGCCGGACAGAATGACCGGTTCCGCGTCAAGCTGAACGAAATTTGGGATGGCTGGAAGCGCATCATCGCAGACTGCCTGCGCGAGGCGAAGGCTGCGAAAGAATTAAAGCGCGATTCTAATGTGGATTTGTTAGCCGAATTTATTATTATCGGGCTCGAGGGCGGCATGCTTCGCTCTAAAGTCAGCAAGACGGCGCTGCCGATGAAAGATATGGCCGATATTTTGTTTGACCGAGTTTTAGTTTAAGTTTTATTAGGGTTACTGAATTTTTTTTGAACTTTTTAATAGCCGACTGGTCTATTAATTATAATCGACCAGTCTACTAAAGACAAAGAAAGTGAGGTCGATATGGCATGCAAATAACCGACATCCAAAAAGGAACAAGTCCCGTATATGGGACATAGCAAGCAAACTTTTTAAACGACTGATTTTTAATTTTATTTATTTAGGAGATTAACCATGAGCACCAAAATGATTCTTTCTAGTGTTGCCGGTTTGAGTTTGATCGCTGTTAGCGCATTGGGAAACGCCGCCGAAAATCCGCTGGCGCCGACCTACCAAAAATTCGACGTAACGATCGCCGCGCCCGCAACTGGCGAAACGGTTCGTTATGTCGATAACCGCAACCCGCTCGCGCCGACTTACACGCGATCCGGTGAAGCCGTTAATTGGGTTGCAACGGCGCTGCGCCCCGATCAACTTTATCGCGACCGCGCAAATCCGCTAAACCCGAGCTTCAAGCGCATTTAACGAAATTTTAAACATCAATTTTTTGAATTTAATTTAACTTAATTGGAGATATACATCATGTTGAAGAAAGCCCTTTTTGCCACTATCGCTGCCACCACTTTGATTGCTGCAACCGCGCAAGCTGCGAATAACCCGCTGCATCCTTCTTACTTCCAAGAGAAAGCAGCTAACTGGGTTCAAACCAAAGTGACCGGCGATGCCGCGCGCTACGTCGACGTTGGCAATCCGCTTAGCCCGTCGTTCAATCGCGGTGGCGAATTGAACTGGCTGGTGACCTCGGATCTGAAAATCGTCTCTTACGTCGATAGCCGGAATCCGCTCTCGCCTGGCTACAAGTGGTAAGCACGTTGATTTGCGCGCTACTTGCGAAAGTAGCGCGAGTTTAGATTTGCAGCACACCCTCCTCCCCTGTTCCCGGCCCCCTTGTGGGCCGGTTTTTTTTTGCGCGTGCCGGGTGTCCGGTATAATTTCCGCACTCCTAGCCTCCCAACCATCATTTCTTGCTAACCCTTCAGAAACTCCAATGCCGGCGCGGCGAACGCGAGCTGTTCAGCGGCGTTGAAGTCACGCTGCAACGCGGTGAGTTGCTGCAAGTCGAAGGGCCGAACGGCAGCGGCAAAACCAGCTTGCTGCGCATTGTCGCCGGCTTGAGCGCCGCAGCCAGCGGCGAAGTTCGTTGGGAAAACGATACCGTCAAAGAATTAGCAGAAGATTATTTTCGCGAGATGCTTTATTTAGGTCACGCTGCGGCGATTAAAGACGAACTAACCGCGCTAGAAAATATGAATCTCACGTTGCAGCTCGCCGGCGAAGCGACTTCAACCGCCAAGGCAAAACAAGCATTGACCGATGCGGGACTAAAAGATCGATTGCATTTGTCGGCAAAATATTTGTCGCAAGGTCAGCGCCGCCGCGTCGCGCTCGCCCGACTTTGCTTGAGCAAACGACCTTTGTGGATTTTGGACGAGCCGTTCACCGCCCTAGATGTCGGCGCCGTGTCGTGGGTCGCGGGCTTGATCGCAAAACATCTTGATGGTGACGGTATTGTTTTTTTTACTACCCATCAACACGTCGCGATTCCGGGTCACACGCCGCGTCAACTCAAGCTTAGCGCCTGAGATTTAGATCGTGTTGGCATCAATGAGCGTTTTTCCCCTCACCCTAACCCTCTCCCCGCAAACGGGGAGAGGGGATGAAGTCTCCCCCTCCCACTCCGTGGGAGAGGGGCGGGGTGAGGGGCGGAATACAACTGGCCGATACCGCATTAAATGGCGATGAACAACTTGCTCATTGCCATCATTGCACGCGACCTCCGTCTCGCCTGGCGGCGACGATCCGACGTGCTTGGGACATTGTTTTTTTTCATCATTGTCGTCAGCCTGTTTCCACTTGGTATTGGACCTGAAACCGCATTACTGCGAACCATCGCGCCCGGCATTCTGTGGGTCGCCGCATTACTTGCAACAATGCTCTCGCTGAATCGATTATTCGCGGCAGACTACGCCGATGGGACATTGGAACAACTCGCGATCGCGCCCCATCCACTTGCGATCACCGCGTTAGGAAAAATCATTGCGCTGTGGATTAGCACCGGTCTCCCCTTGGTGATCCTCGCGCCGATATTGGGTCTTCAGTTCGATTTGCCGGCAGACGCGCTTCTAACAATGACCTTAGCCCTGCTGATCGGCACGCCAATCCTCGCTACGCTGGGGGCTATCGGTGCGGGACTCACGTTAGGCTTGCGCGGTGGCGGCGTGTTGCTCGCACTGTTGATCTTGCCGCTCTACATTCCCGTGTTGATATTTGGCGCGGGCGCGGTTGAAGCCGTGATCCATGGCGTCAGCCCGAGCGGCCATTTGTCGCTTCTCGCAGCGGGCTTAATTTTATCGCTCGCCTTTGCGCCTTGGGCCAGCGCCGTCGCGCTGCGCATCGCGTTAGATTAAACTTACGTCATGAATTGGCTGAAATACTCCGCTCCACAAACTTTTTATCCGCTGGCCGACACGCTGGTACCGCTTTTTGCCTGGCCGGCCGCGATACTGACGCTCATTGGCTTATATATTGGCTTCTTCGTCGCGCCAACTGACGCGACCCAAGGCGAAGTCTATCGCATCATTTTCATTCACGTGCCCGCCGCCTGGATGTCGATGGTGATTTACTTAGCAATGGCGTTCTGGGCTGCGCTGGGATTGATCATGAACACGCGATTGTCGTTCATGATGGCGCAAGCCCTGGCGCCCACCGGTGCGATGTTTACCTTCGTCGCGCTGTGGACCGGCGCGTTTTGGGGTAAACCAACCTGGGGAACATGGTGGGCGTGGGATGCGCGCATGACCTCGGAATTAATTCTGTTATTTCTTTACGTCGGCTACATGTCCTTGACCGCGGCGATTGAGGATACGCGTCGCGCCGATCGTGCCGGCGCGCTGCTCGCGATCGTCGGCTCGATCAACATACCGATCATTTATTTTTCCGTGAAATGGTGGAATACCTTGCATCAAGGCGCATCGGTGAGCCTGACCAAATCGCCATCGATGGCGAAAACCATGTTGCTCGCAATGCTGATCATGACCTTTGCGTTTTGGGCTTATTCCATCGCTGCTTCGCTGATGCGCTTGCGTTGCATCGTGCGCGAACGCGAAAAACAAGCGCAGTGGTTAAACGAAGCAAAGGAATAAGCGATGGACTGGGGCACATTTTTCGACATGGGTGGACGAGGATTTTATGTGTGGGGTTCCTACATCGTCACCGCGATTGTCATGATCGGCGAGCTGATGTTGCTGCGCAATCGCAGACGAATCTTGGAACGCCACGAAGATGAATAACCCAACATGTCATCCTGAGCGCAGCGAAGGATCTGCTTTTCCGGCTGCCAAAGCAGATCCTTCGCTGCGCTCAGGATGACGTATCTTGAAAATTAACTTTTTAGAGCATATGAAAACAAGACACAAACGCTTAAGTTTCCTCCTCGTCGGCCTCGCCGCGCTCGGCGCCGCCTCCGTATTTGTTCTCAATGCGTTCAACAGCAACCTGGTATTTTTCTTTTCGCCAAGCCAAGTCGCCGCGAAGGAAGCGCCCATCGGTCGCAGCTTCCGCATCGGCGGCATGGTAGAAACCGGCAGCCTAAAACGCGAATCGAACGGCCTGACGGTGAACTTCGTTGTCACCGATACGGCAAAAACCATTCCCGTGGTGTATAACGGCATTCTTCCGGATTTATTCAAAGAAGGCAAAGGCGTCGTCGCGCAAGGCAAACTCACCGGCGATGGCGTATTTCATGCGGACGAAGTGCTCGCGAAACACGATGAGAATTACATGCCGCCGGAAGCGGCGGCCGCGTTAAAGAATGCGAAAGAAACCAACGCGAAGATTTCGAAGTCGGTTTCCTCGTCGGCCAAATAACAATACGAATTGTCATTGCGAGGAGCGCTTTTTGCGACGAAGCAATCTCG
>JANOLP010000291.1:0-30643 GCA_031419835.1 Pseudomonadota bacterium | reverse complement strand
AAGTTGGGCATAAGAATGATCTCGGTTACGTGATAAAATTGAGGTCTAGTTCACATTTAGCGCGATGTTTGCGCATCGTATCATGGGCAAACCCGAAACATTTATCCCGCTCCTGCAAAAAGACGCGCTGGTCGCGGAATTGAAAGCGATTTTGCCTGCGGCGAATGTGCTTTCCGTTGACGAGGATATGAGGCCCTACGAGACCGATGGCCTGTCGGTATATCGCCAAATACCGTTGATCGTCGCGTTGCCGGAAACGGAACAGCAAGTTCAGCAGGTGCTGAAACTGTGTCATGCGAGCAACGTGCCGGTGGTCGCACGCGGCCAGGGCACGGGCCTCTCCGGCGGCGCCCTGCCCCACGCGCAAGGTGTGTTGCTGTCGATGACGAAGTTCATGCGCATTTTGTCGATCGATCCCGTCGCGCGCCTCGCGCGCGTGCAACCGGGCGTGCGCAATCTCGCGATTTCCGAAGCGGTTGAGCCCTACGGCCTCTACTACGCGCCGGATCCGTCGAGCCAAATCGCGTGCTCTATCGGTGGCAATGTCGCCGAAAATTCCGGCGGCGTACATTGCTTGAAATACGGTTTGACGGTGCACAATATTCACAAAATTCGTGTGGTGACCATCGAAGGCGAATTGTTAGAGATCGGCTCGGAAGGCCTCGACGCGTCAGGCTACGACCTACTCGCGTTGCTCACCGGCTCCGAAGGCATGCTCGCGGTGACAACGGAAGTCACCGTGAAATTGTTGCCGAAACCGCAGCGCGCGCAAGCCATCCTTGCTGCATTCGACGATGTCGAAAAAGCCGGCGCTGCCGTCGGTAACATCATCGCTGGCGGCATCATTCCCGCCGGTTTGGAAATGATGGACAAGCCTGCCATTCGCGCCGCGGAAGATTACGTTCACGCCAACTATCCACGCGACGCCGAAGCGATTTTGCTATGCGAATCCGACGGCACGAATGAAGAAGTCGCGGACGAAATGGCGCGCATGAAAGAAATCCTCGAGCAAAGCGGCGCGATCGAAGTGCGTTTCTCGCAAGACGAAGCGCAGCGGCTTAAATTTTGGGCAGGCCGCAAAGCGGCGTTTCCCGCCGTCGGCCGCATTTCGCCAGATTATTATTGCATCGATGGTACGATTCCACGCAAGACTTTGCCATTCGTGCTGCGCAAAATTTACGAACTCACCGACATCGCTGGCCTCGCTGTAGCGAATGTTTTCCATGCCGGCGACGGCAATTTGCATCCGCTGATTTTGTTCGATTGCGCCAAAGAAGGCGATCTGAAAAAGACCGAAAAACTCGCGTCGGATATTCTGGAATTGTGCGTCGAAGTCGGCGGCACCATCACCGGCGAACACGGTGTCGGCATCGAAAAAATCAACCAGATGTGCACGCAATTTACCGACCACGAGCGCGAACGCTTTCACGGCATCAAAGCCGCGTTCGATCAAAAAGGTTTGCTGAATCCCGGCAAGGCTGTCCCGAGTTTGCATCGCTGCGCCGAATATGGCCGCATGCATGTGCACGAGGGAAAAACCAAGTTCCCCGATCTCCCTCGCTTTTAGATTTCTAAAGAATGTCTTGTAGATAAATGACATCTCTCGTATCGGCATTGCCCACCCTCACCCCAACCCTCTCCCGCCATTGCTGGAGAGGGAGTTGTCCCCTCGCCCCGTATGCGGGGAGAGGGAGGGTTAGGGTGAGGGGTCGGTGGTCATTAATTTATACGACACTCAATAATATATGGACACCATCCACGCGCAGTTAGCGGAGCGCATCCGCACCGCTGCAGAAAAACAAACGCCCTTGCGCATCGTCGGCGGCAATAGCAAAGCGTTCTACGGCCAACCAGTCAAAGGCGACGATCTCGACGTTAAACCTTATTGCGGCATCATTGAATACGAGCCGAGCGAGTTGGTGATTTCCGTTCGCGCCGGTACGCCATTGCGCGAAGTCGAAGCCGCACTCGCCGAACGCGGGCAGATGCTGCCGTTCGAGCCGCCACACTTCGGTGATGCCGCGACCATCGGTGGCTGTGTCGCTGCCGGACTTTCAGGACCCGCGCGAGCCGCGCGCGGCTCGGTGCGCGATTTCGTTTTGGGCGTACGCATCATTGATGGGCTCGGCATTGATCAACGCTTCGGCGGCAAGGTCATCAAAAATGTCGCGGGTTACGACGTCTCGCGATTGATGACCGGCGCACTCGGCACACTCGGGGTCATTACGGAAGTGTCGTTCAAAATTCTTCCGTTACCCGTGACGCAAGAGACAATCAGTTTTGAGATGGCGGCAGAAAAAGCGATCGACCAAATCAATCGTTGGGCCGCCCAACCGCTACCGCTTTCCGCTACATGCCATACTGGAGATCGGCTCTGGGTGCGGCTCTCCGGCACACCTAGCGCGGTAGCCGCAGCCAAAACAAAACTCGGCGGAGAAGTAGTATCGAGTCCAAACGAGTTTTGGAATAGTATTTGCGAACAAACCACCGGCTTCTTTAAATCAGCGTTACCGCTTTGGCGCTTGTCCGTCCCGTCCGTTACGACACCCATCTCGCTGCCCGGTAAGCAACTCATCGAATGGGGTGGCGCACAACGTTGGCTAATGAGCGATGCGCCGCATGAAACGATTCGCGATACGGTCGCGAAGATCGGTGGGCATGCGACGCGCTTTCACAACGAACGTGGCACTGGCCCAGCGTTTCATGCGCTCGCCCCGGCAATCGCAACCTTACATCGCCGCCTGAAATCCACCTTCGATCCGCGCGGTATTTTGAATCCCGGCCGCATGGATAACTTCTGATTTATGTTCATCTCGATTCTCGATTCGTTTAAAGAAACGCCGCAAGGCAAAGAAGCGGATTCTATCCTTCGCACTTGCGTGCACTGTGGCTTTTGCCTCGCCACCTGCCCGACCTATCAACTTCTCGGCGATGAGTTAGATAGCCCGCGTGGCCGGATTTATTTGATGAAGCAAATGTTTGAGGGCCAAGACGTTACGGAAAAAACACAGCTTCATCTAGATCGTTGCTTGACTTGTCGTGCTTGTGAAACCACTTGTCCTTCCGGCGTGAAGTACGGTCGCCTCGTCGACATCGGCCGTGGCTACGTGGAAAGCCGCGTCCGGCGCAGCTTTGCCGCCACTTTAAAACGAAAAGCGTTAGCGGCGGCACTACCCAAACCGTCAATTTTCAAACTGGCAGTGAAGCTTGGCCAACTCGCTAAGCCCTTGCTACCCGGAATGTTGCAAAAGAAAATTCCACAATCGCAACCACCTCAAACGTGGCCGGCGCCACGCCACGCACGCAAGATGTTAGTGCTCGACGGTTGCGTACAACCCACGCTCGAGCCAAACATTAATGCTGCAACGGCGCGTGTACTCGATCGCCTTGGCATCTCACTGATCAAGTCCGATCAAGCGGGTTGCTGTGGCGCGGTCGCTTATCATTTGAATCAGCAAGCCGATGGCTTGGATTACATGCGGCGAAATATCGACGCGTGGTGGCCGTTTGTCGAAAGCGGTGTCGAGGCGATCGTGATGACCGCCAGCGGTTGCGGCACGACGGTAAAAGATTATGGACACATGCTTCACGACGATCTGATCTATTCGAAGAAAGCGGCGCGCGTCTCGGCGCTGACGAAGGACATCAGCGAAATCATCACTGCCGAAGCGGACGGATTTGAAAAGTTAATCGAGCCGCAAAAAAAGACCCATCAAAAAATTGCGTATCATCCACCCTGCTCTCTTCAGCATGCGCAAAATCTCAAAGGCATCGTCGAGCCGCTGCTGATAAAAATGGGCTATGAACTCACGCCGGTGCCGGACTCACATCTGTGTTGCGGCTCGGCAGGGACCTATTCGTTATTGCAGCCGGCGCTTTCGCAGCGTTTGCTGAAAAATAAAATCGATAATCTTAATCTCGGCAAACCCACACTCATCGCCACGGCCAACATCGGCTGTCAAAGTCACATCCAAACTGCGACGCAACTACCGGTGCGGCATTGGATTGAGCTGGTCGCGGAGTGTTTGTAAGCAAACCAGTGGGACAAATCGAGGTTGGACTTATGCCACGGTCGATAAAACAGTATATGCGGGTTCCCTCCTCCTCGAAGAGTGCTAGGGTGGGGGTGGCAAGGTATAGGGTTTACCGGCCACGCCCACATGCCCCCTCCCCAACCCTCCCCCGCGCAAAAAACGCGCAAGGGAGGGGGCAGATTTGCTTGCGGATAGTATTCACTCGCTATCGTAATTTAGTCTATTTGGTAGTTGTAACATGAGCGAAACGGGCGATTTATTCCGCCCACGCACGGTACTCAGCGTTGCTGAGCTAAATCTACAAGTCCGCCAACAAATCGAGCGTAGCTTTCCGCTGCTCTGGGTCGGCGGAGAAATTTCTAACTTCGTGCGCGCCACTTCTGAGCACTGGTACTTCACACTGAAAGATGCCAAAGCGCAGGTGCGTTGCGCCATGTTTCGCAATCGCAATCAATCTGCCGAATGGATTCCAAGCAACGGCGATGCGGTCGAAGTCAATGCGCTCGTGACCCTGTACGAAGCGCGCGGCGAATATCAACTCATCGTCGAATCTATCCGGCGCGCCGGCCTCGGCGCGTTGTACGAAAAATTCGTCAAACTCAAGGCCGCGTTAGAAAAAGAGGGTTTGTTTGATGCTGCGCGCAAACTGGAAATACCCTCTTTTCCAAAACGCATCGGCATCATCACCTCACCGGCGGCCGCCGCGCTCCGCGATGTGCTAACAACTCTGAAGCGGCGCGCGCCACACATTCCGGTAATCCTCTATCCGACGACGGTGCAAGGCAATGGCTCGGCGATGGAAATCGTCGAGGCAATCAACATCGCGGGCACTCGCGCGGAATGCGACGTACTCATTCTTTGTCGCGGTGGCGGCAGCATCGAAGATCTCTGGTCGTTCAACGAGGAAGCCGTCGCACGCGCCATCGCCGCATCGCCCATTCCGATCATATCCGGCGTCGGCCACGAAACAGATTTCACCATCGCCGATTTCGTCGCCGATGAACGCGCGCCCACGCCGACCGCCGCCGCACAACGCGCCGCGCCCGATCGCGATGAATTGCTCGAGCAATTGAACGACTACAAACGGCGCGCCCGTTTTTCTCTGCAACGCACGATCAACGACAACACGCAGCGGCTCGATCAAATCCGACAGCGCTTAGTTCATCCCGGCGTGCGTCTCGCACAACAATCGAAGTCGCTCGAAAACTTTGCCACGCGACTTCGCCTCGCCCAGCGGCATCGCCTCGAATCGATGGATTGGCGACTTCGACACGTTCGGCAACGCATCGAGGGGCAAGACAAAGATTGGCGAAATTTGGCGGATCGATTGATGCGCAATCGCGAAAGAATGGCCAGCGCAATGGGACAAAACATCGCACTATCAAACGCGAAACTGCAGCGCTTGGCGGACAATTTAAATCATCTCAATCCGGCGCAAGTGATGGAGCGCGGGTACAGCGTGGTGAGGAATTCCCAAGGTGCGATTGTAAAATCCAACGTACAAATTTATAGCGGGGAAAGGCTTCGTCTGACCTTTGCGGATGGCGAATCGACCGCCATTGTCGAGCAAAAAATACCTTAACCCAGGTAATTCGAACTGGGTAACCGGCGTATTGGCGCCCTACATTTTTTGGCCGCGCCAGGCCCGGTAGGTTGCGGGTGAGGAACGAACCCCAACATCATACCTTCCTCGCAAATTCGGAACGTTCTTCGGATCATTCCGTGACTATGTTGGGGTTCGTTCCTCACCCGCAACCTACTTCCTCATTGCCCTGATCGATGGCCTGGAAGCCGCATGGATATTGACTCGCAGGCCGGTTGTCGTCGTAATGAACCACGTAAACAAATCTACTCGGCTCGGAAGCTTTTAGCCTTGAGCCAATGAACCGCATAGTCCACCACTCTTGGCGCCAATTTTTTTTCTAAACAATCGAAAATCACCAACGTTGCCGTGGCTCGCAGCCAAGTGAGCTGGCGTTTTGCGAGCTGGCGTGTGGCGGCTGCGCCGCGTGCAGCGAGTTCTTTGCGATCGAAATTGCCTTCCAGATACTCCCACGCCTGGCGATAGCCGACGGCGCGCATCGCCGGTAGCGTTGGCGTTAGCTCATATTTTTTTCTGAGATGTTGCACTTCGTCGATTAATCCACTTGCCAGCATGGCGGCGAATCGCGAATCGATGCGCCGATGTAACGCGCTGCGGTCGCTTGGCAACAGCGCAACCTGCAATACATCGTAGGCGAAATCTTCCGCCGAACGCTCGCCGAATTGCTGCGACATGGGCGCGCCGGTGAGATAACAAACTTCCAAGGCGCGTTGAATGCGCTGCGAATCAGTGGGCTGTAATCGCGCGGCAGTTTCCGGATCGAGTTGGGCTAACTCGGCGTGCAATTTGGGCCAGCCCTGCTTTGCGGCGCGCGCTTCAATTTCTAATCGTAGCCGGGGATCTGCGTGGGGCAGCGCGCTGATGCCTTCCATGAGTGCTTTGAAATACAACATGGTTCCACCGGCGAGAATCGGAATTCTGCCGCGCGCAGTGATTTCGCTCATGGTGTTTAGCGCGTCACGTCGAAACTGCGCGGCAGAATAACTTTGGGTGGGATCGATAAGGTCGATGAGATGATGCGGCGCGCTGCTTAGCGTTTTGGCATCCGGTTTAGCCGTGCCGATGTTCATGTCGCGATACACCAGCGCAGAATCGACACTGACGATTTCGCCATTCAGGTGCTGTGCTAATTCGATCGCCACGCCCGTCTTGCCGCTGGCCGTTGGGCCCATTAACAAAATCGCCGCTGGTAAGGGCTTCGCCATGGCGCCTGCTAACAGCGCTCGCCCTCACCCCGCCCCTCTCCCGCCCAAGCGGGAGAGGGAGTGTTCCCTCGCTCCGCTTGCGGGGAGAGGGCTAGGGTGAGGGGCAGGCGGTCAATCACTTATCGATACCCAATAGATATGGCGCAAGCGCCTCACGAATTTTTTCGCCGCTATTCTGGCGCAAGCTCTGGTGAATCGCCAAGTAGCGCGCCTGCAATTTCTCGCGCAATCGATCTTCGCGGTACCAATTCAAAATCGCTTGCGCGAGGTTTTCGGGGGTTGCGTCTTCTTGCAACAACTCGGGAACAATAAATTCGCCCGCGAGGATATTCGGCAAGCCGATGTAAGGCAAATAGCCGCGCCCTTTTCGGCGCATCAGCCAGGCACTGATTGCCGACACTCGATAGGTAATGACCATGGGGCATTTCATCAGCGCGGCTTCAAGCGTTGAGGTGCCTGATTTAATCAACGCGACGTCGGCTGCCGCGAGCGCTGACTGCGACGCGCCCTGTAGGCAACGGATTTGCAATTTTTCTGCACCGACTTTTCTGATCGCGCCCTCAAACTGCCGCTGGGTTTCTATTGACGCAAACGGCGCGACAAATTGCGCCGACGGTACGGCATTGGCAATCTTGAGCGCCGTCGCCGCAAATAGTTCGGCGTGAAAATCCAACTCGCTCACACGACTGCCCGGAAGCAATGCAAAAACAGGAATATCAGCGTTGATATTCAATGTACGGCGAGCTGCCGCACGATCGATCTCAAGTGGAATATCGTCGGCCAGCGTATGGCCGACATAAGTGACGGGCACGCCGGCATCTCGATAAATTTTTTCCTCAAACGGAAAAATTGTCAGCATATGCGAAACGGCTTGTTTTATTCGATGAATCCGCTCACCGCGCCACGCCCAAATCGACGGGCTTACGTAATGGATGGTGGTGACGCCACGCGCTTTGAGCGCAGCTTCCACGCCCAGGTTGAAATCCGGTGCATCAATGCCAATAAAAAAATCGGGTGGACTCGATTGAAACTCGGTGATGATGCTATGTTGAATGCTGCGAATCTCGCGATAGTGCTTCAACACTTCGACGTAACCGCGCACCGCCAATCGCTGCATCGGAAACAGTGAAATTGCACCGAGGGCCTGCATACGCGGCCCGGCAATGCCGACGAACTCGAGTGATTTGAAACGAGCTTGTAGCGCGGAAATTAGGTGGGCGCCAAGGAGATCGCCGGAGGCTTCACCGGCGATGATGCCAATTCGCGTCACTAGCGAACGATACCTCGGGTCGAATTGGACAGAAAATCACTCAGTAATTTTAACTCTGGACATGTCATGACTTTTTCGGCGATTTGTGCCTTTGCCTCATCAAAACTCAAGCCGTTTCGATACAAGATTTTATAGGCGCGCTTAATCTCAGCGATCGCCTCACTTGAAAATCCGCGCCGGCTGAGGCCTTCACTATTGATCCCGAACGGCTTGGCCGGATTACCGGAAACGGTGACATACGTGGGAACGTCTTGCGTCAAAATCGTCGCAATGCCCATGAAGCTGTGAGCACCGATATGAACGAACTGATGCACGCCCGTAAAGCCGCCGAGGATGGCGTGGTCGCCGATGTGAACATGGCCCGCCAATTGCACACTGTTTGCAAACACCGTGTTGTCGCCGATCTGGCAATCGTGCGCGATATGAACGTAAGCCATGATCCAATTGTTATTGCCAATTCGCGTGACACCGATGTCTTGAGCCGTACCACGATTAATTGTACAAAACTCGCGAATCGTATTGTCATCACCAATCTCTAGTGACGTCGGTTCACCTTGATATTTTTTATCTTGCGGCGCTTCGCCGAGAGAAACATGGTTGAATATTTGATTGTTCTTACCGATGCGTGTCGGGCCGCAAACAACGCTATGGGCACCGACACGTGTCCCGCTATCGATGCTGACGTCAGCGCCGATGACGGCGTAAGGACCGATCTCTACATCGGATGCAATCTCAGCTCGGTTCTCGACAATGGCACTAGGATGAATCAACAGCGCGACCCTATAGCATTTTCTCGGTACACATCAGCTCGGCTGCCGTGACCACGAGATCATTTACTTTTGCTTCACATTTGAATTTCCAAATGCCACGTTTCACTAACAACAGCGTGCTGTGCAAAATGAGCTGATCTCCTGGAAAAACAGGCCGCTTGAAGCGCGCGTGATCGATGCCAACAAAATAAACCACGGACTTATCGTCCGGCGTTCGATTTAAGCTCTTAAACGCAAGAATCGCCGCAGACTGCGCCAGTGCTTCAATCACCAGAACGCCCGGCATGACCGGATGATTGGGAAAATGTCCGCCAAAAAACTCCTCGTTCATCGTCACGTTTTTAAGCGCGACGAGAGATTTCATCGGCTCGCACTCCAACACGCGATCGATCAATAGAAACGGATAACGATGTGGTAAATACTTTAGGACTTCCTCTATATTCATGCCGCTCATGCGGTTCTCCCCTTGTTGATGTCCTTTATTTCTTGTTCCAGTTGCTCTACTCGATTTATAAGTTGTTCGATACGTCGAATATGGGCAGTCGCTTTAAGCCACTCGCGATTGCCCATGTGCGGCAATCCACCACTAAAAACCCCGGCTTGCAAAATCGATTTTGTCACGAGGGTGCGAGCGGTTATCGTGACGCCGTCGCAGATTTCCACGTGCCCGACAATGCCCACACCGCCGCCAATTCTACAATGGCGGCCGATCGATGTGCTACCGGCCACCGCTGCGCATCCGGCCATCACGGTATGTGCGCCGATGCGGACATTGTGGCCGATTTGAATCTGATTATCGAGCTTAACGCCTGTTTCGATTATCGTATCCTCAATCGCACCACGATCGACGGTGGTATTCGCGCCGATTTCAACATCGTCTTCGATTTTTACCCGACCAACCTGCGGAACCTTTATCCATCGATCGGTATCATGGGCAAAACCGAAACCGTCCGCACCGATCACGACGCCTGCGTGAATGATAACGCGATCGCCAATTTCGCAATCGTGATAAATAACGCTATTGGGGTAGATGACACAATCGGCGCCGACGATCGAATCCGAGCCGATATGTACATTGGGATAAATGATCGTGCGCTCGCCAATCTTTGCTCTATGACCTACATACGCACCGGCTCCGATGACTGCAGAATTGGCGAGCGTCACATTTGTCTCGATTATCGCGCTCGCATGTTTGCCTGCCGTAGCGGACGAAGGTGGCAGAAAAAGCGCGGCGGTGCGCGCGAAATAAACATACGGATTTGCGGCGATGATCCGCGGTGATGCGGTTAGCTCGCGATCGCTGGGTGCGACAATTACGGCACCGGCCTGGGTTGTGCTTAACTGCGCGCGATAAATTGGATTCGCTAAAAATGCAATTTGTTCGCGCGTTGCTCGCGACAGTGTGCCAATACTATGTATGAGCGTCGCTCCATCGCCGACAACTTCTCCGCCAAGCCGGGTTGCGATCTCATTGAGCGAGAATCCCATTCTGCATCCGAGAATTTATTTTTCGGCGGCGATCAGTGCCTTAAGAACCTTATCGGTAATATCGATTTTGGTGCTGGCAAACACGGCGTCTT
This sequence comes from Pseudomonadota bacterium, assembly GCA_031419835.1. Classification (GTDB taxonomy): domain Bacteria; phylum Pseudomonadota; class Gammaproteobacteria; order Burkholderiales; family JALYOK01; genus JALYOK01. The sequence continues at coordinate 20,181 of JANOLP010000291.1, read as the reverse complement.
GTACGATTAAATCGAATTTTTCGCTTTCGGCGATTTCTTTAATCACCTTATTGGCGCGCTCTTGAACCGTCGCGAGCTCCTCGTTTTTGCGCATGTTCAAGTCTTCACGAAATTCCCGCGTTTGGCGCTGAAAATCGCGATTGAGGTTGGCCAAATCACGTTCTTTATTGCGCTTGTCGGCTTCGCTCATGGTCACGCTTTCTTTCTCAACCTGCGCCTGTAAATCGCGAACTTGCTTACCCATTTTTTGTAACTCACCATCGCGTACAGCAAATTCTTTCTCGAGTTTTTTCTGCGCCTTTTGCGCGGGCCCGGCCTCGCGGAAAATTCGCTCTGTATTGACAAAACCCACTTTGAGTTCGACTGCAAAAACCTGAGCCGACACGAACGCAATCGACAAAATCACTAAGCGAATAACATGTTTCAAATTAAATCTCCTTCTGAAATCGTCTTAAAACACAGTACCTAACAAAAACTGAAAACGTTCGAGCCGGTCTTCCGGTTTACGCTTAATCGGAATGCCGTAACTTAACTTTAACGGACCAATTGGAGAGAACCACGTCAGTGCAAGTCCTGTTGAGTATCGGAATTCGCCGACATCGAACTTCTCACCCTTACCAAAGACATTGCCGCCGTCAACAAACACACTCAACCGAACAGACTTATCGTCTTTGACCCGCGGTAACGGAAAAAACATTTCGGCGCTGACAACAACGCGACGATCGCCACCCAGGGCGCGATTGTCGTTATCTTTGGGGCCCAATGAGCTTGTGGCAAAACCGCGAACGCTGGATACACCACCGCCATAGAAGTTCTTAAAGAATGGCAGCTCCTTATTATTTCGATAACCACCGCCATAACCAATCTCGCCGTTCAGCATCAGTGTGAAGACATTGGTCATCGGTATGAACCACTGATGTTGGTAGTTCAACTTGTAATAGTTCAGATCGCCACCCGGCAAACCGATTTCACCGTAAATTCGTTGATAGTTTCCTTTGGTCGGATAGAAAAAACTATTCCGAGAATCACGCGCCCAGCCGATATCTCCCTTAAGCGTATTGTTCTTCTCGCCGAATTCATTGATATAGTCCAAATAGCGAAGCGGGCTGTCGCTGACTAACGAGATATCACTGCGTTCACCTGCCAGACCAAAATTCACCGTGTCGGTTTCAGTAATGGGAATGCCGTAACGAATTCCAGCGCCGGTGGTTTTGATTTTGTAGTGGTCAATATTTGAAAGCTGCGTCGTATCGTTGATGCGATGATAAAGATCAAACCCGCGACTCACGCCGTCTACCGTGTAGTAGGGATTCGTATAGGAAAGCACGTAGGCGCGATTGGTCCGGCCGGAATTGACTTGGACCGACATTTGATTGCCGGTGCCAAATACGTTGCTCTGGCTCACCGACCCTTGCAAAACCAGTTTGTCTATATCGGAATATCCGGCACCGACCTGTATGCTTCCAGTTGAGCGCTCGACAACGTTGATATTGATATCGACTTGGTCGCTGGCACCCGAAACCGCCGGCGTATCAACAGTAACTTCCGAGAAGAAACCGAGTTTGTCGATACGCTCCCGTGAGCGCGTCACCTTTTCGGCAGAAAGCCATCCTCCTTCCATTTGGCGTAGTTCGCGGCGAATGACCTCGTCACGAGTCTTAACGTTGCCGGTAATGTTGATCCGTCTAACGTATACGCGCCGCCCCGGATCTACTTGAAATGTGAACGCGACCGTTTTATTTTCTTTGTCAACATCAGGCGCGGCGTTGATATTGGAAAACGAGTAGCCGTCATTGGCAAGCCGATCGCCGATACGTTTAGTCGAAGCCGTCAATTCTTCGCGGGAAAAAAATTGGCCGGGCTTTACCGAAATCATTTTGCGAACTTCTTCCTCAGGGATCGTTAAATTCCCGGCGACCTTCACGTCGGAAACTTTATACTTCGTACCTTCGACGATATTGACGGTTAGGTAGATGTCCTGCTTGTCGGGCGAAATCTGCACCTGGGTAGAATCGATATTGAATTCCAAATACCCTTGATTGAAATAAAACGATCGCAGGGTTTCCAAATCGCCGGATAGCTTTTGCTTCGAATATTGATCATTTTTTGAAAACCAGGTCGAAAATCCCGGCGTGGACAGTGCGAACAAATCCAGTAACTCGCCTTCTTTGTAGGATTGGTTCCCGATGATGTTAATGCCGCGAATTCTTGCCACTTCGCCTTCTTCAACATTCAAGGCAATCGCGACGCGGTTGCGCTCCAACGGCGTAACCGTCGACGCGACTTCGGTTGAGTATTTACCGCGACTCAAGTATTGACGTTTTAATTCCTTTTCTGCTTTATCGAGCAAAGATTTGTCGTAGATCCGCGATTCCGCTAGTCCGATCTGTTTGAGCGATTCCTTTAATTCTTCGGCTTTAAATTCCTTCGCGCCATTGATATCGATTTGACCAATCGCTGGCCGCTCTTGAATCGAAACAATTAGCAAATCGCCATCTTGTTCGAGGCGAACATCGGAAAAAAACCCGGTTGCATAAAGTGCTTTGATTGCCGCCGATGCTTTCTCGTCGTCGATTTCATCGCCAACTCGAACGGGCAAATAGCTAAACACCGTCCCGACTTCAATTCGTTGAATGCCCTCAACTCGAATATCTTTGACGACAAATGTCTCTATGGCCTGCGCGCCTACGGCATAAATGCAGCATAGGGCGCCGACCAGCACGCGAAATTTCATAGATTGTTAACCTGTGATGAGGCGGTTGATATCGTTATAAAAGGCTACAACCATTAATCCAATCAGTAGCGCCAAACCAACTTGTTGGCCTGCCTCCATGATTCTTTCGGATACCGGACTGCCTTTGATTATCTCGGCAATATAATACATTAAATGCCCGCCATCCAATAACGGTATGGGGAGTAAATTCAGGATGCCGAGGCTGATGCTAATTACGGCAACAAAACTGATGAACTGTAGCAATCCCATTTGCGCGGTTTGACCGGCGTAGTTTGCGATGGTCACCGGGCCGCTTAAATTTTTGATCGACATTTCACCAATAAGCATTCTCCCAAGAGACTTTAGGCTGAGCCAACTCATATCCCAGGTTTTGCTAATCGCTTTCGTCAGTGACAAAAAGGGCGAATAACTTGCAATTGCGCGAAATTCAGGTCGATCCACTTCGCCGACTTTCGCACCAATCACACCCGCTTTTCCAGTTCGCCCTGGCGCGGCTTCGGGCGTCACCGTCAAAAGAATGAGGGTTCCTTTGCGCCTGACCTGGATCTCCAAGGGCTTGGCAACGCTCGCTTGAATGGTGGCGATAAATTGCTGCACGCCAGCGGTAACGGGCTTGCGATCGATTGCGACGACTTCGTCGCCGGCTAAGAATCCGGCTCGCAGTGCCGGGGTATCCGGAATCACTTCGACAATTTGTACGTCGGGTCGAACGCGATTTAAACCCAGTTTGCCGAGCACATCACCTTCCAAGTCTTGATCAGTTATTCCCTCGGGCTCGAGCAATCGCTCCCGGCGTTGCCCGGCCGAATCTTCTGTCGTCACCGCAATCGCTTGTTGGCTCGCCAAGCGCGTGGTGAAGGCCCAGCCGACTTCATGCCAGGTCTGTAATGGCTCGCCATCGACGGCAACAATTTTTTCACCGGATACAAAACCGGCGTTTTGCGCTGCACTATCTTTGGCAATTTCGCCGAGGATGGGCTGGGCGCCCGGCACGCCTACGATAAACAACCCCCAGAATAATAATATCGCCAGCAATAAATTGGCGAGTGGACCGGCGACAACAATCGCGATCCGCTTCAAGACACTCTGGCGATTGAACGCACGATGTTGCTCCGATTCCTCGACAGGCGCTTCGCGCTCGTCCAGCATCTTCACATACCCCCCTAGAGGAAACGCGCCCAGTGCCCATTCGGTTTGATCGCGGCCGTATCGTTTGCTCAGAATTGGTTTGCCGAATCCGACTGAAAATCGCAGTACCTTTACGCCGCACCATTTCGCGACCCAATAGTGCCCCAGCTCGTGAATAACGACCACAATGCCAAGCAAAACCGCGAAAGCGGGCAGATACGATAACCAGTTCATTGCGATACTCCTTGGGGTATCTTGGTCCGTGAACGTGCATGCACGGAAATCCAATCGTGTGCGACACGCCGCGCCGCACTATCGGCCCCAAGCACGTCCGCAAGTTGCCGAATCGGGCTCGGCGCGATTTCTTTCAGAACAAAATCGATCACGGTCGGAATAGCTCGAAACGGCAATTCTTCGCGCAAAAAAGCATCAACGGCAACCTCATTCGCGGCGTTCAGCAGCGCGGTCGCCGTGCCACCTTTACGCATGGCTTCATAAGCTAAGCCTACGCACGGAAATTGATCGATCTTTAACGATTCGAAATTAAGTGTGGCGACTTTCGCGAGATCAAGATCGACGACGCCAGCATCGATTCGTGCCGGATAGCCTAAACCGAACGCAATCGGCGTTCGCATATCCGGATTAGACAATTGCGCTAGCACACTTCCATCGCGATAACTGACCATCGAGTGAACGATGCTCTCTGGATGAATCAATATTTCGATTTGATCGGGTGCGGCATCAAACAACCAACACGCTTCGATCATCTCCAAACCCTTATTCATCATGGTCGCCGAGTCGACAGAAATCTTCTTTCCCATCACCCAATTCGGATGTTTAACCGCTTGTGCTGGCGTAACGCTTTCAAGATCCCCTGGCGCCAGGGTACGGAAAGGCCCCCCCGACGCGGTAAGAATAATGCGCGTAACACCGACACTTGCAAGCCCTTCGTCACGATTATTTGGCAAGGCTTGAAACACCGCATTGTGTTCGCTATCGATAGGCAATAGCTCGGCGCGGCCTTCGCGTACAGCGTCCATCAATAAGCCGCCGGACATTACCAACGCTTCTTTATTCGCCAACAACACGCGCTTGCCGGCGCGGGCGGCGGCCAATGTGGGTTGGAGTCCAGCGGCGCCAACAATCGCGGCCATCACGATGTCAACGCGCGGATCGCTAACGATCTGCTCTAATCCGGAAAGGCCAAATAAAAGCGTGGTCTGCAAATTTTTCTTGCGCAGAAGTTGCTGGCAGGCTTCGATTTTTCGTTCGTCGCATAACACGGCGAAGACCGGATTAAAGCGTTCGCATTGCTCGATTAATCGCTCGACATTGCCATAGGCAGATAATGCGAATACCTTGAAGGCTTGGGGATGCCGCGCCACGACGTCAAGCGTGTTAACACCTATCGTACCGGTGGAACCGAGCAGCGAAACGTTCTTCACAAAATGCCCCAAATCGATTTGCAACACATGAGCGCAAGTGCAACTACTGGCATGGTGGAGGTGAGGGAATCGATTCGATCGAGTATACCACCGTGACCCGGAAACAAGCTTCCGCTGTCTTTCTTGCCGCGTTGCCGTTTCAGCCACGATTCGAATAAATCACCCTCGATACTCAACACGACAATTAGAACAAATCCGGCAATCATCATCGGCAATCCCGTCAGCGACATTGTCCCAAAATATTGTCCCAACAAAACGAAAATGATTGCGTACACAACGGCGATTCCGACCGCGCCATACGCGCCTTCTAGTGTTTTGCCTGGGCTAATATCCGGCGCTAACTTTCGTTTTCCAAACGCTCGCCCACTAAAATACGCAGCGGTGTCGGCGAGCCAGATGATCCCCATTGCGAAAAATACATACAGTGGTCCAAATCGTTCTATTTGAACTAACGCTGCCCAAAGCGGGATCAGCGTGACCATTCCCAGCACTACCGCGACTAAATTGTCAGATATCTTGACCCGATTTTTGAGGATGTAAGGAACGACAGCAAGCCAAAAACCAAGTGCGACGATGCAGAGCAACTGCGTTACAAACGCGTTAGGTATGAGTGTTTCGCCGCCCGTGCATAGCGCAAAGGCACTCAACCCTATTGCCAGAGCAAACAAAATTGCCGCTGTCTGAGAAAAATCAAAGAGCCGCGCCCACTCATGTGCCGCAATCACCATGAAGACAAGAATCAGCGCCGACCAATAGTGGGTTGGCAGCCCAAATAGCGCCCAAAGAAATAGCGGAAAAACGACCGCGACGGTTAATAGGCGGGTACGAAGCATCGAGGTCTAACAGCAGCGCTCTGGTAAAGCACGCCAGAAGCCCCTAAGGAAAACTGCGAGCGCAATCAGCCTAATGTCGCTTTGCCCGCATGCTCCGCCTGAACCTGATCGCTAGTGCGGCCAAAACGCCGCTCCCTAGACTGATAGGATTCAATTGCTGCATCGAACGCCGCGCCGTTGAAGTCGGGCCAAAGAATATCGGTAAAGTGCAGCTCGGTATAGGCGAGTTGCCACAATAGGAAATTGCTAATGCGTTGTTCGCCACCGGTGCGAATGAATAGATCCGGTTCCGGCGCATAGTGCATCGACAAATAAGACACGAAGTCTGTCTCTTCGAATCCGGTTGCGCGCTCCGGATGATCGCGCAACATTGATTGAACGGCCTGCATGATGTCCCAACGTCCGCCGTAGTTCGCGGCAACCGTTAAAGTCAGACGCTTATTGCTTGCCGTGAGGGTTTCCGCATTTTGAATGAGCTCGACAATCTTCTTATCAAAACGAGATAAATCACCAACCACCTTAAAGCGAATGTCGTTCTCATGCAATTTTGAAATTTCCTGCTCCAACGCGCTTAGGAACAATTGCATCAGAACACTCACCTCTTCCGCTGGCCGACGCCAATTCTCGCTGCTGAACGCAAAGACCGTCAGATACTCGACGCCACGCTGAACGCAACGGCGAATCGTCGCGCGCAATGCGTCGGCGCCTTTACGATGGCCCGCCACACGCGGAAGATAACGCTGCTTCGCCCAGCGACCATTGCCGTCCATGATGATCGCGACATGGCGCGGAATCGACGGTGAATCGGGGACCTGCTGAGTTGGGCTGGAAAAGATCGCCACGGAATATTAATTCTTAGATACTAGTTTGATGGGTGCACTACACCGTCATCATTTCAGCTTCTTTGGCCTGGCTGAGCTTATCAACCTCGGCGACATATTTGTCGGTCTGCTTTTGAATATCGTCCTGGGCGCGACGTTCGTCGTCCTCGGAAATCGTCTTGGCTTTCAACTCGTCCTTAAGGTGAGTAATCGCATCACGCCGCACATTACGAATTGCAACGCGAGCGTCTTCCGCTTCGTGTTTTACGACCTTAGTCAATTCACGGCGGCGTTCTTCCGTCAGCGCAGGCATCGGCACACGAATAACATCGCCTTGGCTGGCGGGATTAAGCCCAAGACCGGAATCACGAATGGCTTTTTCAACCGTCGACATCATTTTCTTTTCCCACGGTTGAACACCGATGGTGTGGGCGTCAATTAGGTTCAAATTCGCAACCTGATTAATTGGCATTTGCGTGCCGTAATAATCGACTTTGATTTGCTCAAGCAACCCGGGATGGGCGCGGCCCGTACGAATTTTGCCGAGGGAAGTCTTGAAACTCTCAACGGTCTTTTGCATCTTTTGTTCGGACGTTTTTTTGATATCCGCAATCATGATTTACCTCACAAAAAATGATGACGACTACACCGTCACTAACGTACCTTCGTCTTCGCCCATCACGACGCGCTTCAACGCGCCAATCTCGAAGATGCTAAAAACACAAATCGGCAGATTTTGGTCGCGGCACAACGTCAGCGCTGTCGCATCCATGACTTTGAGATTGCGATTGATGGCTTCATCAAAGGTAATATGCTTAAAGCGCGTTGCAGTTTTATCGACTTTGGGATCAGCGGTATAAATGCCATCGACCTTAGTTGCTTTTAACACGATCTCCGCTTCCATCTCGCGGCCGCGCAACGCCGCTGCAGTGTCAGTGGTAAAAAATGGATTACCGGTACCGGCGCCGAAAATGACCACTTTGCCTTCTTCCAAATAACGCATCGCCTTGCCACGAATATACGGTTCAACCACCGGCTCGATATTGATGGCCGATTGCACTCGGGCACTTAAGCCCGCAACGCGCATGGCATCTTGCAAGGCGATGGCGTTGATTACGGTGGCCAGCATGCCCATGTAATCGGCCATCGCGCGATCCATCCCCGCAGCACTGGACGAGACACCGCGAAAGATATTACCGCCGCCGATCACAACAGCAACCTGAACACCTAGATCGATAACCGATTTGATCTCCGCGACAATGGCGCCGATCGTAGTCTGATTGATGCCGTAACTATCGCCGCCCATCAGGGCTTCGCCCGACAGCTTGAGAAGAATACGTTTGTATTTCGGCTCAACCATCGATTTTTGGCGGCTCCGCGTCCTTTACGGCGGCTGCAACTTCCGCGGCAAAGTCCGTTTGCTTTTTCTCGATGCCTTCGCCCACGATGTACAAGACAAAACGCGCAACCGACGCGCTCTTGGATTTCAGCAATTGTTCAATCGTTTGCTTATCGTCTTTAACAAAAGGCTGGCCGAGCAGCGTGACTTCTTTCAGATATTTCGCGACGCTGCCCTCAACCATCTTCGCGACAATCTCGGGGGGTTTACCCGATTCCGCGGCCTTCGCCATCGCGACATCGCGCTCTTTTTGAATCAATTCGGGCGAGACTTCTTCCTTTGTCAGCGACACAGGTTTGCTCGCGGCGATGTGCATGGAAAGATCTTTTGCAAGTCCCTCATCACCACCGACGATATCGACCATCACACCGATCTTTGCACCACCGTGAATATATTGGCTGAGTTTGCCCTTCGCTTCAATCCGCGCGAAACGACGGATCGAGACGTTCTCACCGAGTTTGCCAACCAGCGCTGTGCGCGTCACTTCCACCGTCGCACCGCCCAGACTCAAGCTAGACAACGCGGCAATGTCAGATGGATTTTGCTTTGCGACCAACTCGGTCAAGTTCTTTGCGAACGCTAAAAAGTCTTCGTTCTTCGCGACGAAATCGGTCTCGCAATTGACTTCAACAATCGTGCCGAGCTTTTGATCACCCGCAATAAACGTCGAGACAACACCTTCCGCCGCAATCCGCCCTGCCGCCTTGCTTGCCTTGCTGCCCAACTTCACGCGCAGAATTTCTTCGGCCTTTTCCATGTCGCCATTGGCTTCGGACAAGGCCTTCTTACATTCCATCATCGGCGCGTCGGTTTTCTCGCGCAGTTCTTTCACCATTCCAGCGGTAATTTCCGCCATGTGCTTACCCCTAAAAATTAATTACTGCGATTACTTCGCCGCTTCGTCGACTTCGACGAATTCTTCTTCAGTAGGCGCAACCATTTCCTGGATCACTTGGTTGCGGCCTTCCAGAATTGCGTCGGCAGCACCGCGCGCATACAAGCGAATCGCACGTGTCGAATCGTCATTACCCGGAATAATATAGTCGACACCATCCGGCGTATTGTTTGTATCCACCACGCCGATGATCGGAATACCCAGTGTTTTGGCTTCCGTCAGCGCAATTTTTTGGTAACCGGTATCGATTACGAATAGGGCATCGGGCAATACCGCCATGTCTTTGAAGCCGCCCAAGCTGCGCGTTAACTTCTCAAGTTCGCGCTCGTAGCTCAGTGCTTCGCGCTTGGAAATTTTTTCCATCGAGCCATCTTCTTTCATCTGCTCGATTTCCTTTAAGCGCTTGACCGAACCCTTCACGGTCTTGAAGTTGGTCAACATGCCGCCGAGCCAACGATAATCAACGTAGGGCGATTGGCAGCGCTGCGCTTCCTCGCGCACGATTTCGCGCGCTTGGCGCTTTGTGCCAACGAATAGAATCGTGCCCTTGTTCGCCGACAATTGACGAAGGTACTTCATCGCATCTTCGTACATCGGAAGCGATTTTTCCAGGTTAACGATATGAATTTTGTTGCGATGGCCGAAGATATACGGAGCCATCTTGGGATTCCAGAAACGGGTCTGGTGGCCAAAGTGCACCCCAGCCTCCAGCATTTGACGCATGGTTACTGACATTCAATTCTCCAGTTAAGGGTTAGTCCGCCGCCCGCCGCTGCAAGCCCGCTGAGTTTTTTTAATCACCGCGAGCACCCTTATCGAGACGGGCGTGAGTATTACCCGCGCTTGGCGCGATGCCGCACGTCGAGTTAACTTGGAATTATACTAAAAATCCGGTACTTAGATCAAGCACGGGATTGTTATGCATTGACGGCTGAAGCATGCCGAAAAAGTGAAGCGACAAGCCGCGATTATTTAGGCGCCTGAAGATCCGCATGGATAATGGATCTTGGGCCACGCTATGCCAAGAGGCAAGCTGGATAAGCCTCCTGGCATAGCATCCAATTTAGTCGGATTTGTCATTGCGAACGGCCTAATATCGGCGGGGCCAATACTGCCCACAGACCATGAACTTCGTAGGATTTCGTCGCCCGGTCGACATGTCATCCTGAGCAACGCGAAGGATCTGCTTTTATGGCCGTCAAAAAGCAGATCCTTCACGGAGTTTACCCTCGAGCGTAGCGAAGGGTTCAGGATGACGTGTTAAAGGTGACAAACGGAACAGATTTTTTACATAACACCAACGTCATACGCTACTCAAAGGAACGAGTGCATCCCCAGGAACGAAAAAGGGTTAGCAAACTTCGCTAACCCCATATCGTAATTGGTAGGTCGTGGCAGGCTCGAACTGCCGACCAACGGATTAAAAGTCCGCTGCTCTACCGACTGAGCTAACGACCCGTAATCGGCAAAACGCCAATTATAAATTTATTTGCCCCACTCGGTCAATTTTACCTGCGATTCGTTACGATTTGGTCAGTCCTAACCCGCGTCCAAGGAATAACCATGTCTCGACAACGGTGTCTGGGTTGAGTGACATCGTCTCGATGCCCTCCTCCATTAGCCATTTCGCGAGATCGGGATGATCCGATGGTCCCTGGCCGCAAATGCCGGCGTACTTGCCTGCTTTGCGGCAGGCTTGAATGGCCATATGCAGCATTTTCTTCACGGCCGGGTCGCGTTCGTCGAAAGATTCCGCCACCAGTCCCGAGTCGCGATCGAGCGCTAGGGTGAGTTGCGTCATGTCATTCGAGCCGATGGAAAAGCCGTCGAAGCGTTTCAGGAACTCGTCGGCGAGAATGGCGTTGGAGGGCACTTCGCACATCATGATGATGCGAAGGCCGTTCTTGCCGCGTTCTAGGCCGTTTTTCTTGAGGATATCCAAGGTGCGATCGGCTTCGCTCACCGTGCGCACGAAGGGCACCATGATTTCGACGTTGGTCAGGCCCATGTCGTCGCGCACTTTCTTCAGCGCCGTCAACTCAAGTTCGAAGCAATCGGCGAAGGAATCGGCGATGTAACGTGCCGCGCCGCGAAAACCGATCATTGGGTTTTCTTCGTGCGGCTCGTAAACACTGCCGCCGATCAAGTTGCGATATTCGTTGGATTTGAAATCCGATAAACGTACGATGACTTTTTTCGGGTAGAACGCCGCAGCTAACGTGGCAATGCCTTCAGTGAGTTTGTCGACGTAAAACGTTTTCGGGTTCTCGTAGCCGATGCAGCGTGCCTCCACTTCCTTGCGTAAGTCGGGCGACACATTCGGATAATCCAGCGCTGCGCGCGGATGCATGCCGATCATTGCGCCGATAATAAACTCCAATCGCGCCAAGCCGATGCCGTGATTCGGAATGCCTTGGAAATCGAACGCCAGTTGCGGATTGCCGACGTTCATCATGATTTTCACCGGCAGATCCGGCAATTTATCCAGCGCCAAATTCAAAATTTCGAACTTAAGATTGCCACGATAAACGTTCCCCGTGTCACCTTCGGCGCATGAGACCGTAACTTGCGTGCCAGCCTTCAGCATATCCGTCGCATTGCCACAGCCAACGATGGCGGGCACGCCCAATTCGCGCGCAATAATCGCCGCATGGCAGGTGCGTCCACCCCGATTGGTAACGATCGCCGAGGCGCGTTTCATCACGGGTTCCCAATTGGGATCGGTCATGTCGGTGACCAAAATATCGCCCGGCTGCACCTGATCCATTTGGCTGGAATCAAAAATAATGCGTACCGTTCCAATGCCTATTTTTTGGCCGATAGCGCGGCCGGTCGCGAGCACTTCGCCTTTTTCCAGCAGGCGATAGCGGCTGTATTTTTCTTGCTTGGCTTGCGATTTCACCGTTTCCGGGCGCGCTTGCAAAATATACAGCTTGCCATCGCCGCCATCGCGCCCCCACTCGATATCCATCGGGCGCTGATAATGTTCCTCGATAATCATCGCGTAGCGCGCGAGTTCTTCCGCTTCCGCATCGCTGATGGAAAAACGATTGCGATCCTTTTCCGCGACATCCAGCGTCACGGTCGATTTACCCGCCTGGCGTGCGTCGGAGAAAATCATCTTAATCGCCTTCGAGCCGATGCTGCGACGCAGAATCGCCGGCCGCTTATTTTTTAAGCAGACCTTGCTAACATAAACTTCGTCGGGATTCACCGCGCCTTGCACTACGGTTTCGCCCAGCCCATAGCTGGATGTAATGAACACAACATCTTTAAAGCCCGATTCCGTATCAAGCGTAAACATCACGCCAGCGGCGCCGATGTCGCTGCGCACCATGCGCTGAATGCCCGCCGACAGTGCGACTTCGCTGTGCACAAAATTTTTGTGAACGCGGTAGGAAATCGCGCGATCGTTATAAAGCGAGGCGAAGACGTGCTTCACAGCGACAAGAATATTGTCGAGGCCGTGGATATTCAAATAGGTTTCTTGCTGACCGGCGAAAGAGGCATCCGGCAAATCCTCCGCAGTTGCCGAGGAGCGCACGGCGACGGAAATTTCAGAACCGGCTTCGGCGAGCATTTGCTTGTAGGCCGATGCAATCGCTTCGTTCAACGCCGGTTGAAACGGCGCGTCGATAACCCATTCGCGGATTTGTTTGCCAGCCTTCGCAAGCGCGTTGACGTCTTCGATGTCGAGTTTGCTCAATACCGCCTCGATGCGTTCTTCGAGCGAGTTGTGCTTCAAAAATTCCCGAAACGCAAATGCCGTCGTCGCAAACCCGCCCGGCACACGCACGCCAGATTGCGCCAACTGACTGATCATTTCCCCAAGGGAGGCATTTTTGCCGCCGACTTCATTGACGTCGGTCATGCGTAAATCGCGAAACCATGCAACGTATTGTTGTGCCATCAGGGCGTCCAATAGATTAATTGTTTGGAAAACCCGTTATTATAAACAACTCTCCTTTCTTATAGACTGGCACTCGCCCTAAGCAAAATTATGTCGACTCAACGCAGCGTATTTTTCGTATCGGATGGGACAGGATTAACCGCGGAATCCTTGGGCCAATCCATGATTACCCAATTTGACGACGTCAGCTTTAGTCGCATCACCATTCCGTTTGTCGATAGCGTCGAAAAGGCCCATGCTGCCGTTTCCGAGATCCGCGATGCATCGCAGTGCGACGGCATGCGGCCAATTGTGTTCAGTACGCTGGTCGATTCGGAAATGCGTTCCATCATTCATAGCGTTGACGCATTGCTGCTAGATTTCTTCGAGATTTTTATTGGTCCGCTGGAACGGGAACTCGGTGCTAAATCCAATCATCGCGTTGGCCGCAGCCACAGTGCGAGCAACACCGTCACTTACGATGCGCGCATGGAAGCGGTTAACTACACCATGGCGCACGACGACGGCATTACTGAAAAGAATTTGAGCGAGGCGGAAGTGATCCTCGTGGGCGTGTCGCGTAGCGGCAAAACGCCAACCTCGCTCTATATGGCGCTGCAGTTTGGCATCAAGGCCGCGAACTATCCGCTGATACCGGAAGACATCGGCCAAATGAAATTGCCACCGGCGTTGCAGCCGTTCAAGCGCAAAATTTTCGGCTTAACGATTATGCCCGAGCGCCTGCGCCGGATTCGCGAAGAGCGTCGGCCGGGGAGTAAATATGCATCGCTAGATAATTGCCGCTTCGAAGTGTCGGCGGCGGAAGCGCTGATGCGTTCGCACGGCGTTCCGATACTGAATTCGACCGATAAATCCATCGAGGAAATATCGACGACGATTTTGCATCAAGCGCATTTGGTGCGGCGGGTGTTTTAGTTACTAGCGGTTGACGCAGAAAAACAGATATGTCATTCCCGCGCAGGCGGGAATCCATTTGGCTTACGCAAAAACGGCGTCAGTTGAACGATATACGCCCTATAGATTCCCGCCTTCGCGGGAATGACAAGAGGGGGAGGGCAACTCAATTTATCTATTCTCAATTTGCCGCACGCGCTCAAACAAACAAATTGCTGCTGCGGCCGCGGCGTTCAATGATTCCATCTTTCCAGGCATCGGAATAGTTAGCGCGGTATCGGCGAGCGCCGACAATGCCGGCGACAAGCCCGCACCTTCGTTACCGATCATGAGCGCCATCGCGCCGGTGAGATCGGTGTCGTAAAGCGATGACTTCGCGCGCAACGCCATTGCGATTTTTTTGCCTCGAAAGTCGCCGAGCACGCTAGGCAAATCCTGTTGCTCATAAATATCCAGCAGAAAATGCGCCCCCATCGCAGCGCGAATCACGCGCGGCGACCAGCCGAATACACAGCCTTTCGACAATACAACGTGTTTCACGTTTGCGGCCGCGGCGCTACGCAGAATCGAACCTAAGTTGCCGGGATCTTGAATATCTTCCAGCACGACGCAGCAATCCATTGTCGCCGGAATATTTTTTTGAGTTGGGGTGTTAATCAACGCGAGCACACCCACCGGCGAATCAAGCGTTGAGAGTTCATGGAACATCGCGTCGCTTAGCACTGTCGCGACGAGCGGTTTGTATTGATCGATCAACGCCGTAATTTCCGAGTTGTTCACGCCGCTTGTGCTGACGACTAGCGCCTCGGGTTTGCCGATGGCGGTGCAATAGGTTTGTACTAAATGAATGCCTTCAATCAGGGTTTGTTGCGCTTTTTTTCGCTCACGTGACGATTGCGCGAGTTGGCGCAAATGCTTAAATAACGGATTGTCGCGCGAGCTAATCACCTTCATAGCGCACACGTGCGAAATCCGGCGAACACATCACGGCGATCGGGCGTATAAAAATTGCGCCAGGTGTTACGCAGTAATCGCGAACGCGTGGCGAAACAACCGCCGCGTAGCACTTTGTGATCGCCGAACCACGGCTCGGAATATTCTTTGTAGGGATCGCGTACGAAGCCGGGGTAAGGCGCAAACCAATCCACCGTCCATTCCCAGACATTGCCCCACATTTGCCGAACGCCTTCCGGCGTATCGCCGGCTGGAAACGCGCTTACTGACTTGGTCGTGGCTGACATGCCGTCAAGATTGGCTCTGGGAGCGGCTTCCAGGGTAGTGTCATTTTGTAACCACGGAACGTCGCGCTTCGCTGCACCGCTCGCCGCAAACTCCCACTCCGCCTCCGTCGGTAGTCGGCGTCCCGCGAATCGGCAATAGGCTTCCGCCTCAAACCAATTCACAAAGATCAGCGCGTGATGCTCTCGATCGCGCAATGAAATCCATTGATCGAATTCGCGCAAATACCATTCACCGTCGCGATGTTGCCAATACACCGGATGTAGCGCGCGTTCTCTTTCGCGCCAAGCCCAACCCGCGTCCGACCAAAATTCACGGCGTGCATAACCATCCGCTGTAACGAAATTTCTGAACTCGCCATTAGTCACCGCTGCCTTCGCCATGCGAAACGGTGCCAGGTCAATTTCGTGTCCCCACTTCTCGTTGTCGAACACGAAATGTTTTGCTTCCGCGGGCGCGCCGAGAAAAAAACGGCCGCCGCAAAGGTCTCCATCACCTTCAAACGATTCGCCAGGATCCGCATGGATACTGGCGCTTAGACGAGGTCTCGAATAGCCGTGGGTTTGCCGAGTATAGAAAAACGCTTCGCCATGCATGTCTTCATGAAACACCGCGAGTTCGGCGAAATAGCGCAGCATGTCATTGTCCGGTTCGCGTTCAAGTCGTTCGAGAACACGTTCGGTCACAGCATCAAGATACTTTTGCGTTGCCTCGATATTGGGCAAGGGCAAATCCCAGCGCGTCGCGTGTGCAACCATCGCGGAATTGTAAAGTTGATCGGCCTCAGCGAGAATCGACGGCGATAAATCTTTGTCTTCGCCACGCGAACGCAAGCACCAATGCTCTTGAAACCAACCCAAGTGCCCGATTTCCCACAACGGTGGATTCACCATTTCCAAACGCGGACCGAGCAATTGCGCACCATTCAGATCGGCATAAAGCACACGCGTACGCTGGCGCGTGTCGATCAGCCAATTTTTGAGGGTTTCCGCCGAAGTGCTAGATAGATTTTTCATACGAACCTAGTGTACGCTCACGAGTGTAGCTTGAAATCGACCTCCATGAAAATCGCTCTAATCACGCCCGCCGCGTCGCACATGCGTAACGGCAATCGCCACACCAGCGCGCGTTGGGCGGCGATGCTGCGTGTGCTCGGCCATCGTGTTGCGGTGCAAGTGAGTTGGGATGAACAGTCCGCCGATGTCATGCTGGCTTTGCATGCGCGGCGCAGCCACGATTCGATTAAGCGATTCGCGCAAGCCTATCCCGATCGGCCGCTCATTGTCGCGCTGACCGGTACCGATCTGTATCGCGATATTCGTTTTGATGCCGATGCAAAGCAATCGATGGCACTGGCGACGCGGATGATTGTGTTGCAGGAAATGGGGCTGAAGGAACTTTCCACTAAGTTTGCTTCGAAGACACGCGTCGTTTACCAATCGGCCGTTGCAACGGCGCCGCAATCGCCACTGAAAAACTGTTTTGAAGTCTGTGTAATTGGCCATTTGCGCGCGGAAAAAGATCCACTTCGCACTGGGTTGGCGTTGGCGCACGTGCCCACGGATTCGCGCATCCGCGTGACGCAATTGGGCCGTTCGTTAGATGCCGAATTAGAAAAAGAATCCAACCGCATCATGGCTGAAGATCCGCGCTACCATTGGCGCGGGGAAGTGCCTCACTGGAAAGCCTCGCGGATATTGGCTCGCAGCCGTATCATGGTAATCAGCTCGCGTATGGAAGGCGGCGCGAATGTGGTGTCGGAAGCGCTGATGGCGAACGTGCCGGTAATCGCGTCGAAAATCTCCGGCAACATCGGCATGTTGGGCCGGGACTATCCGGGTTACTACGCGGTCGGCAACGAGCGCACACTGGCAAAACTGTTGATTCGCGCCGAACGCGATGACGAATTTTATCGATCGCTGCAGCGGCATTGTCGCGAGCGCAAAAAAAATATCTCGGCGGCACGCGAAAAACAGTCACTTAAGTCGTTGCTTGCGGAAGTGCGAAAAATTAAAAAGTGAGTGCTAGTGCATTGCTTCATTCTGTTTGCGACTTATGTTGCCACGACGCGAAGCGATAACGCCTTCCCCTTCAAGGGGAAGGTTGGGATAGGGATGGGTTCCTCGGCGTTTCAATTAAACCCCATCCCCATGGCCCTAGGCCACCCCGCCTACCCCTCCCCTTGAAGGGGAGGAATGTCGCGTTAATTCCGAAGCACTACACTAGTTTCTTCGAGGCTCAATAAGAAATTTTTCGATGTCGTCAAGATCGTCCCGTATCGAGGCCGCTGCCTTTGCCTCAATCGCCCGAAAACGCCGCAAAATATCTCGACCCAAATCGGTAACCTGCGCGCCGCCGCCGCTCGCACCGCCCGTTGAGGTTTCAACCAATGGATGCTGGAAACAGCGGTTCATCGTATCGACCAACAACCAGGCGCGGCGATAGGACATTTTTAGCTCGCGCCCTGCCGCGGAAATGGATCCCGTGCGCTCAATGGCTTCCAACAAATCCGCCTTGCCCGGTCCGATGGCGTAATCGTCGCCGAAAGGAATTCGGATGCGGATATGTGGGTGGATTTTCAATGTTGTCGAGGATTGGGTGCCGCCGTTAGCTTAACAAAGTATGATATCCGCTGCAAAAGTCATCACTGACTCATCGGCTTAACGAACGAAGGAGATTTTATGAATCGACGCCAATTAAGTGTTTTGGTATTGAGTAGCGCACTTGCCGCCTTGGTCGGTTGTACGCAGGAGCAACAGAATCAATTTTCACGCGGGATTCAAAATTGGACCGGCACGAACGGCGTGCTCGATATTTACGCAAGCGATAAGCTCGCGATGCGCTTCATCAAGATCGATAAGATGACGACGGCGATCGGCACGTCCGACGGCGGCTCGCGCTCCTATCGCTACGGCTATGGCTACGTCGACGAAAATCAGAATTTTAAGGTGGATTCGGGCGAGAAAAAAGTCTACTTCGAAATCAGTGACTATTCGACCAACTACGTGTTCTACGAAAACTACAAGGACTAATTGATGGCATCGCCAGTCGCCGCGACGCGCTTGGGAGAAGAAATAGGTGATCGGCTCGGGTCGATCACTTGCACGTAAATTTCGTCGGACTTCACCATGCCGAGTTCGGCGCGGGCGCGTTCTTCGATCGCTTCCGTGCCGGTTTGCAGGTCTTTCACATCGGCGCGCAAGGCATCATTGCGTGTTTTCAGTTTAGTGTTGGTATCGAGCTGGGCTTGCACTTGCTTTTCCAACTCGGACACGCGAAACCAGCCGCCCTTCCCGATCCAAAGCGGGTACTGAATCACAACCAGTAAGGCGGCCAACGCGGCGGTGAGCCAGCGCATAAAGTCTCGCTATTTCAGTTGAAAAAATGCACTACGACCGGGGTAGCTGGCCACGTCGCCTAACTCCTCTTCGATGCGCAACAATTGATTATACTTGGCAATCCGGTCAGAGCGGGAGAGCGAGCCGGTTTTGATTTGGCCGGCGTTAGTTGCGACAGCGATGTCGGCGATGGTCGTATCTTCTGTTTCGCCGGAGCGATGGGAAATTACCGATGTGTAACCGGCGCGTTTTGCCATTTCAATCGCCGCAAACGTTTCCGTCAGCGTGCCGATTTGATTGACCTTGATCAAAATCGAATTGGCGATGCCTTGGCGAATGCCTTCGCTCAAAATCTTGGTGTTGGTTACGAATAAATCGTCGCCGACCAGCTGGACTTTGTTGCCCAGATTTTCCGTCAGAATTTTCCAGCCGGTCCAATCGCCTTCTGCCATGCCGTCTTCGATGCTGATAATCGGATATTTTGCGACCCAACCGGCGAGCATTTCAGTCAGTTCGCCGGCACTGAGTTTGCGTTTTTCCGAGGCGATGTCGTACTTACCGTCTTTGTAGAATTCCGAGCTGGCGCAATCTAAGCCGATCGAAACTTGCGTGCCGGCTTGATAACCCGCAGCGGCGATTGCTTCCATGATCAATTGCAACGCCGATTCGTTATTCGGCAAATTCGGCGCAAAGCCGCCTTCGTCGCCGACCGTGGTCGACATGCCTTTACCATCGATGAGTTTTTTCAGCGCATGAAAAATTTCAGTGCCGCAGCGCAGTGCTTCGCGAAACGTTTGAAAGCCATGCGGAATAATCATGAACTCTTGTAAATCGAGGCTGTTGTTGGCGTGGGCGCCGCCGTTGATGACGTTCATCATCGGCACTGGTAATTGCATACCGCCCGCGCCGCCGAGGTAACGATAGAGCGGTAAGCCCGATTCTTCCGCTGCGGCTTTTGCTACCGCCATTGAAACAGCGAGCATCGCGTTCGCGCCGAGGCGGGATTTGTTTTCGGTACCATCGAGGTCGATCAAAATCTTGTCGATGAAGGCTTGCTCGGACGCATCCAATCCGATAATTGCTTCGCAGATCTCCGTGTTGACGTTTTCGACCGCTTTCAACACGCCTTTGCCGAGATAGCGCTGCTTGTCGCCGTCGCGAAGCTCCACTGCTTCGCGCGAACCCGTCGATGCGCCGGACGGCACCGCCGCGCGGCCGATTACGCCGGACTCCAGCAACACATCGGCTTCAACGGTAGGATTGCCGCGCGAATCGAGAATTTCCCGAGCCATTACTTCAACAATTGCAGTCATGAATTCTCCTTATTCAATTACTAATTTTTTCCGTCAGTTTGCGAGCGGTATTCCCCTCACCCCGACTCTCCCCGGAGGGGCGAAGGGACCATACTCCCTCTCCCGGACGTGGGAGAGCAATTGTGTTCAATGTCAAGTGGTTTTAACGAGATGTTCACCAAATTTTTGCTGTTTTTTCAACATCGCATTCAAGATCGTAATGAATTTACGCATGCACGCCGTCAGCGCCACT
>JANOLP010000290.1:0-2165 GCA_031419835.1 Pseudomonadota bacterium | reverse complement strand
ATCCGGCATCAACGTGAACGTCATCCGGTCTCCGGCCTTCATGGCAAGACTATCCCGAATTTCCTTGGGGATCGTTGTTTGACCCTTACTAGTGAGCGTGGCGTCGTTTGACATTGCAACCTCCTTTTGTCCTTACAATCCGCATTATAGTAAGGCGGAGGGTTAATGGCAATATACTGTTGATTTGTTAGCTGGACGGCCGCTATCCGGCGACAGTCCTGAAGGTCCGCTCCTGACGGTTATCGCAACAGATGCCTGGAGAGCCGCGCCAATATTGCCTCTTATAGCATCGTTTAAATCATTTCTGGCGGCGTTGGGCTTGCGAAAAACTGAGTTGGAATTGTTGTCTCGTTGCGCTGACCTGGCATGTTGCACCGATTGGCAAGGTGAGTTTGTCGCGAATGTGGCCAAAGGGTAGGCCGGTTAAGATGGGAACTTCCAAGCGTTCGCGAAAATGTGTGACGACCTTTTGCAAGTCGTAGCCGTTTCCGGCGCTCGGATTGTCGCAGCGAAAATCGCCCAACAAAATCGCCCGTTGCCGCTGCAAAATCCCGGCATGAAAAAGCTGATAGAGCATTCGTTCTACGCGGTAGGGCGCTTCGTTAATGTCTTCGAGAAACAAAATACCATTGTCGATATCTGGCATATAAGGTGTTCCGACGAGTGCCGCGACTAACGAAAGATTGCTGCCCCAGAGCGTGCCCCTTGCCTGAAATTCATATGGATTCGGCGTGTCGACGATGATCTCGGATTGCGTGGAATCCAGCACTTGGAAAAAATGCCGTGTGGTAAATTCGCTTGGCGAAAGATCGCCAAAATCTCCGATAGCGTGGGGCCCGGCAAACGATACGCAAGATTTTTTCGCCAGCAACGCGAGCGATAGCGCGGTGATATCGCTGTGGCCGATCAAGATTTTTCCGGAGCGGGCTAAGAGATCGTAGTCGACTTTATCGAGCAAACGGCTCAAGCCGTAGCCTCCCCGCGCCGCTAAGACGATGTCGACATCGTCGCGCGCGAAAACCTCATGCAAAGCGTCGATACGTGTTTGATCGTCACCCGCAAAACGCTCGTGAGTGGCATGAACTGCTTCGGGAACTATGACATCAACATCGCGCGAACGAAAAAAATTCTTCATCCGCTCGAAGCCGCCGTCATCGGTAACGATGCCGGATGGTGCGACGATACAAATTGTGAGTTGGCGCGGCACCTAGAGCACCCGCAATGCCTGCTTAGCGATGTCGCCGCCCCATTCCGGAACGAAGTGGCCGGCCTCTTGTACTTCAAAAGGATCTGGGCAATTTTGAATATTCGCCGCGAGGTCGCGCATGACTGCCGGCCCCAATACGGGATCGGTCATACCAATGGCCATAAACGTTTTTCCTTGCCACGAAGTGCGCCACCATTCACGCGCTTGGCGCGATATTAAGGCGCCTTCGGCATTGGATTGATCCGGGACGAGTTGCGGAAAGCGTCGCACACCCGCCTTGTAGCGCTCATCGGGAAAAGGCGCGTCATAAGCGTCAATTTCCGGCGGCGAGAGATGTGGACAAGTTCGCGACATCAATTTGCCCACGCCCATGTCGGGATTCTTCGCGACCCACGCGCGCCAATCGAGAAAACCTTTTGTTAATGCGGTATCCCCCGTTCCCAAGGTCGTATTCATCACCAATAGCCCGGAAAATCGAGCGGGGAAAGTCATCGGCAATGTTAAGCCAAGCAAGCCGCCCCAGTCCTGACAAACCAAAATTAGATTGCGTAAATCTAGATGCTCAACGAACTCAAGCAACATTTGCCGATGATAGTGAAACGTGTAGACAGCGTCATCCACCGGCTTATCGGATTTTCCGAAACCGATAAAGTCCGGCGCCACGACACGATAACCGGCCTCAGTAAAAACCGGAATCATTTTCCGGTAGAGGTAGCTCCAAGTCGGCTCGCCGTGCAAGCACAAAAACGTTTTCGTCGCATTACGCGGGCCGACGTCAACGTAGTGAACTCGGATGCCGGCGTAACTCGAAAGATTGTCGATATAGGTGGGCGCAAATGGATAGTCCGGCAAATTTTCAAAACGCGAATCGGGCGTTCGCAAAATTTCCATATCAAAGGCTTTCCGTCGAGGAACTGGGGATTTTACGGCGCAACGCAAAAAATTCTTTTAACTGCTG
>JANOLP010000289.1:0-1547 GCA_031419835.1 Pseudomonadota bacterium | reverse complement strand
GCACAACGCGCCGTAGATCGCTCATTTACTATCGCGCGCCCATTTGATGGCATCTTTAACGTCCTGTTCTGTGATCCCTAGCGCTGCGAGCTTTTTACGCACAGCGTCTGCCCGCGACAATTTCAGCGGCGTGAGCACGATTCGCCCCGCTTCCGCCTGAATGTCAAAATAGTCAGTGCCGGGAAATTCTTTCACGATCGCCTTCGGCAACGTGAGCTGATTTTTGGAAGTGATTTTCGCTAGCATGCTATTTTCCAAAAGTAAGGAATTCTTACTTTAGCGAAAATATGATTTAAAGGCAATTGCTTACTACGCGTTGGAAAGTTTGGCCGGTCCCATTGTCATTCCCGCGCAGGCGGGAATCCATAAGGCCGTTGCAAATTAAATGCCAAATGGATTCCCGCCTGCGCGGGAATGACAAGAGGGAAGGCGTCTTATCTCAGGGACAATCTAATTGCCCTGCTACGGAATACCGGCTATTCCAGACGGAGAGCGCTGAGGCAAGAGCCACTATTAATGCGCCTCTCCAGCACATTTCCGAGTGAAATTGCTGGATGATTCGAATCAGTTTTGTGCGGCGAATCTGACTTGAGCGACGGTTTTTTCGATTGCGGCTTCAGCGCCTTGGCGATAGACTTCGCCGAGAAAAATGAGCGCAGGGCCTTCTAGATTGAGGGCGGCGACGGTGCTAGCTAAATTCGCCAGCGTGGAAAACTCGATGCGTGCATTCGGCAGCGACGCGTTTTCAACAATTGCGACAGGCGTGTTCGCCGATTTTCCCGCAGCAATCAGTCGTGCCGAAATTTCGTCCGCCTCTCCGCTCGCCATGTAGAGCGCAATGGTGTCCGCCGCGATCACGGCTTGTACCCAATCATTTTCCGCTTCGCCGGGGCCGACTCGTGGCGTGACGAACGCGACGCTGCGGCTCAAGCCGCGACGTGTCAGCGAGATGCCTAGATCCGCGCTGGCGGCGAGTGCGGCGGTGATGCCGGGCACGACTTGATATTCGATGCCGGCATCTTCGAGCGCTTGAATTTCCTCTTGCGCGCGGCCGAATAGCATGGGATCGCCGCCCTTTAAGCGCACGACGGTTTGATGTTTTTGCGCCGCATCAACCAGGCGTTTGTTGATGAAGCGCTGCGCGGTAGAGGCTTTGCCGCAGCGTTTGCCGACGGCGACTTTTACTGCTCGTTCGGCTAACGCGATGGTATCGGGATGAACCAACGCATCGTAAAAAACGATGTCTGCTTGCGCGAGCAATTTGGCGGCGCGTAGCGTCAGCAGATCCGGCGCGCCGGGGCCGGCGCCGACTAAATAAACTTTTCCGCTCACCGAATCATCCCCGCGGCGACGGTGTGGTTGGTGATTTCATCGATGACGATGAAACTGCCGGTGACGCGATTATCTTGATAAGAATCGAACGCGAGCGGTTGTTGCAGCTTGATCGCTACCGTGCCGATGTCGTTCAGTTTCAACACGCCGTTGGCATCTATTTCTTCCAATGTTTGCACATCGATTTTGTGTTCAACGGCGGTGAAGACCGCTTT
>JANOLP010000288.1:0-10399 GCA_031419835.1 Pseudomonadota bacterium | reverse complement strand
CATTTGACGCGTTCGTTTGCGCTGGCGCAGGCGCTTGCCGAGGAATTCGCCGTCGTGTTTCTCAACGGCGGGCCGTTTCCGCCGGGCCTACGCGCACCCGATGGCGTAACGGTCATCGATTTACCGCCGCTGGGTATGATCGATGGCCACAACTTGATCAGCCGCGACGCTCGTTTCAGCGTAGAGGGCGCCAAGCAGGTCCGCCGCGAATCGGTTTTGAAAGCATTTGCGAAGATCGATCCGCAAGTCGTGTTGATCGAGTTGTTTCCGTTTGGGCGGAAAAAATTTGCGTTCGAATTATTGCCCTTGCTCAAGGCGGCGCGTCAGCGCCAACGCCGGTCGTTAGTCATGACCAGCGTGCGCGATATTTTAGTGAACGCGCGTCCCGATCGGCAGCACCACGACGATCGCGCTCGCTGGATTAGCGATCGCTATTTCGATGCGGTACTGGTGCATTCCGATCCGTTATTTGCGCGGCTGGAGGAATCATTTAGCCCGCGCCAGCCGTTGCGCATCCCGGTATTTCACACGGGCTTTGTGTTGCCGCAACGCGCACAACTGCAAGCAACAACGCGGCGCAATCATGTGTTGGTTTCCGCCGGTGGCGGCATGGCCGGTTACCCGCTCTTTTGCGCGGCACTTGAGGCGCAAGATATTTTATGGCAACAACATAAGATGCCGATGCGCTTAGTCACCGGGCCGTTTCTGCCGGAAGAGCAATGGCAAGCGTTGCGGACGGCGGCCGAAGGTCGCACGGGTTTGGAAATCATTCGATCCGTGCCGGACCTGTGTTTGGAAATGCGTCACGCTGCGGTATCGGTGAGCCAATGTGGCTACAACACCTCGATGGATATTTTGTCGTCGCGGGTACCGGCCGTGGTCGTGCCCTACGCGGAAGGCAGGGAAGATGAGCAACTCAATCGCGCGGAGCGTCTTTCGGATTTGGGGGCGCTGCGTTTGTTGCATCCGCAGCGCTTAGATGGCGCCGCGCTGGCGCAAGCAATTTTCGAGTGCGTAGATTTTCAACCCAATTCATGCAAATTGGATTTGAATGGCGCGGCCAATACGGCCAGCTTGATCGGTCAGTTGAACAAAGGCCGCGGCGACCACGGTAACGACATCGATTGGGTCGAGCGCGCTGCATGAGTGCCTGGCTTGATCCGCTGCGCGCGGCGGTTGATGGAAATGAGCAGCCGAGCACTTGGTTTTTTCGCGATGACGATGCCGGTTGGAATGATCAGCATTTATATCAATTGCTCGATTGCTTTACGGAGTTTCATATTCCCGTCGACCTCGCCGTCATCCCGACGCAACTCAACGACGAACTGACCGCTTCGCTGCTCGACCGCTACCATCGCCGGCCGTCCTTGCTCGGTTTGCATCAACACGGCTATAGCCACACTAATCACGAACCGACCGGGCGCAAATGCGAATTCGGTGCGAGCCGGGACTTGAGCAAACAACGCGACGATATTCAACAAGGTGCGACACTGCTGAGCGCCAAGCTGGGCGCGGCGCTTGACCCGATTTTCACGCCGCCGTGGAACCGTTGTGACGCTTCAACCGTAGCCGCGCTGAGTGCGCTGGGCTTTCGTGCCTTATCGCGCGATGTGACCGCCACGCCGCTGGACGTGCGCGGCATGGCTGAGGTTCCCGTGAGTGTTGATTGGTCAAAGCACAAAGAGGGCGACGAAATCCATTGCGCTGCGCTGGGCGCGCGTTTGGCCGAGGCGGCCGATTCGCCGGTCGTCGGCGTCATGTTGCATCATGCCGTGATGGGCTCGGCGGATTGGTCCGCGCTACGTCAATTTCTCGAACTCGTTAGTGGGCATCCCCATGTGAAATGTTTGCCGATGCGCGCACTCATCAACTAAGAAAAATTCAAATGAAAAAAATATTGCAGACTTTGCTTGGCGTGACGGCGTTGCTTTTTTGCGGAATCGCGACTGCTCGTGATTTTTATGTCGGGAAAACCTTTCGTGTGACCGGCGTATGGTCTGGCGCGGAATTGCGCGCTGAGCGCATTCAGTTGCGTGAATCGGAATCCGATCCGAAGCGCGGCCAGATCGTTGCCTATATCAGCGCCTTGGATGTTAGAGCGCGCGCATTGAAGATCGGTCCGCTGACAATCGAATGGGACGACATCACGCAATTCAAAGGCATATCGCCGGATAAGCTTACCGTCGGATCGCCCATTCGCGTATCCATTGTCGTGGCCGCTAATGCAAGGTTGTTGGCGACTTCGTTCCAACCCGCCGGATCGGTACCCAAAGATACCGTGCAGATAACGGCGGCGGTCACGCAGGCGTCAATGCAGTCCGGCGGCGCAAAAGTGTTAACGCAGCTTGGTGTGCCGGTCGTTGTGCCTCAAGCCGGCTTCAATGGCGTGGAATCCTTGACGCAGCGGCAGGATACGCGCCGCCCGGATCAGCCTTACCGGCTTCCCGTTTTCGGCCGGCCACTGACGATTACCGGCGAATATGACGCAACGTTGCGCGAGCGCAGAAATTTCAAGCTTGATGATTCGGACGGCAAGGAGAAGCGCACCGATCTGGATCACGAATTCAAAGTGGAATTGTTTTATCCTTTTAGCGACCGGATGTTTTTCTTCGCCGAGGCGAAAGCAAAATACGAAGCCGAACTTCGCCACACGGGTAGCGAGCCTACTGCAGACGCGTCGATCGAGCGCGGCCCGATGTGGGTGTTTCTTGATCGATTGGGCGGCACCGGATTCGGCTTACAACTGGGACGCCAAAATCTGCGCGAAACTCGCGAGTGGTGGTGGGACGCCGATTTGGACATGGCGCGAATGTACTACGACCATGGGCCGTTCCATGCCGAACTTGGCTTAGGCCAAGAACTGGCGCGGGTTTCCAGCCTGCAAGGCGTCGATCCGGCGCAAAAGCGCGTCGCGCGCCTGATGGCGATGGGCAGTTGGCTTTGGGCAAGCAAGCAAACCATTGAGGTGTACGCATTGCGCAGTCAAGATCGCTCGCAGACCGAAAGTAAGGGTGATCGTCTCAGTGAAACTGACGAGGATCCCAGCGATGCCCGGCTCACTTGGTTGGGCGTAAGGGCCATGGGCGATCGATCGTTAGACCGCTATGGCGATTTGCGTTACTGGGCGGATCTGGGGTGGGTGCGCGGACGCGATAGCGTGCTTAAATTTGATAACAACAGTGGCGTGAGCACGGTCGATTCGCGGCAGGACGTCAAAGTTCGCGGCACGGCGTTCGACTTAGGATTGAGTTGGCGCACGCCATTGCCATGGCACCCCGCGTTCACGCTCGGCTACGCCCAGGCTTCTGGCGATGATAGCCTGAAGGATGGCGTGGATAGTGCGTTTCGACAGACCGGATTGCATAACAATAAGTGGCGTTTTTTTGGTGTGAACCGGTTTCGTTACTACGGCGAGTTGTTGCGGCCCGAGCTATCGAATTTAAACATCGTTACTGCTGCGGCTGGTTTACCGATGCTAAAAAACAGCTCGGTCGAATTACTCTATCACCGATATCGGCAAACCCGCGCCGCCGACTCATTACGCGACGTGCGCATCAATGCAGATCTGACCGGAAAGAGTCGCGCGGTCGGACAAGAATACGATTTGGTATTTGGATTTCGCGAATGGGCGCACGTGGATCTTGCGTTTACTCTCGGCACCTTTAAGGCGGGCAGTGCTTTTGGTTCCCTCGCCGGCAAGCGCGCGAATTTGTTGCTCTTTGATCTTGTCTACAATTTTTAGCTGTCCGACAAAAAACGCGCCAATACGTTGCGCGTAATTTGTTGTGCGGCGGGGCTCAAACGTGAGGTTCGCAGCGCGGGTGAATTAAAATCATCCAATCCCCAAGGCCATTGAATTGAGCCTGCGGCAAAAACACTCGCGCCACTTTCTGCTACGTAAATGCTCATGTGTGCAACGCCCTGTTTGCTCGAATCGTTGAGTGCGATCCACGGCGATTCCGCCAGGATTTGCAAATTTTCCGGCCCCAGGCCATGAGCGCAATCGACTTCGTAGCCCAACAATCCCGGTAACGTTGCGCCGGACTTTAATCCCGTTCCTGAGAAAACCCAGTGTTCCGGCGCGTTGATAACGATATCCGCATCGACGGGATCGCCCGCATACATCACGCCGATGAGTTTTTCCTCCGGCCGATTGACCATTTCGCTGCGCCATTTATCGGTGGCTTTTGAAGGGTCGCCACTTTTTCGGAGCGGATCGCGCGATGCTTTTTTGTAACAAGCCATGACGCGATTCGCGGTGCGGGACGAGGCGCTTTCCTCGAAACGAATTTGCCAATAGGCGCAATTGGCGGTGAAAAAACCTAAATGCATTCCGGCGTCGCGCGCGGCTTCAACATGCTCACGCATTTCCCACGACCAATATTCATCGTGGCCGATGGTAAGCCAGGCGGCATGGCGCTGCAAAAGAATCGGCGCGCAATGGGTATCGAGATTGGTGCAATACGTGATATCAAAACCTTCGCGCTCCAGCCAGCGCACCATGTTGTAATCCCAGCCGGCGTTGCTGACTTTGTAAGTGTCGGGATGGGGTTGCAGGTTGGTCAAAAATTCGCCTGCGCCCATGCCGTAAGCGGCCGCCGGGTTTTGCGCATTGGCCGCGTATGGGCGATTGAACGAGACTTTCTGTGCGCGTTTGCCGTCCGAACTGCCCTAGTTATAGAGCGACTTGCCGCCCCAATAGTTGTAGGCTTGGTAGGTCGTTACGCCGAGTTGAACGAGCAGTCCCGATTTGCGCTCGTCATCGCGTACGACGAAAATAATATAACTCTGCGCGCCATTGTCCGAGGTCGTGAGCCGCGCCAGATAGACGCCGCTGAGCCAGTCGGCTGCATTTGTCGTTAGCGTGAATGGATTGATCCAAGCACAATCCATCAGGCCCGTTTCGGGATCCATGATGGGCATGACCTGCACCGTGCCCGGTACTTCGACCGGACCGAAGGTTCGTCTTGCGCCCAGGCCGCCATACCAGCCCATGCGAAAAACTTCCAGCGTGAAATTGGGCGACTCGGTGTTGACATACAAATCGATGCGCTCGCCGCAATTGATGCTGGTGGCAGACGCGTAGCCTTCAATTTCGCGCTTAGTTGCTGGACGTGTGAGTTGCCAGTTGCGCGTGCCGAGTTTTTGATTTTCGGTGACGATCGCGTTCACAACATTCATTTCGGTGTTAAGCGGTTTGTGCCAAAACGGTTTTTATTTTTTCACTGGTGACGAATGCGCCATTCGTGGCGAATTCGCGGGTGGGATAGGGCGTATCCAACGCAAGCTTAATCTTTTCTTTAAGTCGTTCGGCGACGAGATCACCGCCGTCCAGCGCGTGCAATAAACCGGCTTCGGCAAATTTCTTGATGCGAAATCCCTGCTCGCTATTGCCTTGATAGGGATAGGCAAGCGCGGGCGTGCGCGCGCTCAACACATCGAGCAGCGTGTTATCGCCACCCATGCTGATCGAGACGGCGGATTCCATCAGATGGTGCTGAAAATCGGCTAAGAACGGCGTGATTTCAACGTTGTTACTGCGCACGCTGTTACGTAGTTGCGCCATTTCCGCTTCGCTGGTGCGCGATCCCGTCGCCAATAAAAACGAAAACTCGGGCATCAACGCAGCAGCGCCGATCGCGCCTTCCAACAATTCTCGTCCCACATTGCCGCCGCCTTGGCTGACGAGAATTTGTTTTTTTCGCGCCGGACGCGACGTTGGCGGCGGCGGGCTAATGTAGCCGGTGTAGCACAGACGATCCGCAATCTCGTTGGCCAACGAAAACGTTTCGTCAAAGCGGACGATACCGGGATCGCCGCGAATGAAGACGGTGTGAATATATTTTTTGACCGACTCCGCCATGCGGCGTTCTTTTTCGATTGCGCGTGGGATCAGTACTTCGCGTACCGATGTGAAGATCGGCACTGGCCCGCAGCGTTTGCGCACGGTTTTAAACAATCCCTGAATTTCGCTTTTGAAGCGCCGCCGGCCGAAAGGATAGAACTCGACGACGATGGCGTGATAAGGCAAGCGCAGAAAATTTGTAATTTCATGTTGACGCGCGGCCCACACATCATCGGTATCGCGCGCGTCGTCCGGATCGACAAAGCCGCCGGTTTCATGATCGTGCAGCAAGGTCGGCAAGCATAGATTGCGAAACCCCTCGTGCTGCAAACTCGCGCCGCTGCCTAGCCCGCCTTGAATAAGATCGACTTCACTATGCTCAAGCAGCTCTCCAATAATGCGCAAACTACAGGTCAGATGGCCAATGCCGACTAAGCTTTGGCAATAATAGAGGATTCGTTTTTTTGCGGGCTCGGTCAACCTACAATCCTCGGTCGCGGAAATTCAATCCCATGAAGTGCCATGCCAGCGGCCGCACGCAGATTGCTTGTGCGGGGATAGTGCTTGTAGAGATAATATCCATGCGGCTCTTCAGAGGTTGTTTAATTCATCTCGCTTAAAGGCGTCCAATGGCGTAATACTCTAGCCCCGCGTCACGCACCGTCGCCGGCTCGTACAGGTTTCGTCCGTCGAATATCACGGCTTCGCGTAGCGTCGTTTTAATGGCGACAAAATCCGGGCTGCGAAATTCTTTCCATTCTGTCACGATGACTAACGCGTCGCTATCCTGTAGCGCGTCGATGGGCGATTGGGCGAAACGTATCCGCGCGTCGTTGCCGAAGAGTTGTCGCGCTTCGCCCATCGCTGCGGGGTCATAGGCCGTCACGGTTGCGCCGGCCTGGCACAGCGCTTCGATTAGAACGCGGCTGGGCGCCTCACGCATATCGTCGGTATTCGGTTTAAACGCCAAACCCCAGATCGCGAATCGTCGCGTGCGCAAGTCGTCCCCAAAACGACGCTTAATTTTGTCAAGCAATACGCTCTTTTGCCGTTCGTTGACTGCCTCGGTCGCGCCGAGAATTTCCAAGTGCATCCCACTGTCGTTTGCTGTGCGCAGCAGCGCCTGGACATCTTTAGGAAAACACGAACCGCCGTAGCCGCATCCGGGATAGAGGAAATCGTAACCGATACGCGGATCGGAGCCGATGCCGCGCCGTACTTGCTCGATGTCGGCGCCGAGCCGCTCGGCAAGCAATGCCAATTCGTTCATGAAGGAAATGCGCGTGGCGAGCATGGCGTTTGCCGCGTATTTGGTGAGCTCGGCGGAACGAATATCCATCAGCATAATGCGCTCGTGGTTGCGCTGAAATGGCGCATAGAGCGCGCGCATCACGCGGATCGCCCGCTCGTCGTCCGCACCCACAACGATGCGATCCGGGCGCATAAAATCTTCCACCGCGGCGCCTTCTTTGAGAAATTCCGGATTCGAAACGATCGAGAAATCGACATTCTTATCTCGCCGCTTCAGTTCGGCGCGAACTGCGTCTCTGACTTTATCCGCGGTTCCGACCGGCACCGTGGATTTATCCACGATCACCTTGCTCTCAATCATATGGCGGCCGATGTTACGCGCTGCCTCGAGAACATGGCTTAGGTCGGCCGATCCGTCTTCACCCGGCGGCGTGCCGACGGCGATGAACTGCACGTCGCCAAATGCGACGCTGCCGGCGATATCGTCGGTAAAACGCAGGCGGCCGGCGCTGACATTGCGTGCAACGACGGCTTCCAGTCCCGGCTCGTATATCGGAATATCGCCGTCGTTCAAGCGTTTAATTTTCTGCGCGTCGACATCTAGACACAGCACGTCATTGCCGACATCGGCTAGACATGCGCCGCTGACCAAGCCGACGTATCCGGTTCCCACTACGCTTATTTTCATGTTTTCCTCTGATGCAAAATGGCTATCTAATAAGTTGAATTGCCGCCATTTAAAATAATTCGATTGGGGTGATAAATTTTCGCTTGCTCGAACCGGTGTGGCTCAAGCGTTCGCCGTTTCGGCAGCGATCGCATTGCGTCCGCGATGGTTTCGGCGGCCAGCAGCGGAACCGTGAGCAAGATCGTGACGGCCAACGCGGGCGTGAGTGAAACCGCTAGCAGTGTGATCAACAAATATTTCAACAGCGTATCCATGTGAGCCTCCCTAGAAACACAGCTTCAGCATGAGTCCGGTTTCCAGATCAAGGCTTTCTTGGCTGACGCCTTTGAACGCATAGGCATGCAGAGAGAGGTTTTTAGCGGGCATTTGTTGGCTGAAATACGCCGTTACTTCCGCCTCATTCGCCGAACCGATTTGCGCGCCTTGGCGGACGTCGAGGTACATTTCTAACTTAGTGCTAGGACTGAATTGATAGCCGCCGCCGACATAAGCATTCGCGCTGTTTTGATAATTGAATCCTTTCGGGTTGTCGCGCAGCCGATAACCCACGCCGGTCTCGGCGCTGAACCGGCCGAACTCGCGGTTGAAGGCGAGTTGCAGAGAATAATTTTTCAGAATAGTTTTTGTGTTCAGCAGATCGCCGTTAATAAACTTCAGCCCGCCGGTCACATCCAGATTCCAACCGCCCAACAAGGTCCGCGGCACTTTGTAGGTGAGCGCGGTATCGACGTCTTGTGCGACAAAATCTGCCAACGGCGTACCAGAGTCGTTGCGCGCCGATTTGACCCAGCGATAGTCGTAACCGGGTACCCCGCGTAAGCCATTGACTTGCAGGTAGGAAACAGTGCCGGTGTACAAGAAGCGCTCGGTCTCGAAGCTCGCGCTGATTGGCAAAATCCGCGAATCGGGCTTGACGAACAAATCGCTGGCGCTGCCGCGATCGTGGGTACCGGTGCTCATACCAAATCCCTCGCCGGCGTAGGATTGCGCAGCAAACATGGAAGCGACTAACAATGCCGCGCTGAGCTTGAGTAAAGGTTGGGTAGTTTTCATTTCGTCCTCGCAGTTCGTCTGGCTAAACAGTTCTTAGAAAGACCCCGGCCCTGATTTTTATTGCGGGCCGGGGTTTGAATGCCTGCGTCATACTCTGAGCGTCATATAGCGCAGGAGGAGGAGCTTGATAATTACGACTGTCTGCGGTCAGCGCGGCGATCTTCTTGACGGATATGTCCGGGCGCATCGTCGGCACCCCGTCCGCGCCGCGCTACAATTTCGACGTCTTGGCTAAGCGGATGGCCCGGCGCATGAACGCCGCGGTCATCACCCGGCTTGTCGTCGGCGCCACGGCCACGACGAGCAACAACGTCAACATCTTGGCTTAGCGGGTGACCGGGCGCGTGAACGCCACGATCGTCACCGGGTTTGTCGTCTGCACCACGACCGCGCCGGGCGATTGTTTGCGTTTCTTGAGTTTGGCTAACGGCGGTGGCTTGAACATCATTGAACGTGTTCGCGCTAACGAGGGCAAACGACGAGGTTGCAAATCCGAGGCCGAAAGTAGCTAAAGCGATTGCGAGTTTGGTTTTGGTCAACATGTTAAATCTCCTTAAAACAAAATTGAGTGGAACGGTTTGGTGTTTCGTTTAGTATGTGGCTTTGTTTCCCACAATATAGATAACGCATTCGGCGTGCCAACACACAGACTATGCCGACATATTTATATTAACATATTGATTTAATTATATAATTTATTTTATTGCGAGGTTTTAATATGAAATAATTTCACACTTATTACGTCATATAACCCAATACTGGGGAATATAACACCCAAATATTGGGGGTTATGACCCAATAATCCGATGGCCTGAAATTAGTCTCACCATAATCACGTGCCCTGTGAGGCGCGCCCAGCTTATCGCTTGGCCGTGCATGCTTGGAGAACCGCATGAATACTGGGTGGTGTGGGCAATAGTTCGCGTGGTGTATTGCGTTGCGAAAAATAGATTCGATTTATCCCGGTTTTGTCGTAGAGCACGCAATCGTAGCGAGTAGCCACATTCTAAGGATGGCGGCGAATTGTAACGGGGACCCTCGGCTGAGCTTGTCATCGCGAGAAGCGCGACATGGCGATCTCAGTTTTAAGACGGCGGTGCACGCTGCGCGCGCAAGATTGCTTCGCGTTCGCTTTCCATGAACCCAATTTGACCGATGCTTGTTTTAAGGACGGCTTGCCCCTCACCCCCACCCCTCCCCGGAGGGGCGAGGGGACTACTCCCTCTCCCGCTCGGCGGGAGAGGGGCGGGGGTGAGGGTGAGCTTAGGTTTAGTCTGAAGTTCCTGTCGTTTCGTAGTCACTGCAGATCACCTAAGTGCCCGTCATTGTTGTGGAATATCGCGGTGAGGCGGCCTTTTTTTGCTTCGTTTTGTAGTCACTAAATAGTGTTGACATTGCGTGATATTTCGGTTATATTCTTCTGCATGCCTACTCGCACCGGAACCGCTCACGTGGTCACTACGACTCGCAAGTACAAGGATCGAGTCTATCGCACCCATCTGCTGCGTCGCAGTTACCGCGAAAGCGGCACGGTCAAGAACGAGACCCTGGGCAATCTTTCG